>JBHIAO010000581.1:0-3602 GCA_046758565.1 Anaerolineae bacterium
GAGGGCTTTCGCCGCGAGGCCGGCGTCGACGGGCTGTGGGGGGAGGCTGGCTACACCACGGTGGAGCGTATTTGGGGCCGGCCAACGCTGGATGTCAACGGCATCTGGGGCGGTTTCACCGGCGAAGGAGGCAAGACCATCATCCCGTCGCAGGCGACGGCCAAGATCAGTATGCGTCTGGTGCCGGACCAGGACCCTGAGCGCATTTTCCAACGGTTCAGCGACTACGTGAAGGAACTGGCGCCCCCCGAGGTTCATGTTGAGGTACGAAATCTGCACGGAGCGGTGCCTGTGTTAATTGACCGGGATATTCCCGAGATGCAGGCGGCTGAGCGGGCTTACGAGAAGGGGTTCGGCAAGACACCGGTGTTCACTCGTGAAGGCGGCACGATTCCAGTCGTGGGGATGTTCACGGAGCAACTGGGGATTCCCACGATTTTGATGGGCTTTGGTCTGCCTGACGACCGGCTGCATTCGCCCAATGAGAAGTTCAGCATCGATCACTTTTACAAAGGTATCCGTACGTCGATTTATTTCCTGGATGCGCTGGCAGCGGATGGGTAGCGGATAAGCGGATGGGTAGCGGATAAGCGGATGGGTTGTCAGCGGATTGCCTGCGGCGAAGCAGATTAACGGATGGGCTGTCAGCGGATTGCCTGCGGCGTAGCGGATTAACGGAGAAACGGATTCGGATGCCGCGGATAGCGGATGGACACTGAGACGGAGATGCACAATGTTGTGGAAGGATTACTACTCGCCGGCGACAGTGGATGAGGCATTGGGGTTGTTAGCCAAATACGCCGGCCAGGCCCGCATCATCGCCGGCGGAACGGACCTGATCATCGAGTTGGAGCGCGATGCGCGGGAGGTGCCCAAGCTCATCGATGTGACCCGCCTTCCGGGGCTTGACACGATCACGCTGGGCGATGATGGTCTCATTCACCTGGGGCCGCTGGTGACGCACAACCGCCTGGTCGATTCTGACTTGATCGTCGAGCGGGCCTTCCCGCTGGCCCAGGCGGCCTGGACCGTCGGAGGGCCGCAGATCCGCAACCGGGGAACCGTGGCCGGCAACGTGATCACCGCATCGCCGGCCAACGACACCATCACGCCCCTCATGGCCCTGGACGCCTCGGTGACCCTGGCCAGCAAGCGAGGCCGGCGCACACTAGCTTTCGAGGACTTCTTCCTGGGTGTGCGGCAGACGGCTCTGGGGGACGACGAAATGCTGATCGACATCGCATTTCCGGCCATGCGCGAGAGCGAACGGGGTTGCTTTCTCAAGCTGGGTCTGCGTCGGGCCCAGGCGATTTCGGTGATAAACGTAGCGGCTGTCTTGGATTTTGATGGCGATATCGTGACCCGTGCCCGCATCACCCTGGGCTCCGTGGCGCCGATCATTATCCGGGTGCCGGAAGCGGAGATGACTCTGGTGGGGTCCACGTTGGACGATGCGGCGATTGAGCAGGCGGCGCATCTGGCATTTCGGGCCGCGCGACCGATTGACGACTTGCGGGGCTCGGCTGAGTATCGTCGGGAGATGGTGCGGCGTTTGACGCGCCGGGCATTGCAGCAACTCCGCGATGGCACGGAGCGTGCAGATTGGCCCCAAAGGCGAGCCATGTTGTGGGGACCAAATGGATCACAGCCTAACCGGCTGCCGGCCTCGGCCTTCCACCAGGACGGCGGCGACCAGCCCATCGAGGCGGTGGTGAACGGACGGCCCATGACCATACGAGGCGCCAATGGCAAAACGCTGCTGGATGCCCTGCGGGACGATGCCGGCCTGACGGGTACGAAAGAGGGGTGTGCCGAGGGCGAGTGCGGCGCGTGCACCGTTCTGCTGGATAGCATGGCCGTCGATGCTTGTCTGGTGCCGGCGCCGCGTGCCCACAGCGCTGAGGTGATTACCATCGAGGGCTTAGCTGCCAGTGAGAATCCCACAGTCGACGATTTGCACCCGGTGCAGCGTGCCTTCATCTTTGAAGGTGGTGTTCAGTGTGGATACTGCACGCCGGGTTTGATCATGGCCGGCGCGGCTCTGCTGCGCGAGAACACCGCGCCCACCATGGACGAAATCAAGCAGAGCATCACTGGCAACCTGTGTCGCTGTACCGGCTACTACAAGGTCCTATCGGCAATCCAGCAGGCTGCTACCGATCTGAGCTAGAGGGAAAAAGGGCGACGAAGAGCGGCGCAGGAAGCAATTCGCTGTCGTCTCGTAACTGAGAGTGATCAGAGCTTGGGCGTTGTGCGGTTCACTGACTACCCAGGAAATTGAATGGTAAAGGCTTGGAGTGTATTCAATGATGGATCGCCTGATTGGGCAGTCGATTCCGCGGGTGGATGCGCTGGATAAGGTGATTGGCCGGACGGCGTATCCGGGTGATCTCTCGATGTCGGGAGCGCTGCACATGAAGGTGCTCTTTGCCCGCCGGCCTCACGCCCGAATCAAGCGCATCGACACCAGCCATGCCCTGGCGCACCCCGGCGTCGTTGCAGTGCTCACAGCGGACGATGTGCCTGTGAATGAATATGGCCTCATGGAGCCCGACCAACCGGCCCTGTGCGGAGACGTGGTCCGCTTCGTTGGTGACAAGGTGGCACTGATCATTGGTGAGACCGTACGTGCGGCGACGGAGGGTCGCGATCTGTTAAAGGTTGAGTACGAAGACCTGCCGGCCTTGACGGATCCGCGCCGTGCCCTGGACGATGACGCGCCATTGGTCCATGCCGAGAAGGGCTCCAATTTGCTTGCCAGTTACCGAATCCGCAAGGGTGACATCAAGGCCGGCTTTGCCCAGGCTGATGTGATCGTTGAGGCGGAATACCAGACGCCGTACCAGGAACACGCCTATCTGCAGCCCGAGGCCGGCCTGGCCTACATCGACGACGAGGGGCGCGTCGTGATCGAGACCGCTGGCCAGTGGTCCCACGACGACCGCCACCAGATTGCCCACGCGCTCCAATTGCCCGAGGATCAGGTTCGAGTCGTGTACAAGTATGCCGGCGGGGCCTTCGGTGGGCGTGAGGACATATCGGTGCAGATAGTCCTGGCGTTGGCGGCCTGGAAGCTGCGCCAGCCGGTGAAGATTGTCTGGAGCCGCGAGGAATCCATCATCGGGCATCACAAGCGCCATCCGTACATCATCCGCGCGCGCTGGGGGGCCAACCGTGATGGCAAGCTCACAGCCATCCAGATGGACCTCCTGGGGGATGCCGGCGCCTGCGCATCATCCAGCCGAGCAGTCCTGGCCAACGCCACCGTCATGTGCTCCGGGCCATACGAGTGTGAAAACATCCACGTGGACAGCCGCGCTGTGTACACCAACAATGTGCCCTGCGGTGCCTTCCGGGGTTTTGGCTCGGTGCAGGCGGAGTTCGCGGCGGAGATGCAGATGCACAAGCTGGCAGAGAAACTGGGCATGGACCCCGTCGAGTTCCGGATGCGCAACATCTATCGGCATGACTCGATTCAGGCGACCAATGTGCCGTTGCCGCAACCGGTTGGGGCCGTGAAAGTGCTGGACGCGGCAGCCAGAGCAGTGGGATGGACGGACGACGGCGGATTTTGGAAAAGAGGAACGATTGATTTCGGATTT
>JBHIAO010000582.1:0-3589 GCA_046758565.1 Anaerolineae bacterium
GGTTGCACTCGTGCCCAGCCCTCTTCCGCGTTCACCTCCAGGATGCGATTCATGTATTTGGACACGTCGATGTGAATCGCATGTCCCACGGCCTGGCCGGCCAAACTGCTACCCCCACCGCGCGGGAGCACCGGCACACCATGGCGATGCGCCACCTCCAGAACAGCAATCACGTCATCGGCGTGGTGTGGCAACACGACGCCAATCGGCTCGATCTGGTAGATACTGGCATCGGTGCTGTAGAGGACGCGCGAATACCTGTCGAAGCGCACCTCGCCCTCGACGACACGTTTCAGCTCGTGAACAAGCTCCCTGGTTTCACTCGCCAACGTGTCATCGATCACTGCTTGGGTCGCCATCGTTTTCATCCCTTGCTGACGTGCATCCCTGAATCCGGGCATCAACCAGGCCAGTCGCCGTCATGCTCCTCTTCAGGCGCGGCGTCTTCGGCGGGTTCTTCTTCGACGTCCTCTGGGAAGGGAGCCTGGACTTCGTCCACCTCTTCGGGGAACCATTCGCTTTCAATTGCCGCATCCACGAGAACGGCGTCAGGCCCGATGGTCAGTACGTAGTCCGCCGTCGCGACTCGTGATCGGGCTCCCAAGAGATCACCCTTACCGATCTCGTAACGAGTGATCTGGAATGTGTCCACGTCGATCTCGTAGTCTCGAATCTCGCCAAGCATTCGGCCCTTGTTCGTGAGAACCCGAGTGCCAATAATGCGGCGCTTCTCGCGAGAGAGTTCCTGAGCCTCAGTCACCCTGTCGATGCGAACGGCCGCTGTTTCCGACTCCACCGTGATCGCGTTCTCGCCGATGGCTTGTATTTCATCTACGGAGATCACGCGGGTCTCCCCGAAGAAGCGGCTCTTGCCCAACTGCAGCCACCGGACCGTGCCGGCCCCCACGTCGACCAGCAAACTATCCACCTTGCCCAGTTCTTTGCCTTCGGCAACGCTTACCACTGGCATCCCTCTGATCTCTTTCAACCAGGCCATTGTGTCCTCCGTTTCAAGATGTGTTCATCCGAAAAGAATAGATTGTAAACAGTACCTTTCGATGGAACAGGGCCGCGTGAAACGTAAAACTTAACGCAGCCTTTGGCCGCAACCAAACTGCGTAAAACGTGAAACGTAAAACGTGAGGATTTCCGGCGTGAGCTCATCACGTTTCACGTTTTACGAGGCGATAATTCACGCACATGACGCAAATGTTGCGGAGTAACGCCGTAAAACGTGATGATCAAACTCCTTTCCGAACTCCTCACGTTTCACGTTTTACGTTTCACGATCTTAATTCCCCCGTCACCCCGGAACCACCTTCTACGTTACTCCTTCACGTACGGCTGTCCGTCAGCGGCCGGCGGGATGGCGCGGCCAATGATGCCGGCCAGCACGATCATCGTTATCACGTAGGGCGCCATCAACAAGAACTCCGATGGAATCGGCACGCGAAGAATCTGCAACTTTGTCTGTAAAGAGTCGGCAAATCCGAATATGAGCGAGGCGCCAAAGGTGCCAATGGGGTTCCATTTACCGAAGATCATCGCTGCTAACCCGATGAACCCCTTGCCGGCCGTGAGTAACTCGTCGAAGCGACCAACCGTCCCCACGGTGAAGTACGCCCCTCCGAGGCCGGCAACCATGCCACCCATTATCACACTGACATAGCGCACACGATAGACGTCAATACCCAATGTATCGGCTGCGCGAGGGTGTTCACCGACCGCGATCGTACGCAGACCCCAGCGCGTGTAGAACAACCCGACGTGGATGAGGGCGATAACCAGGAACATCAGATAGATAATGGCATTGTTCTCGAAAAGGATTGGCCCTATGATCGGGATGTTGGACAGAAGCGGGATCGGGATTGGCCGGAAAATGCCGGAATTGTTGAGATGTTGAAATTCCGGGTGGACCAGGAATCGGGCTGTGAGGTAGCTTGTCGCGCCGGCTGCGAAGATGTTGATCACCGTCCCACTGACGATCTGATCGACGCGGAAGCGAATGGACAACCAGCCGTGCCACAGGGCCATCAACCCGCCGATCAACATAGCTCCCAGCAGACCAAGCCAAATACTGCCCGTGGCACTCGCGACTACAACGGCGGTGAAGGCGGCTGATAACATCATGCCCTCGATGGCGATGTTGATAACGCCGGATCGCTCGCAAAGAACACCACTCAAGCCACCCAAGGCGATAGGGACCGATCGCTGCAGCGTGGCCTGAAGCATACCGACCAAATTGAGCGATTTCCCGCGCGCTGCCCACACGAGAAACGCGAAAACAAAGGCCAGAAATACGAACAGGAACACCAGATTCAGCCACCTGCCAAGTCCACGGGCGAACTGAGACACGCCGGCTGCCAGGCAGAAGCCGGCCAACAGATACAGCGTCGTCTGAGTCGGTAGGACCCAGGGCGGCAACTTAATGGCCACCGTGGCGCGACCGGGATTCAAAATGAACTTCGTCTCCTGCCCCGGCTCAATTCCTCTTGCGAAGACAAACAGGATTAACAGGCTGGCCAAGAGGAAGATGCCGGCCAGGATACGCTCGCGCGTTACTAGCTTCGCTCGGGGTCGAATTGCCTGCACTGCTGTTGCCATTTCTCCCGATCTCCTCAGTTCCTCCGCACCTCTGCTCCCTTGCTCCCCTGTCTCTTCTGGCCCCTCTGTCTCTTCTGGTTCTTCTTCTAGCTCCTCCGCACCCCTGCTCCCCTTCACACTTGCTCAAGAGGCTCCCCAACCGCGGGTAAAGACCTGCTCGCCGACCGCCCGCTCTGCTCGGATGCGGTAGATCCAGCGGATCATGGCTGGGGCTGCCACAAACATGATGATCAACGCTTGCAGGATGGCGATGATGTCGACCGGAATCTGTGCCAATGACTGCATCTTGGTGGCGCCGGCCCGAAGGCTCCCGAACAACATCGCGGCCAATATGACCCCGACGGGATGGCTTTTCCCCAGCAAGGCCAGCGCTATGCTGTCGAATCCGAAGCCGGGGGAAAAGCCGGCGGCCAGGAAGTGAGTTACGCCCAGGGCCTGAGCCGTGCCGGCCAGGCCAGCCAATGCGCCGCTCAGCGCCATGGCCAGCACGAAGCTCCCAGGCACACTGATACCGCTGTACCTGGCCGCATCCGGGTTAGCGCCCACGGTCCGAATCTCGAAGCCGATGGTCGTCTTAAACAGGAACCAGTACACCAACGCCGCCATGCCCAGGGCCAGGAAGAAGCCGGCGTGGATACGTACGCGGGGGTCCGACGAAAACTGGGGCAGGTAAGCGGTGGCCAGAATCTCCCGCGTCTTGGCGGCCGCGCCGGGGCGCTCCATGGGGCCATTGATCAGCCAGTCGATCAGCCGGATGGCGATCCAGTTCATCATGATGGTATTGATAACTTCGTGAGCCCCTGTCCGGGCTTTGAGGTAGCCCGGGATGGCACCCCAGAATGCGCCGGCCATGGCCCCCGCAAGTATTGCCAGAGGCATGTGGATAATCCACGGCAGCCCCGTCACGCTGTAGCCAATCCACACGGAGGTGAGAGCCCCAACCAGCAATTGTCCCTCAGCCCCGATGTTGAACAGGCCACACCGG
>JBHIAO010000583.1:0-3585 GCA_046758565.1 Anaerolineae bacterium
GTGAAACGTGAAACGTGAAACGTGAAACGTGAAACGTAATGATTTACGTTGGCCGCTCCTCACGTTTCACGTTTTACGTTTCACGAGTAAGTCTGGCAGGTCAACATCCGTTGGATCTCCATGTAGCATTGCCGGCTCTGGTGCTCGCGCGTAGCATGCGCCGGCCTCGCAGACAATCGGGATGGCAGCCAGAGGGATGCCCTGGACAACGGTCAACGCCACGAGCCGGTATGGATCGAGGGTGGGTACGAAGGATGCTGAGCGGCGAAGTGATTCGATGCTTGTCTCAACGAGTTCGAAATCTGCGGCAGGTATCCCCAGGACAGCCGTCTGGCGTACCACCTCGCCGTCGCCAGCCTGCAGGACGGTTTCATCCCAGGCCAGGAAGGGCACGGCGGCACCGAGGAGGCTTTCGATCACCGCCTCTCGCTGATCAGCATCGGGGTACCGTGCAGCCAGCAACTGACCGACCGTCACATCCATCACGGGCTGAAGACGATGGCGGGAAAAAACCAGAGCAGCAGCGCTTACCTCAGACGCGTCCGGCGTCTGCTCTATCCACACCGACAGCGGCCCCTGCATCTCGCCAAACGCAGACAACTCCGCCGCCAAGTCATCGACGGTCTCTCGGTAGAGCTCCTCAACTTGACCTGGCGTAAGCGCAGACCACTCCAGGTTGTGCAGAGGTGCAGAGGCGCAGAGGTGCAGAGGCGAATTCCCCCCTGGTTCTCCGCTCCCCAGCTCCTCCGCTCCCCAGCTCCTCGGCTCCTCCGCTCCGCCGCTCCCCGGCTCTCTGACAGCGGCTTCAATGGTGTCGAGTAAGTCAGTCAGTTTGCGCTCCAAGCGCTCGACGTGCGCAGCGGCTTCTCGCAGGTAGTGGGCGATGAGATCGGACTCCAGGATGACAACGGTCAATTCGATCTGCCGCTCCAGATGTGCAATGTACGTCATTTTGGTTTGCTGCACGGTGTGCCACGTACGCCAGATTTCAAGCCACCGATGCGGTTTGAGCATGAGGCTGACAGCATTACGCAGAGTGGTTGGTCGATAGGCTGCCAGTCGCGCACCGACTTCGGCCAGACGCTGGCCAACGCCCTCAATCTCGTCACCGAGGGCCTGGAACGTCTTCCAACGCTCGTCGGCGTTCTCAGTTTCACTCCGTTCCAGGGCGAGAAGTTGGTCCTTCAACACCTGGGCAAGGGCCAGAGCATGCTGGAGGCCGGCCGGCTGGGGCGGATCGATCCGTTTAGCCAGGTCGTTTCTCAGCAATCGGGACAGATCGTTGGCTAACGCATCCGCCATGCCCTCAAGGTCACTGCGATGGGCGTTGAGCGCCTCCAGCCGGCGAGCCACCGTGTCGTCGATGGCATCGCGCAGTGTATCCAACTGGCCCCATGGCCGATCCACCGTGACAGGATATCCGACGCCGGCTTCTGCCAGCAACCCTCGGGGCAGCACCCGCTCCCGGATAGACTCAGGATCGAAGCCATTTTCGGACAAGAAGGCAACGGCCTGCGTGGCTTCCGGCTGATTTGGCAAATCCGAGGACCAGCCTTCCAGAACCTGGCGCGCCAATCGTCGGGCCAGGCATTCATGGACGGCGTGGGCTGGGTAGACCAGGCTGGCGATCCCCAGACTGGCATAGCTGGGCCGACTACCGAGCTGCTGCAGCGCCGGCTCGGCTGTCAGTGCCGCCCGACCGATCGGACTGGCAACGATCTGAATCAGCGCCTCGGCAACCAGGTGTTTGCGCGCTTCGGGTTGCGCCAGGCGCAGTCCGTCCCGGGTCAGCGCTCCTATCAGGAAGCACTCGCCATCAAACATCGGTCCCCACCCCTCGATCACGGTGCCATTGGCGTAAGGCCGGCGATATCCGTCATGCGCGCCCATGTAGACATCGATCGTCTTCAGAGCGGCGTACGTTCGCGCCAGCGCCGGCTCGGGATCATCGAGGGTCAGCGTATCGGGCAGAAGCAGCAGCCCACCGATTCGAGCTCGGGTGTTTAGGCGCCGGCTGATCAGATGTCGAACGAGGTAGACGATGTCGACGAGAATGCCGGCCACCGGATCTTCCAGGGCCGCCACCAGGTAAACATCAACCTGGGCCGAGCGCAGCCTGTCGCCGCTACCGATGGTACGTGGGATGTGTGAGATGCCGGCCAGGGCAGTGGTGATGCCGGCGGTGATTTCGTCGACGTGGTCGTCCAGTGCAGCCCAGTAGCTGTTTGGAGCCGTTTCCGAGTCGCAGGGGCCGACGGTGAGTGCCACGGAGGCAATGGGCAGGTCCTCGTGGTCAGGTAGTAAACCCGACCGACGCTCGTTGAGTCGGGCGTGAAACGCCTCGATGATGCCCATGGGTGACTCGCCCAGGGCCAGAATCAGTGTTCGGTTGATGGTGGCTTGTGTATGGGTCATGGTCAGCTCCTTTCTGCTGGCTGGTTGGCTGGTTGGATGGTTGGCTGGATGGCTGGTTGGCTAGTTGGCTAGTTGGCTGGATGGCTGGTTGGCTTGCATGACAGTAGCCATCTAGCCATCTAGCCAACTAGCCAACTATTTTCAGACCAGCCGGCGCTTCCCCAACTGGTCGGCGTAGCCGCGGACGAGGCGTTTGAGCTCACGGGTGAGGTCATCCTCGTCCCCCGTGGCTTCGTAGAACGCGGCCAGTTCTTGCCGTACCTGGTCGTAGCCAACGTCCTCGATGCGTGCCTCGACCCGCTCCATCACCTCGCCGACCAGACCCTCATGGCCACCCAACGTCTCGATGGCGTTGCCCTTGCCCCGTCCCAGCTTGACGAGCTCCGTCAGCTTGTCAACGGGCTGGTAGTAGTAGTACACGCCTCTGTCGATAATGAAGCCAAAGAGGTGGGCCAGGGCGAAGGCCAGCCTGGCGCTCTGTCCTTCAGCCAGGAATTCGGGCAGGACGTGCAGTGGGCGCTTGCCCCGTACCTGTTCGTAGATCCGCCGGTAGTCGCGGTAGCTTCGAAGTGCGGTGACGGGTGCACCGGCAGTCATGGTGAAGGCAGTGATGCGATGCGGGTCCGATGTGCTGACCAGACGGGCGGCCTTGTTGGCGTAGATGGAGCGTTCACGATCTGGCACGCCCAGCAACTCGATCCGCGCCAGATGTGCGGCGCCACGCGGCAGCAACACCTCGTTCAGGTTCCAGGCCGGCTTGGCCTTCTGCACGAGCATGTCCACCCACTGGCGGGCCGTCATTTGGTCAGAGCGATCCTGGATGACCCGCTCGACGGATATCTGCCGGATCGGCTCAAACGGCTGGAGGGCGACGCCGACAACGGCCTGCCGCACCGCTTCCTGTGACCAGCCGGTCCAATCGTGCAGCCGCTGATTTCCTTCCAGGAGCTCCGCTGTGGTAGCCGAGACTGCCGGCTTGTAGGTGCCGAACAGGTGCTCGAGGTAGCTCCGATCGACCAGGGCCAGTCCCGAGACCCTGGCCGGGGCCAGCAACCGCTCCGTCAGGTCACGCAGTTGGCGGCCGAGTTGATCGTCGAGCGTTCGCAGCCGATTCACCAGTGTGTCGATGTCGCGCATCCAGGCACGGGTGTGCTCCTGAGCGCCGGCAAC
>JBHIAO010000584.1:0-3578 GCA_046758565.1 Anaerolineae bacterium
CGGGGGTGCCGGTGGTGCCGGAACTCATGTGGAAGCGCATGAAGTCCGTCTGAGGGGCACAGGCGAACCTGAAGGGGTAGGCCCGTCGCAGATCCTCCTTGGTCATAAAGGGGAACTGTTGGAGATCCTCCAGGCTGTGGACGTCGCCGGCACCCAACCCGTTGAGGTGCCGCACGTAGTCCGGGTTGTGAGCGTGGATGTGATCCAGAGTTTCTTTCAAGCGTTGAAGCTGCAGTTCGCGCAGTGTGCTTTGATCAAGGGTTTCAGCTTCCGGTTGGTACATCATCTGGTAGCTCCTTCATCTGCAACGTATGACAACGAATTGCGTGGATTGAACGAATCACAATGTCATCTTCAGTACGGGGATGACAGAGTCAGCGATTATTCTTTGCTGCCAAGAAGCAATTGCAACAACCTCTGCTGCTCTTCCAGGAGCTGTTGCTGCTCTTCCATCAGTGCACTCTGCTGGATCAGCAACTGTTCGATCACGCTTACCAGATCTCGATAGCGGGTCAGCAGGCGAGTTACCTCGGCTTGTTCCCGTTTACGCAGGCGGTGGGCGACAAGCGGCGGGCGATTGAGGCGAAGTCGGCGCAGTGTGAAGCCACCCGTCGGAGTTAACGGGTGGAGGGTGCCATCTTCAAGCTCGAGAAAATGCTGCGAAGCCGGTTCGCGGCGGGGATTCCATAGTTGTGGATCATCAGGGCCTTCGGGCCAATAGTCCAGCTTGTACTGGTTGCATCGGGGACAGGCGTAGAGGAGGTTGTCGAGGCTTTCATCGCCTCCCCTTCGCTTGGGCCGGAAATGGTCAATTGTGAGCTCACCACCCGCGTCTGTCTCATCGATACCACAGAACTCACAGGTGAAATTCGCACGTTGGCGGACTTGTTCGCGGACGTCTGGGCTGACCATTACGCAGGCTGAGATAGGGCTCGTTGTGCCAACTGGCGGCGGAGCGCTGCGTTCTCACGCCGGAGGGCCTGGTTTTCTTCAGTGAGTTCTTGTATACGCCGGATTACAGTCGCCAATTGTGTCAAAGCGGAGTCGATTTGAACCTCCAATGCAGCTACTGCCTCCGTCAGGCCGGTCAGGCCTAATTCATCTGCCTCAGCACGGTCCTGAATCGCATACCACGCCTCCAATTGTGCTTGCTCTTCTTCCGATAGCTCTTCCCCCCGAGTAGCTCGATCGTGTAAGCGCTTTCCAGTATTATCAGACACCATAGTTTCTCCCTCCCCACTCGATAGAGCTTTCTCAGAAAGTCCTCGACATCAGGTAAAGTACGCAATACGCAGTACGCACATATTTTGTATTGCGTACTCCGTTGCCTGCCAGGTGTAAGCAACACTTTTCAAGAGATCTCGATGGAACTGGTACAGCTATTCTAGCACGAAACCTTTTGAAGGGCCAACACACTTACAGGGTTCCCAGACTCAGTTGTCTGCAATCGGCGGTGGCCGCCTCGTCTACCGTCCACGTCTCAGGATCGATGATCACGCCGTAGTCTCGGCGCGCTGCCTCCAGGCTCACTTTGCCATCCCGCACATCTCGCAGCACCAGCGCCGGCCCCCGCTCCAGCGGATCGCCGTAGCCGCCGGCCCCGGGCAGGCGCAAGCTCACCACATCGTCCTTCTGCAAGTGGTCTACCCCCTTGGACTTGAGGGGCCGCTGGTCAGACGTGTCGGGGTTGAGGATGAACTTGCCGGGGGTCCCCTCCTTGCCGCCGAAGAGGCCCGAGGGGACGAACCGCTGCCGGTCGCCGTAGCGGGCGAAGGAGACGTCATCAGTAAGCATGCGGATGTCCCGCCGCAGGCCCAGCGCCCCGCGAAAAAAGGACAATTGACGTTGCCTGGGACTTCGGGATCGGTCCCCTCAAAGTCCACCGTCGCGCGGTCACCCCTCTTGTGCAGGTTGACTTGCACGCGGATAGGCGTGTCGCTCTGGCCATCATCGTCCACGAAATCTACGCCGATGTAGGTTCCATCGCTGATGTCTTGTAGCCCTGCCCGGATGCGCCGCTCCGAGTAGTCGAGCAGCATCGCCATGCACTGCTGCGTGACCCCTGGACCGTACTTCTCATTGATCCCGCGCAGCCGTCGCGCACCCACGAAGCCGGCCGACGCCTGCGCCCGAATATCCCCCAGCGTTCTGTCAGGTACGCGGACGTTGTTCTCCAGAATGCCGAAGACCTCCGGGTCCTCTGCCCCCCGCTTGTAGAGTTTGGTGAAGGAAAAGCGCAGCCCTTCCAGATAGATTTCCGTCAGACCGCCGGCCACTCCGCCAGGCACCGAGCCGCCCATGTCGGCATGATGAGCCATGCTGCCGACGAAGCCGATCAACTCCCCATCCATGCGCACCGGCGTGAAGGCGATGACGTCCATCACATGCTGCCCGCCCTGATACGGATCGTTGAGGATGATGACATCGCCTTCGTCCAGGTCTTCTGGGCGGTAGTGCTTCAGCAGTTCGCGACTGGGGATCTCAAAGCCTGTGAGCAACATGGGCGCGTGATGCGCCTGAGCAACTGTGTTACCGTGTCGGTCGAAGATGGCGCAACTAGTATCCTCGATCTCTTTGATGATGGTCGAGCGCGACGTGCGAACCAGGGTTCGTCCCATCTCTTCCGCTACTTGCTCCAGGGCATAGCGCACCACCTGCATGGTAATCGAATCAGCTTTGTAGGTCATACTGTTTCGGCCTCGCTCTCCATACATCGGCTACCTCCCACTTACGCCAGATGACAGGCCACCCGGCGTCCCGGTCGAACCTCGCGCAGCTCGGGCTCTGTTTGGGCGCATGCGGACACAGCGATCGGGCATCGAGGGTGGAAATGGCATCCGGAGGGCACGTTCACCGGGCTGGGCACATCCCCGGCCGGCAATTGGGGCGACCAGTTCTCCTCCGGGTCGGGCGTGGGAATCGCCGACATGAGAATCCGGGTGTATGGATGACGCGGATTGGCAAATAACCCCTCGGTGAAGGCTTGCTCCACGATCGTACCGAGGTACATTACTGCAATGCGATGGCTGGCATGTCTTACGACGCCCAGGTCGTGAGAGATGAAGATGTAAGCCAGGCCGAACTCCTCCTGCAGCCCGACCATCAGGTTGATGATCTGGGCCTGAATGGAAACATCTAGCGCCGAGGTTACCTCGTCCGCCACTATCAGCTCCGGATGGGTAGCCAGGGCGCGAGCGATGGCAATCCGCTGCTGCTGCCCCCCACTGAATTGATGTGGGCATTTGCGGGCGGCGTCGCCCGGAAGGCCTACTGCGTGCAACAGTTCCACGACCCGCCGGGTCATATCACCGTTGAAGCCATGTACCTCCAGCGGTTGCCGAAGGATAGCTCCTACCCGTTTGCGCGGGTTGAGGGATGAATAGGGGTTTTGGTAGACGATCTGCATGTGCTTGCGCAGCGGTCGCAGTTCTGCGGGCGACAAATGGGTGGAGATATTCTCGGATGCTGGCAGTGGGCTCCTCAAAGTATTTCCACAACCCCATCACTTCCAGCAAGGTCTCGATACGCTTGTCCTGAGCCTGGTCGCTCGTCCTGAGCGCCGTCCTGAGCCTGTCGAA
>JBHIAO010000585.1:0-3577 GCA_046758565.1 Anaerolineae bacterium
GGCGAGGAGGGCAAGTTCTTTGTCTGGACTCCGGCTGAAATCCGCGACCTGTTGGGCCAGGAAGCTGAGGCGTTCATGGCCGCGTACGGCGTCACCGAGCGAGGCAATTTTGAGGGCCAGAACATTTTGGAATACGTCGGCCACATGAACCAGCGAACAGAGCTGGCCGAGGCGCGGCGCAAGCTGTTTGCGGCCCGCGAGCAACGGGTGCGTCCAGAGCGCGACGGGAAGGCGCTGACCTCCTGGAACGGGTTGATGCTGGCCGCCTTCGCCGAGGCCGCGCGGGTGCTGAACCGTGACGACTATCAGCAGGTCGCCGAGCATAACGCCGATTTTCTCCTGCGCGAACTCCGGCGCGAGGACGGTCGCCTCTATCGAACCTGGAAAGCAGGGGAGGCCAAAATCAACGGCTATCTGGAGGACTACGCCCACCTCGTCGTCGGGCTGCTGGAGCTGTACCAGACCACCTTTGAGCCGCGTTGGTACCTGGCCGCTCGCGAGCTGGCCGAGGTGATGATCGAGCACTTCAGCGCGCCCGATGGTGGCTTTTTCGACACCAGCGATGACCACGAGACGCTGATCACCCGCCCCAGGGAGTTGCAGGACAACGCCGTTCCCTCTGGTAACGCCATGGCCGCCCTTGTGCTGCTGCGCCTGGTGGGGCTGGCCGTCGAGCCACGCTACGCCGAAGTGGCCCGTCGCAGTCTCATTCAGGTTCAGCCTATGCTGACGCAGTATCCGCTGGGCTTCGGCCAATGGCTGATCGCCCTGGACTACGCGCTCGCGCACCCCCGCGAGATCGCCATCGTGGGCGATCCTGAGGCGGCCGACACCCGTGCCCTGCTCGATGTCTGCAACGTTGGCTATCGCCCCCACCAGATCTTGGCGCTAGGCGCCCCTGACGCCGAGACCTCCGCCGTCCCCCTGTTGCAGAACCGAAACCAGATCGAGGGGCGGGCCACGGCTTACGTCTGCGTTGACTTCGCCTGCCGTTCCCCGGTCACCGACCCGAAGACACTACGGGCACTACTTGAGGAACATTCACGAGGGTAGATATCGGATATTGGATATTGAAGGGAGAAATCAGCGTGATCAAAATCAATCCCTCTGAAATCACCCCGGAACACGTTTATTTATCCCGGCGCAAGTTCATGGCGGGCATTGGCGCTCTGGCGGCAAGCTCTTTGACTCTCAGCGCTTGTACACAGCAAGATCCTTCACCGATCCCACCAACCACCGAGCCCACCCTCACCAGCCCTGCGTCTCCTCCGCCGACTGCCAGCACAGATGATCTGGGAGACGAGCTGACGTCCTTCGAGCCGATCACCAACTTCACTAACTACTACGAATTCACAACTAGCAAACAAGGTGTGGCGCGCCTGGCAGAGGATTTCGAGACATCTCCGTGGACGGTGGAGGTAGGAGGGCTGGTCCATAAGCCAAAGACCTTTGACCTGGACGATCTGCTCAAGTTTACCCAAGAAGAGCGCATCTATCGCTTGCGCTGTGTAGAAGGCTGGTCCATGGTCATCCCCTGGGTGGGCTTTCCCCTGGCAAGGTTGCTCAAAGAGGTCGAGCCGATGTCGAAAGCCAAATACGCGCGCTTTGAAACCCTCTACGATCCGGATCAGATGCCCGGCCAGAAGAGCGGCGGGTACAACTGGCCCTATGTGGAGGGATTGCGCCTGGATGAGGCCATGCACGATCTCACCATATTGGCGACTGGCCTTTACGGCAAGCCCCTGCTGCCGCAGAACGGCGCGCCAGTGCGCCTGGTTGTGCCCTGGAAATACGGCTTCAAGAGCATCAAGTCCATCGTCAGAATTGACCTGGTGGAGGAGATGCCCGTTTCCCTGTGGATGGCCGCCGCGCCCCGCGAATACGGCTTCTACGCCAATGTGAACCCTGACGTGCCCCATCCGCGCTGGTCCCAGGCTACAGAGCGCAGGATCGGCGAAAGCAAGCGTCGCCAGACCCTTCTTTTCAATGGTTATGCCGAGGAGGTGGCCCACCTCTACTCCGGCATGGACCTGAGAAAGTGGTACTAGACAACCAGGAGAGATGTCGTGGAATTCCGAACCGAGGATGGCATCGTCGTGCCGGCTGTGACCGCTGACCAGATGCGGGAGGTGGACCGCATCGCGGTGGAGGAATTCGGCCTGGGCATCCTGCAGATGATGGAGAACGCTGGCCGGAACCTGGCCGAGAACGTGATGCAGATGCTAGGTGGGGCCAGGGGCGAGGTGACGGTCCTGGCGGGATCGGGCGGCAACGGCGGCGGGGGCCTCTGCTGTGCGCGACATCTTCACAATCGCGGCTTCACCGTCTGGGTAGTGCTCGCCAGGGAGGCGGCGGCGCTGACCGGGGCGGCGCGCAATCAGCTGCAGATTCTTCAGACAGCGGGATTGCAGCCGGTGGCACCCTCCCAGGCCGAAGAGGTGATTCGCTGTGCGCAGATCGTGGTGGATGCGCTCGTCGGGTACAGTCTGCGCGGGGCTCCACGGGGAAGGGTGGCCGAACTCATTGACCTGTGCAACCAGCACGCGGCACGGGTACTTTCCCTGGACGTTCCCTCCGGACTCCACGCCACGACGGGCGAGGCGCCGGGGGTGGTGGTACGCCCTGAGCGAACCCTGACCCTGGCCCTGCCCAAGACCGGGTTTCAGCGGGCGCCAGGGGAACTCTACCTGGCCGACATCGGCGTCCCGCCCGAGGTCTTCCAGCGGCTTGGCCTGTCTTTCGAGCCCCCCTTCGGGGAACGTTATGGGGTGCGTTTGGAAAAGTCGAATGACCAGTGATCGCCCCTTCGTTACCATAAATGTGGCCATTACTGCCGACGGGAAGACGGACACCATCGCCCGGCGCGGTGCAACCATCTCCTCACCTCACGACTTGGCGCGGGTGGATCGCTTGCGAGCCGAAAGCGACGCCGTGCTGGTCGGCGGCCGAACTCTGCTGGGCGACGATCCGAGACTCACCGTGAAATCCGCTGAGCTGCGCGCCGCGCGCCGCGCGCGGGGGCTGGAAGAGAATCCCACCAAAGTGGGCATCGTCTCTAAGGCAGGCCTGCGCCTCGACAGCCGATTTCTCACCGCGGGCCCGGCCCAGGTGGTGATCTTTACGACCCAGCGGACCAGCCCAGCACAAATCGCCCGCTTGCGCCAACGGGGCGCCCAGGTGTTTGTGATGGGCCAGCGCCGGGTTGACCTGGTGTGCACATTCCACCACCTCAGAGAGCAGGGCGTCAAGCGCCTGCTGGTCGAGGGCGGCGGCACGCTGAATGCGGAATTATTGAGACTGGGGCTGGTGGATGAAATATACCTGTACATTGCCCCCCTCATTTTCGGCGGTGCGGATGCGCCCACCTTGGCCGATGGCGTTGGCTTGCAGCGCGAAGAGGCGGTCCAGTTACAACTCAGCAGCGTCGAAACTCTGAGGGACGGCGGGATACTGGTGCACTATGTCATACCGAAAGCTTGAGAAGTGCTGCAAAAGCGGGCAAGGTGACTTGCATTGCAACCCTACAGCCTGAACGCTGTAGCAACACCCAGGCCACACCGTTCAGGGTGTGGTGTTG
>JBHIAO010000586.1:0-3567 GCA_046758565.1 Anaerolineae bacterium
AGCATTGGGCGGTTCTTGAAAGCGGAAGATCTGACGCGGGACTACCAGAAACACAGCCCGTTGCCGCAGGCGACTCGGGAAGTTCCCCAGGCTCCCCATGAGGAGTGGGAGATGGATGCGCGCGGATATGAGCGCATGCCTGGCGTCGGAATCATTTCCCTGATCGACTTGAATGACCGCTACAGCCGTGTGCGGCTGCACAGCTATCCGTGTTCGTTGGGGACGCAGCGCGTGGAGCGGCACCCCACGACCGAAGATTACCAACTGGTGCTGCGTCTGGCGTTTGCTGAGTGGGGTCTGCCTGATCGCCTGACGGTGGATCATGACAGTGTCTTCTACGACAATCGCAGCCCATCGCCTTTCCCGACCCGATTCCACCTGTGGCTGGTGGCTTTGAACGTGCGCTTGGTTTTCGGTCGGATGGGCCAGCCCACGGATCAAGGTCTGACGGAAAACAGCCATCAGTTGTGGGCTAATCAGGTGCTGGTCGGACAAGACTTCCCCAACTGGGAGGCCTTGTGCCAGGCCCTGCATAAGCGGCGCGACTTCCTCAATACCCGTTTGCCGTGTGCCAGCCTGGATGAGACGCCGCCACTGGTCGCCCATCCGCAGGCCTGTACCCCACGTCGATTGTACCGCCCAGAATGGGAAGCCGATTTGTTGGACCTCTCCAGAGTCTATGCTTACCTGGCCCAAGGCCGCTGGTTTCGTCTGGTCAGTACGGCTGGTACGGTTTCCCTCGGGGGTCAAGTCTACTGGCTTGGTACCACTTGGGCCAGACAGCAAGCGGAAATCACCTTTGATGCCTCGGATCAACGGTTGGTTTTCCTGTCCGAGGAAGGTGAGTTGATCAAATCCCTCCCCATTCAGGGGATTACCCCTGAAACCCTTATGGGGGAGTTGGGTCCGCTGGTTGGTCTGCCGATGTTCCAATTGGCTCTCCCTTTCTCCTGGGACGATTGGCGAGTGATACGACTTTCTGAGACTTTAGTGATATGACTTAATGAGACTTCGCAGTTATCAGTATTTAGTCTGATAACTGGTTACTGATCACTGATAACTGGTTTCGGGTTACTGGCCGAGGATTGGCTGACCGCTGACAATGCGCATTAGATCAAAGTAGGAGATGAAGACCAGAAGGCTGAGCAGTAGAGCCATTCCAATGACGTGCACAAATCGCTCTTTTCGAGGGTCGATGCGCCGGCCACCTCGCAGCGCTTCTAGAATGACAAACATCAGCCGGCCACCGTCCAGTGCCGGAAAGGGCAGCAGGTTGATGAGCGCTAGATTGAGGCTCAGCAGGGCGGTGAAGTCCATCAACCATACCAGGCCCGAGCGAGCGACTTCGCCGGTCGCCTGGGCAATGCCCAGCGGGCCCGCGATCTCCAGTGGCTCTGCGCCACGAATGATATCTCCGAGCGTGCTAAGCATCAACACTCCCAGCCGGCCTGTCTCCTGGAACCCATAGACAATGGCGTCCCTGAGTGGATACGTTTTCTTGACGAGCGCAGGCCCAACCCGGATGCCGAGAGCCCCTCGGTTCTCGCTCGGGTTGACGCGGGGCACGATGGTGAATGGATCCAACATCTTCTCACCCCGCTCCACGATGATGATAGTTGGCTGACCGGCATGGCTGGCAACGTACGCCTGTAGTTGGTCAGCGGCGTTAGGCCCCAGTGTGAGGTCGTCGATCCTCAGGATGGTATCGCCAGGGCGCAAGCCGGCCGCTTCGGCGGGTGAGCCGGCTTGGACGTCATACACACCTACGCCCGGTCTGTCTGGCATCGGCGTGGGAGCGCCAATCATCGAGATCGCAATGTAAAGTACGATGGCCAGTACGACGTTCATAGCTGGGCCGGCAACCAGCGTTGTTGCCCGCGCCAACCGTCTCTTGCTGGCAAAGCTGCCAGGAATCTCGGGATCTTCTTCGCCGGCCATTCTCACGAATCCACCCAAAGGCAGCGCGTTGATGGTGTATTTCGTGCCGCCAATCTCGGCGATCTTGGCCAGCCGGGGCGGAAAGCCGATGCCGAATTCCTCAACGGTAATTCTCCAATACTTGGCGACAATGAAGTGACCGAGTTCGTGAACGAAGACCAGCGCGCCCAGAACTATGATGAACCATCCGATCGTTGTCAAGATCG
Organism: Anaerolineae bacterium; assembly: GCA_046758565.1. Classification (GTDB taxonomy): domain Bacteria; phylum Chloroflexota; class Anaerolineae; order Epilineales; family JAANWY01; genus JBHIAO01. The sequence goes on from JBHIAO010000586.1 coordinate 2,145, forward strand.
AATTTCCTTTCCGCTCGATTTTGAACGTGAAACGTGAAACGTGAAACGTGATGCGTTATGCGTGAAATCAGCCTCACCACGGGTCACGCATCACGGATCACAGAGCATGAGCTTCCCCTTCTCCAGATTGGATCGTGCTCAGTAATGCAACGTCTGTGTTGGGAAATTATACGCAACTTCATCCCTTCGAGCAAGTTTGTGGATTACAAACCAGATTCAGTAGATCCAATTTTGTTCGGACTGGATTACCAAATCCGGGCCGAAACGGGGATTTGACAATCCCCTTGGAACGAAATCTGGATCTACGGAGATTAGAAGAGATGGTTGTCCGTGAGGCGGGCACCCTCGGCCGGCTGGCTCACCAGCGTTTCCAGAACGTCGTCGATGTCCGCCAGTCGTACCAGGACGTCGGCCTCGTGTTCGGCCTCACAGATCAGGTGCACATTGGGGCCGGCGTCCAACGTGAAGTATACCGGCAGGCCGTCGTGCCGCCATTCCTGGACTGCGTGGATCAGGCGTATGGTGCCGGGTGCCCAGTAGTAGATGGGCGGCCGGGAGGTCATAGTAACCACGTGCAGCGAGATGGCATCGGCTTCGGCAGCTTCGCCTAATGCCTCGATATCGCGATTGCGGATGGCCTGCCTGACGATCTTCAGCCGCGCCGGCAGCTCTGCCAGGCGGGGGGTAAAGTGGGGGCTGGTTTCAGCAGCGGCGTGGCCCTCGCTGGACCCGACGGACTTCTCCTCGCGACTGACGATAACCACGATGTCACGTAGGCCCCAGTAGTCGGGCGCGTAGAGAGTATAGGCGAAGGCAGTCGTGTGACCGCCGCCGGCCTTCAACTCGACATAACCATCAGGGATCGAGCGGGCGGCTGAGCCTGAGCCCAGGCGTGCCAGTTCCGTCAGTTGGCGTTGGTTCAGGTCAACGCCCAGTGCTGCCGTGCCGGCCACCGACAGGGCTGCGAAGGCCGCCGCCGAGGACGCGATGCCGGTGCCCATGGGGAAGTTGTTTTCGGACACGACGCGCGCGTAGCTATCGGTGTGCGCCAGGGCGCGGATGCGGTCCAGGTGGCGGGAGACGCGGGCTTTGGCAGCGCCAGTTATGGGCTGATCATCGATAACAAGGGTGTCGCCGGTGAAAGCCGGATCATACTCAACCGTCGTGCGGGTCTGTGCCGCGCTCAGGTTCATAGAGATGGAGCTGTTGAATGGGATATTCAACTGTGGGTCGGCATTTCCCCAGTACTTGACGAAGGCGATGTTGCTGGGGGCGATAGCCGTGGCTTTCATGCTAGATTCCTTGAGGCAGGAATTCTCACGAATTGTGAATGGTGAATTATGACGTTATTCCGCAACATTTGCGTCGTGTGCGTGAATTATCGCCTCGTAAAACGTGAAACGTGAAACGTGATGAGCTCACG
>JBHIAO010000587.1:0-3565 GCA_046758565.1 Anaerolineae bacterium
GGACTTTGTATTAGTTTGACTGTCGTCGGGTACCCCCGCTGTGGACTATGGCCATGTTTCGAAACGAGGGTTGGGATAAATAGCCAATCTAGGCTGATGTTAACAGCAAGAGATGTGCCATGAAGCCCTTTTTAGGCTTGAAAATTACCTACTTCCCTTTACTTTTGGGGGCATGTAATCCCTCTCAATTGACAAGGATTGGCTCAAACCGGCCCATGATGTCATTTTTCTCCCCGACCTTTATTGCTTTGGCTTTAATTGGTCCCAAGGCTGAATGATTCTAACCCAGATTGGAAAGAAGACCGGACCAGAATTGCAGAAGTCGTTATTGATCCCTGGTACCGGGCACATGGTTAGTATCTCGCAGGGCTTTTCAGCCGGTCGCGTGGATCTGCTTCGAGTATTACTCGTAGCTCCTATAGGGGAAGTAAGAAACCGGCCATCCAAGCGGCGATACCAAAAAGCAATGCTGAGACCTGTCGTTCGATCATACGGCCCTTTCCCGGATCGCGGTTTAGTCGATCTCCACCGTGGTACCCACCCTTTGATCCAGTGCCCTCTGGTACACCAGGTTCGCCGTGGCAACGTCTTGGATAGCGATTCCTACAGACTTGTACAGGGTGATCTCTTCAGCGCTTGCTCTTGCGGTTCTTAACCCAGCCAGGACCTCGCCAATTTCAGCTTCGATGTGATCCTCCGTAATCACTCCTTCCCTTACCGCCAGCAAAATGTCTCCACATTCGCCCTTGATGGCCTCACGAGAATCAACCACTACCTTCGCGCACTTGATGGTTGCAGCATCGATTTCCCTGATATCCGGTCTGTGGGAACCGACAGCGTTTATGTGAACGCCGGGCTTGTGCCAATCGGCACTGACGATCGGCTCCTTTGCCGTCGTTGCGGTAACCAATAGGTCAACTCCCCGTACGGCCTTCACAGCACTACCCACGGGCTCAATGGCCGCCCCGACCTCTCCCTCTAGCTCTTTTCTTAGCTTCTCAGCACTTCTGCCCGATGGGCTGTACACTTTGACCTTAGCGATTCTCCTTACTTTGCACAATGCCCGGATGTGGGTCCTGGCCTGCACTCCGGCCCCGAGTATCCCTAGAACTGGGGTCTCCGGATTCGCTAGGACCTTTGTTGCCAGGGCAGACGCACACGCGGTCCGTAGGGCGGTGATATAGCTCCCATCCATTAGGACTAGGAGTTTCCCTGTCTCAGGACTAAACAGGGTAATGGTGGCAGCAATCGCGGGCAATCCTAGCTTGGGGTTTTCCTGGAAGTAGGTGACAACCTTCATCCCTAAGGCGTTGGCGCCACTGAGATAAGCGGGCATGCTAGTCAAGCGCCCTTTGATCTGCGCCAGCGGCACAACCAGTCGAACAGGCATAACGGCCTTGCCAGTGGAGAACTGAATGTGTGCCTCTTCTAGCACGCGAATCAGTTCTTCGATGTTGAGGAGACTCCGTACCTCTTTCTCAGATAGGACAAGCATCATACCACCTCATAGCACAACAGGATGGAGAAGTGGTAGTGGTTACGAGCCGTTGGCCGGGGCAGCTTTCTGCCCACAATTGTATTTCATCAGGAAAGCATGTTATTGAGTTCGAAAGGCCGGACAAACGGGGTACGTATCGTGTCGCACAGCGACCCAAGCATACGACCAATTTGGTGGCGCCGGTGAGCGGTAACAGGCCTGTTGCGCTGGTTACCGGTGCGGGCACGGGGATTGGCCGCAGCGCGGCGCTGGCGTTGGCCAGGATTGGTTACGACCTGGTGATCAATTTCAGCCGGAGCGAAGAAGCGGCCAAGGCGACCGCGCGGGATGCCGAGGCCACCGGCGCGCGGGCCCTACTATGCCGGTGTGACGTGAGCGACGACACGCGTGTGCGGGCGATGCTCGACGCGACAAAAAGGGAGTTCGGGCGCCTCGACGTGCTAATCAACAACGCAGGCACAACTATCGATGTTGAGCCCAAGGACTTCGATGGGGTGAAGGTCGACGACTGGAACCGTGTCTTCGCGGTTAACGTCCTTGGACTCTTCCTCGTCACCAGGGCCGCTGCGGCGCTGTTGCGGGAATCGCCCAATGGCTGCATAGTCAACACCTGCAGCATCGCCGGCCTGCGCCCCGGCGCGCAGCCACTTCCCTACGCAGCCAGCAAGGCTGCAGTCGCCAACTTGACCAAGACCCTTGCCAACGCCTTGGGGCCCAAGGTGCGCGTCAACGCGGTGGCCCCGGGGTGGATAGAGGGTGATTGGATGCGGAGACGCCTCGGCGAAAACTACCAGGGGCTGATGGGGCGCCGCGCGCGCTATACGCCGCTGAAGCGCTGCGTCACGTCCGAAGATGTCGCTGAGACCATGCTAAGCCTCATCGTGAACAACCGCTCCGTCACCGGCGAGATCATTATCATCGACGGTGGATTCTCCAGTACGACATGACCGGCTCGCGCATGGACAGCAGCGCTGCAGCGATAGGGTGCGCAAAGGATGCTTCAAGGCGTCGTTCCGTTTCCGCCTGAGTTCGCGGCCCGCTACCGCGAGAAGGGATACTGGGAGGATCGGTCCCTCGCGGATACCTTTGGAGAGGCGTTCGCCAAGTACGCCGATCGGGTAGCGATCCTGGACCGCGACCGGTCCGTTACCTATGCTCAACTCAACGAACGGGCAGAGCGGTTGGCGCTTAACTTGCTGGACGAAGGTCTGAAGCCGCTCGACCGCGTGGTCATGCAGCTTCCCAATGTCGCCGAGTTTGTCTACTTGTATTTTGCGCTCCAGAAAATCGGTTGCATTCCGATCATGGCGCTAAGCACACACCGCTATCGCGAGATCAGCCAGTTCGTCGAGGTGTCCGGAGCGGTGGCCTGCGTAGCGCCCGACCGGACCCGCGACTTCGACTACACCGACCTCGTTCGGCGGGTTCTCAGTGCAGGGGGCACGCTGCGCATAGGGATTATCCTTGGCGAAACGCCGGAGGGTTTGCTGTCGTTGACCGATCTAATTCAACGGGAAACCAAGCGCTCACCGGAGGAGCTAAGAGGTATAGCAATCGACCCGGATGACCCCGCACTGTTCCAACTGTCAGGCGGGACGACTGGCGTGCCTAAGCTTATACCACGCACCCACAACGACTACATTTACAACTCCAAGGCAGCGGTGGCGGTGACCGGCGTCGGCGCCGACAAGGTCCTGTTGGATGTATTGCCGCTGGCCCACAACCTGCCGCTGGCGTGCCCGGGCCTGCAAGGGTTCCTGTTGAGCGGTGGCAAGGTCGTCCTCGCGGCCACGACACGCGTGGCCGATATCTTCCCCCTAATCGAGTATCACCGGGTAACCCACATTCACGTGGTTCCGGCGCTCCTGATCCGCTGGATCAATGACCCGCTGATCAACCAATTCGACCTGTCTTCGCTCGAGGTCATTCAGAGCGGTGGCCAGCGGCTTCAGCCTGAAGTCCGCCGCCGTACCGAGGAGCTTATCCCAAGCGTCACGGTGCAGGAGAACTTCGGCATGGCCGAGGGGATGCTTATGTTCGTCCGGCTGGACGATCCCGAGGACGTAA
>JBHIAO010000588.1:0-3554 GCA_046758565.1 Anaerolineae bacterium
TACCGGCCCGAGCCCTTGGAGTACGCCGTCCAACTGGTTGGGGCAGAGAGAATTTTGTACGGGAGTGACGATCCGTTTTTCGGGGCGGACAACATGCGGCACTGTGCACAGAATGTGCTCGCCTGCTCGTGTCTAGAGGCCAAAGCAAGTCAAAACATTTTTCGGGAAACGGCGGCCCGGTTATTCAGAATCGATATCTGATTGGATGACGGTGAAGCAGAGCCAATTCAGGCTTGCCCGGAGGCAACACCCAGGGTTGACACCTTACCTTATATTTGGATATGAGCGGATATTCAGATATCAGCGACCAAGGAGGATATTGACATGAAGCTATTTAAAACTCTTGTTGCAGCACTGACTCTTTCGGCGGTCGCGGTCTTACTGCCCCAGCCTATACACGCCGACTATCCGGACAAGCCGATAACCTTCATCGTGCCCTTCGGCGCCGGCAGCAGCTTTGACGCCCTCGCGCGCAAGCTGGCGCAGCGCTGGGAGAAGGAACTCAAGGTCTCGGTCGTGGTTCAGCCTTTGCCCGGTTCTGGCGGGCGGCGCGGTGGTATCCGGATTTACAAGTCGAAGCCCGACGGCTACACCATCGGCTGGACCCACTTCGTCCCATTTCTCTCGGATCTGTACCTGCGCGGCAAGAAGCCCTCGATCGACATTCGCAAGGTCGCAATCATCTACCAGATTTCCCAGAGCCAGTTCTACGTCTTTGTCAACAAGAAATTGCCGTACAAGTCGCTCGACGACCTGAAAAAGGCAGGCAAGGCCATCAAGTTCGCCAGCACCGGCATCGGCGCCATCACCTGGGTCCAGGCGAACGCCCTAGGCGCAACGGTCGGCTTCCCGGTCAAGTTCGTGCTTGGTTACAAGAAGCTTGCCGATGGGTCACTCGCGGTGGCCAAGGGCGACGCTGAAGCCGGCGTCGGCGGTGCCATTCATTTCAGGGCGGTCCGGGACGACCTGCGCCCGCTGATGTTCTTCGGACCCAAGCGCGACAGGTTTTATCCCGATGTCGTGAGCGCCGGGGAGTTGGGTTATACGAAGCTGACCAATCTGGGGGCGCCCCGCGTCATCACCGCGCCACCTGGCACGCCGGAGAGCCGGCTGAAAGTGCTCCGCGCGGCCGCAATCCGGGCCGTAAACGACAAGGGCTTCGTGGATTGGGCGACGAAAACAGGCTTCTATATGAATCCGCAAGGCCCTGCGGGAACCTGGAAAGGGCTTGATACGAAAGCGAATATCTTCCGTGAACTGAAAACTCTGGTCGACAAGGCCACGCGCAAGAAGTAGGCTCACGCGGGACGCGTAGCCACCGCGGGGCGGCGCTCCGGGATAGCGAAATGTTTGAATCGATGGCGCTTGCAACCTCGCGGCTGGCCGAGCCTGGCGCTTTGGCGATGCTGCTGCTTGGTGTTGCCGTAGGCACCACCTTCGGCGCGTTACCGGGGCTCGGCAGCATCGTCGCGCTCTCCATAGCCTTGCCGTTCACCTTCGGCATGGACCCGATGCTCGCCATGTACCTTTTTGCGGGCATCATGAGCAGCGTGACCTTTGGCGGGTCGGTTCCCGCCATCCTTCTCAACACTCCCGGCACGCCGCCCAACGCAGCAACCTGTTTCGACGGATACCCCCTCGCGCAACGAGGGGAAGGCGCGCGAGCCGTTGCCGTGTCGGCGACGGCGTGTTTTGTCGGCTCCGTCGGCGGCGCGGTGGTGACGCTGGCGCTGCTTCCTGTCGTCAAGCCCGTCGTCTTCGCCTTCGGACCTCCGGAGTTCTTCTGGCTCGTAGTCTTCGGGCTGGTGATGATCGCCTTCGCATCCCGCGCCAATATGGTCAAGGGGTTAGTGGGCGGTGGGATCGGCGTGATGCTGTCACTGGTCGGCTACAGCGACATGTACGACACCTTCCGTTTCACCATGGGCAGCAACTACTTGTGGGACGGCATACCGCTCGTGCCCTTCGTCGTCGGCCTCTTCGCTGTCAGCGAGCTGATCAGCTACAGCGCACGGGGAGGCGCTACCGTGACGACGGATAGAGCCGCCCACATCAACTGGCGCGGTCAGGTGCTGGTCGGCGTCAGGGATGTGCTCTCCCGTCCGATGCAATGGATGCGCGCATCAGCGATCGGCGCAGGCGTCGGCATCATTCCCGGCCTCGGGGGGGGTGTCGCCGCATTCATGTCCTACTTCGTCGGCATGCAGCGCACCAAGGAACCCGATCTCTACGGCAAGGGCAGCGTTGAGGGCATCATCGCCAGCGAGACGGCGAACGATGCCAAGGAAGGCGGCGCGCTTCTGCCAACCGTCGCGTTCGGCCTGCCTGGAAGTCCGGACATGGCCATTCTGCTGGGGGCTTTCCTTCTCCATGGTCTGCAGCCGGGGCCGCTGATGCTGCGCGATCATATGGATCTCATCTACGCTCTGTTGTTCGGCATTGTCGTGAGCCAGATCGCGACCAGCGGGCTGGGTCTGGTAATGACTCCCCTGCTCGCACGCCTCAGCGTGCTGCCCAGCCGGTGGATCGCTCCCTTCGTGCTGGTGCTCGTCTTCGTCGGCACCTACATGGTGCGCACCAACATCTTCGACGTCTTCATGGCGGTGGCGGCGGGAATCTTCGGCTATCTGCTGCGGCGCTACGGCTTTCCGCTGATCACCATCGTGATTGGCTACATCCTCGGCCCGCTGGCGGAGAGATCCTACCTCCAGTCGATGCAGATTTCCGACGGCAGCCTGATGATCTTCGTCACCGAGCCCATCGCGCTCATTTTGATGCTCGGGACGGTCGCAACCATTTTAGCTCCGATCGTGACGGCGTGGCGAAGGCAAGGGGAGGTTTTGACATGAAGACCCGGATTGACGGCTCATTTATATTCACCCTCTTCCTGGGCTTGTTCGTGCTCATCTGCCTGATCTTTGCCCGCGACCTTCCCGATACACTGCAGATCGCGACCAATCTCGCGGGGTACACCACTCTCGCGCTGATCTGTGTCCTGTTGGCGGGCACCTTCCACCCGGAAATCCTCCACTGGACCGAGACCGCCCTGCAGGATTTGTGGGGTGCCAGCGGCAGGGACGAGGGTGTGGTCAATGTGGTGGCAGAAGAGGCGCCCCCGTGGCCGGCGGTGCTCAGGTCGATTGGCTATGCTGTGGGTTTTCTGTTGTTTTCATTTCTATTCGGGTTTTTCGTCGGGCCCCCGATTTTCCTGGCTACCTACCTGATCGCCGAAGCGAAGGTGCGCCCGTTGTGGGCTATCCTGGCAGGCGTGATCGCGACGGCAATCCTCGACACGGGGATGATGATGGTGCACGTTGAGGTGTGGGCGGGAATCATTCCCGAGATCCTCGAAGGCTACCTCGGCGGGGCGATCATGCCACCGCTATGATTCAGAGGAAGTCAAATAGAGTCATCCCCACTTGACTTAAATTCCTCGGGTTGGTATTCAAAATATGAAACTGATTTTATAATTTGAAAACAGGACTCCCCCGCTGGCCATGAAGGTTGAAAGACCCTCCAGGATTTCAACCTTCAACGCTTGCTGCGCGAGCGGG
>JBHIAO010000589.1:0-3540 GCA_046758565.1 Anaerolineae bacterium
AGCTCCAGCGTGCCGAAGAGGTCAGGCGTCAGATCAATGTCGAAGACGGCCTTGCCGTCCCTCACGTCCATCGCGTTGGTGAGCAGGGTCTGCCCTTCCTTGACAATGTCCAGGTAGGCCGTGCGCGACCCGCCGATCACGAAGGCGTCCAGGTGCATGGTGTCGCCGACGCGGTACGTGGGCCGGTCCGGCCGCAGCAACACCTGCTCTGGGCCGGCGTCGACCTCCAGATCGAAGGTCTTGCTGGCTGACCTGCCCGTCGCGTCACGCGCGGAGATGTGGAACCGTCGCTGCCCCTGGCCGGGCTGCACCCGCAGCTCGGCAACGCCGTACTCGCCGGTGGCGAGCTCTTGCTGCTGGCCAGCGAACTCCACCTGCACGCTCGCCGGTGCCGGCGCGCCATCGGGGTACGAGGTCATGACGTAGACGATGTTTTCGACGCCCGGCCGGAGCTGGCCGCTTTCCGGCACGGCATCGATTATGATGGCCTCACGGGCCACCGGCAGGCCCCGGCTTGTCTGCTCGGCGTGCTGGGCCTGATCGATGACGGTGACCTCCAGGGTGTAGGTCGCCGTTTCCTTCTCGAGCGCGTCGCCAACCAGGTAGTCCGGCACCTCTATCGCAAAGTCGAAGCCGCCGTTGGCGTCGGTTTCGCCACGAACCTCCGCCACCTGCCGACGCTCGACGTCGTATGTCGTGCCGACAATCTTCACCTGTCCACCCGCGACCGACTTGCCGAAGAAGTAGTCAGCCTGAACGTGGCCCTGGACGACCTGGTCAGGCAGGTAGAACGCCCTGTCGGTCGTCACATCCACCTTGAACTTGGGCAGTACATACCATTTGACGGTGACGGTTCTCTCCGACCTGGTGTCGCCGTGCTCGGCGGTGACCTTGTAGCGCCCCTGGTTGACCTCCTCGGCCAACTGGAAGTCGGCACTGGCGACTCCGAATTCGGACGTTGCCACCGACTTGCGGAAGACCTTGTTGCCTTTGGCATCTTCGACCACCAGGTCGATGGACTGCCCGGAGGACGGCTTGAGGTCGATGGCACCCAGAACCAGAGCCCGCATGTGGATCACCTGGCCGGGTTGGTAGACCGGCTTGTCGGTGGTCAGGAAGACCTTGAAGGAACGGCTGATCCGGACCGGCTTCTCGATCCGATCTCGCCCCACTTTCGACTTCGTTTCGACGACCAACTCGCTGTCGACTGGTGCGTCTTCGGGCACCTGGAAGCGCACATCGGCAGTGCCAAACTCGTCCGTTTGGCCGATGAAGAGGACCTGCTGAGCACCGCCGGCCCGCGGCCGTAGGGCGACCTGAACCTGAGCCCCCTCGATGGGGCGTTCCGAATTGAAGTCGCGGACCAGGACGCGCAGGCCGGCCGAGGTGCCGGGCGCGAACTGTGTCTGGCCCAGAACGACTGTCTGCTGATCGTCCACGCGGTCGGGCATGGTGCTGGTCCACCACACAGCGCCAGCACACAGCAGCACGCCGGCGACGATGGCCAGCGTAGCGACGAGACGTCCATATTGTCTAAACCATGAGAAGGCAGAAGGTGCTTGCACAGAGCGTGGTTCTTGAGACATTGCGGTTCCCCTTCCTCCTTGCAGCGGGAGGCTACGAACCGGGGAGTGGGGACCAGTCTCCAGCCCCTAGCCTCAAGTATGCGGAAAGCCTCTATGCTGTACAGACGGGCAGGTGCGGCGTTATGTTCCCCAACTGACTCGAATCTTTTCATTAAGGACGACTGCGGAGCCACCTCTCCTGAGATTCGCAGTTCGGATGGTATCGGCGTTACTGCCGCAGTTGGATCGGCCCGTCAGCAAGTCAAATGAAGCGCAGCGGCAACTGCTTGTTGCTCGCGTATCTTGTTGTAGGTCTGACATGCCTCTTCAGTGGGGGCGGCGATCAGTTCGATGCCGGCTGCCTGGAGTGCCTGTCGCGTCTTCCGGGTAACTTCCATCCTTCCGTAGGCCCCCTGTCCAACGACGAGCAGATCAGGTGCGGCCTCGAACACGGCATGCAGATCATCCGGATACAAGACGTGCCCCTCCTGACGCCACCATCCTCCCAGAACACGATCCGGCAAGATGATCACGTCCCGATCGTAAGGCTGACCGTCAACAACGATGTGTCCAAAGCGATAGGTTTCGATTCGTGGTGTACTCATATCAGTTCTCAATACCCCGCCCGGCTTGTATTACGCATCAAAACAGTACCCAACAGTCTGAAATCCCGCCCGAAAGGCCGTTACCTCTCTCGCCACCTGTTCCGGAGCCTCACCGGACACCAGCACGCGGTGGATGAAGCCGGCGACCTGCTCCATCTCCGCCGCTTTCATGCCCAGCCGTGTCACCTCTGTGGTGCCCAGGCGGATACCGCTCGGACGATCCCAGGTTTCCGGGGTGTCGGTGGGCATCAGGTTCTTGTTGACGATGATGTTGGCCCGCGCCAGTCGCTCCGCAACCGCGTAGCCGCCACCGTGCTCCCCGACATGCACCGCCACCTGGTGGGTTTGCGTGTACCCCTTGTGAGCGGCCAGCACATTGAAGCCCCGCACGTGGAGAGCGCCCGCAAGACTCTGGCTGTTGGCCACGATCTGGGCCATGTACTCCCGTCCGAACGCCAGCATCTCCGCCAGACTGACGGCCAATGCTGCCACACGGTTGATCTGGTGGGTGGCAGCCATCCCAGGGAAGACCGCCCAGCGCAGGCGCCCGGTCAACGCCGGCTCGTTCCACAGAATCAGGCCCCCCTGAGGACCGCTGAGGGTCTTGCCGGTGGAACCGGTGAGAACGTCGGCCCCCTCGCCCAGTGCGTCCTGAAACTGCCCGGCGGCGATCAGCCCCAACTGGTGGGCACCGTCGAAGTAGAGATGCGCACCCAGTTCCTCGGCAACCGCCTTCATCTCTCGCACCGGGTAGGGGAAGAGGGTGAGCGTGGAACCCAGAGCGATGAGGCGGGGGCGAACGCGCTCCGCCTCCTGGCGGAAGGCCTCCACATCCACCGTCATCTCGTGGGGGTCAAAGGGGACGTCCACGATACGGCATCCTCGCAGACCGGCCGGCCCGTCCATCCGATTGCTGGAGTGGCCGCCGGCCGGCTTCGGCAGCGACATCACCACGTCGCCCGGCTGGGCTAGCGCGAAGTAGACGACGGTGTTGCTCACCATGCCGCTCACCATCCGGTGATCCGCGAAGTTGCAGCGGAAGAGCTGCTTGGCCAGCTCGACGCACAGTGCCTCCAGGTCGTCGATGTAGCGGGTGCCGGCGAACCAGCGATTGCCGATCTCGCCCTCCCCTGCCCGCTGGCTGAGCTCCGAAGAAAGGAGCCGGCGGGCGGTAGGACTCATCAGCGCCTCCGGAGCCAGGAGGTTGATGCACTGCCGGCCGCGCCACTCCTCGTCTTGGCGTACGATGTCCAAGACTTGGTTTTTAGCCTGGCGGGGGGCTAGCTCGGCGAGCATCTCCCCGGTTCGGGTCAGGATCTCTTCGGTGATACGGATTTCTGCTTCGCTGATGGTAGTCATGGCTATCTCCT
>JBHIAO010000590.1:0-3537 GCA_046758565.1 Anaerolineae bacterium
CTTTATGGAACACATTGACTCAACTCCTTAGGCGTTGGCCCGGAGGGTGTCGGTTGGTCTGCGAGCCGGGCTACCAGTCGATCGAGGGCGGCCAGGTCTCCGTCGACAGCGGCGCGCTCTTCTTCTGCAAGGGGCATCTCTTGTAGCAGATGGAGTAGATTCGACTTCGCTTCCAGCAGTTGCCCCTGGCTCGACTCCTTGGGCTGGTAGAAGTCACAACGCGGACACGCCATGCGATGCGGACATTGCTCGAAGAACTCGTAGCTACACAGGCCATGGCCCAGATCGTAGTAGCACCATGGTTCGCCAGCCGCAGCGGCGGCGCTCTTGACTGCATCCTGGTCGATGAGCACTTCAATGGCGCGCACGTTACGGGCAAAGTAGCCGGCATCGGCGTAGGCCTTGGCCAGTTTGGTGGGCTCCGGGGCCACGTAGTTCTGGGTGGTCGCCGGCGAACGATGCCCCAGCCAGGCTTGTAGCTCGCTCAGCGACATGGGCTCGCGGGCATTGAAGAGTTGACTGGCAATGGTGGCACGGGCGCGGTGGCTGGTGATCGGACCGCGTGCATCTTCCAGCGGAACATCGGCCTTGCGACAGAGCATGGGGATGAGCCCGCGGTTGATGTACTCACGCGGCAGGGGGCGAGCCCGGTAGCAGAACAGGAAGGGCACCCGTTCGCCCGTCTTGCGGTCGGGAAAGCGCGGCTGAGGGGGCCGCACTCGCTCCCAGGCCTCAATGGCCTCGCCCACGACGGGATCGACGGGTTTCGTGAAGGCCGTCCCGGTCTTGTTGACGGGCACGTCCAGCAAGCATACGGCATCATCTCGACAGGCTCGATGCACCGCTTTCGGTAAGGTCTCGCCAGTCGGCTGGATGGTCACGTCGGCCGCCTGCCACCGGACACACCCCACACGCAGCCGGACAATCTCGTCACTTCTGAGCCCGGTAAAGAGCCAGACAATGGCCAGGGCGCGCACCAACTCGATCGGATAGGTCTTGGTGCAAGCCAGGTCTTCTGTAGTCAGGTTCAATCCGGCCCACAGCAGTCTGGCCCAGATATCGGGCGCCACGGTGCGAGGCGCCGGCCCAATGAGCGCTTTGACGCTGCGCGGCGTGGCGAGCGCTCGCCAGGGATCAAAGCGCCGCGGGATCCAATCCCACGCCTGGCAGTCGGCGAAGAACACCCGCAGGGCACTGAGATACGTGTTCTTGGCACGCGGTGAAAGGGGTTGTCTCTCGTGGATGCGGCCGTTGGCTCGCGGACCGACGTAGTCGCCGGCTCGCATGCGGTCGATGGCCGCCACATAGCTGGTCGCCAACTCTCGATCCCATTGCGCCGGTGACGTCACCTCTGGGTGGTGAGCTTGCAGCCAGCGCCCCGCTTTCAGGAGCGCCGTGCGCATACCCCGCCTGGTGGTCTGGGTCAGGGTAGAAGTAGTTTCCCACCGCTGGACCCAACCCACCCACTCGGGATGGACGTCCTCATCAGTCACTCGTTGACCTGTTCCTGGCGCCGGATCGGGGCTGGCAATTCCCAATGGTTGGTCGAGAAAGCCCAGGGCGGCCAGGGCCTTGCCCAGCTGGTGGAAAAGCGCCCGACGACATACTGAACAGTCACGCCGGAATACCTCCAGGCGTTCGGCCGTCAGGTCGTCCAGGTAGGGACTCTGGTTGAGCAATAGCGCCTCGCAGACGGTCGACCTGAGCGCCGTGTTGTGCGAGGCGGCATAGCCCCAGCCAGAGAGTGTCTCCTGGACAGGCTGCAACGCCGTCTCCACAGCCTGATGGCCAAACACCTTCCGCGCCAGGGCTACCCGGTCGAAGTTGCCCAGCAGACGTACCTGGCGAAAGCAGCCCAGCAGATAGGCGGTCGCGATCATGTATTGCCGTCCTGTGCCATCCACCAGGGACCCATTTTCGCGGAAGAACTGAGCCTGTGTGTCCCCCAAGATGCGGCGCCAGGTTTCTTGTGACCATCCCCAAAAGGCGCACTGCTCTCGGTGGCAGGCCCGCAGCAATGCAGCGGCCGCTATATCTCTGTAGTCTTTGTTCGACCGGTCGCCCGGTATGACCGCCAGGGCATCTTCCACCGGCTCCAGAAGCCGGCGGAGAGTATCCCGGATCTGGCTGGCGCCCTCCGGCCCACCCTCCCCCCAGCGGCGTTGGCTCTTAGCCAGGGCTTGCAGGGCCGTTTGTTCTGCCTGGGTCAGGGTAGGGCATTTGTCATAGGCATTGAGCTCCACCGGCGAAGTCCAACGCCGGTCTGCTTCCGCCTCCGGCTTTAGTTGCACGGCTAGGCGCGTCATCGTGGTCCTCCTCGTTCCTGGAAGGCCTCCGACAGACTGAGGATACGCTCGGCGTGTATCTGGGCCATCCCCTGGGTCAACCGTTGGGCCAGATCGCGGCCCGACAGGTGGATGTATTGCTGGGTGGTCTCAGGATTGCAATGACCGGCAAATCGAGCGATTTCGTGGATGTCCCAATCCGCCCGGGCCAGGTCTGTCAGGCACAGATGCCGCAAGGTATGGGTGGAAAACTGCGGCAGACCGGCGTCGTCGGCGATGCGGCGGATCACCTTCGACCAGGTCCATACGGAAATGGGTGCGGCCCAATTGCGGCGCGATTCGGAGAGGAACAGCCGGCCCCGCTCCTGGCTCAGGGTGCGGCGATGGGCCAGATACGCCTTGAGCAGCTCGCCGCTGGCCGCAGAGTAGGGCACGATCCGCTCCCGACCGCCCTTGGTGGTCTCGGCGCGTATCCGCAACAGGCGGTAGGCCGGATCGAGATCGTCGGATTGGAGCAGGCACAACTCCTCCCGACGGAGTGCCGCATCATACGCCAGCCCGATCATGCAACGGTTCCGGATGGGCTCCTGTTTGGCCACGTTCAGGAAAGCCTGCCACTGCTCGTCAGTGGGGATCCAGGGCAGTTTCTTGAAACGCGGTAGGAGCCCTCGGTCGTGCTTGCCGCCGAAGGCCTTCCCGGGGGTATAACGGCCGCGGCCTACCGGGTTGATCTGGCGCAAGCCTTCTTCCACCACGTAGTCAAAGAACAGCCGCACAGCCGTCAACCGTTGTTGCAGGGTGGCATTTGACAGACCGGCTCCAGAATCCAGGGCCAGGATGTTGGCACCCTGAGGGCTCGGTCTCTGTCGCAGATCGCCGACATATCGGGCAACCTCGTCGCGGGTAGCATCGGCCGCCAGGATCCCAGCCTGCTCACAGAAAGCCAGGAAATCTTCGACGCCCCGTGCATAGGCGTCCACCGTGTTAGGCGCCATTCCCAGGAGTACCTGACTCTCGATCCACCGTCTGGCCATGGCGTGCTCGGCAACAGTTGGATAGCGATCCCATCGAATATCATCAAGGTTCATCATCTTACACATTGCTCCCACTCCTTTCTTCCACTGCTTGGGTAAGGATAGATCGCAGCTCCAGGATCTGGGAGCATTCTACCACAGATTCATATTCCAAGTAACTTATATCATCACACTGCGGCGCTCATACCGCTCGGCCAGAAAGGTGAACAGCACCTCCA
>JBHIAO010000591.1:0-3537 GCA_046758565.1 Anaerolineae bacterium
GGCGGGTTGCCGGCGCCCGTGCCATAGCCCCGATTGAAGGGGAAGAACCGCGTCTCTGGTCCGCGCAAGTGCGTGGTGAAGTAGACCAGGTCGGGATCGACGGCGAAGTGAGCCAGCACCCGCTCGAAGTCGAAGAGGGGTTCGCCGCGCGGGTCGCGCTGGTGACGGTACTGCCAGATGGCGTTTTCGACCGTCTGTCCGGCGAGCGGGTTCTTCAACTCAGCCGTGAAGATGGGTAGGCCGTTCAGGAAGATGGCCAGGTCGAGGCTCTTACCGGTGTCCTGTTGGCTGTAGCGCAACTGGCGCACCACGGCGAAGCGGTTGGCCTCGTATTGGCGCTGCAGCTCCGGGTTGAGGCCGGTGGCCGGCACGAAATAGGCCACCTGGAAGCGGCAGCCGGTGTCCCTGAGGCCCCGCCGCAGCACTTCGACAGTGCCCCTGCGGTCGATCTGCTGGCCCAGCCGGCGCAGCAGCCGGCGCTTGGCCGCCTCACCGTGCTGATCCTGGTATATCTGCCATTCCTCGGGCTGGGTGGCGAAGATGAAGTCGAAGAAGTCGTCGGGGATCAGGCAGAGGTCTTTGTCGTAGTCCTGGGGCCGGCGGGCGTGGTAGCCCCGCTCCAGCAGCGCCTGTTCGATGGTGGCTTCGAAGTTCTGTTCGGAAACGTCTACCATGGCTCTCATCCCATCCTGTGAATCATGCCCGAAAGTTGCGCGTCAACACTACAACGAATTTGGAATCAAACGAATGGGTCATGGGGAGAATTCGTTGTATTCCAAATTCGCTGCTTCTGTAGCTGTCACGAATACGAGACGATGTGGATGCACCGTAGGTGACCGGCACCTGACAGTAGATCTACATCAGTCTCATGTCAACGAAAAAGGTGCCGGTCACCTTACGCCACGGACGTCGATTTTGCCGTTGTTCATTCGTCTGGTTCTTCGTTCCCAAACCACTGTTGGCCCAAAGGTTCCCATCCACATTTTCCAGCGTTTGAGGCTGACGCTCGGCCAAAGCGGCGAGGATTTCTTTTCGAGTATCGGTCAGAACCTCATCGGTTTCGGAGAAGAAGTCGAGATCGTAGGAACGGCGGTGACCAAGCCGTAGGGCCAAAGCTGTGCCACCAGCCAAATAGAAGCGCTCGGCGAAAGTGTGTTCTCCGATGAAAGTCAGCAAATCACGCAGGGAAGCAGCAATAGCTTCCCAATGTGGGTTGCTCAATGAGGCCATATTCGTTGCTCCTGGATGAGGGGTATTTGTGGGTCTTCAATTTCCAGTAACACGCACCAGAGGTTGAAGCGACGCTTGGGCAGCCGGCGCCACCCCATGCGCCGCACCCAGCCGGCTATGCGTGACCGTCCGTAGCGCTGGAAGAGCCAGCGTAATTCCTGACGATTGCCATAGGCCAGGGTACGCTCGACAACGAGTTCCCAGTGCCGGTCTGGGTCCAGCTTTTCCAGGTCGTACTCCTGGAAAAAGGGAGCAAGACTACGCGGGATGCCCCGCGATGTCGTCGGTGTGTCCGGATAAGCAGTCATTGTTCCACTCAGTTTGTTAGTTCCCGTTACTTCCTGACAGGATTGATGCAGTGAAGGTGACCGGCACCTCCTCAGCCCGCAGCCGTTCTTTCTCCGTCTGCACTCAGCGTAGCAAGCGCGCCCTGTGCCTGCGCGCCAGGTGCCGGTCACCTCTCTTGCTTCGCTGGTCCGAAGGTGACCGGCACCTCCTCAGCCCGCAGCCGTTCTTTCTCCGTCTGCACTCATCATAGCAAGTGCGCCTCGTGTCTGCGCGCCAGGTGCCGGTCACCTCACATCGGGTCAGTCCAGCAGGTACATATCTATGCCGTCTGGCAGGGCGTCGTAGCCGGCCAGATAATCCTGAACGAACTTAACGTACCCGTGCGGCTCTGGAAAGAACTCACGCACGAATGCGCGGTCGATCAGTGTGCCATTGCGGACGCCTATCCATTCAAGATAGTTCGAATAGGGCCACTCATCCAATCGGGCCACGAGTCCTGCCTTGACAGGATTGGCGTGGATGTATCGACAAAGGTGCAACAAGTACTCGTCTCTATCGACATGGATGGATTTATAGCGACCTTCGAACAACGTACCACTGCGGCCCTGCTGCTTGTTGAACGCCTTGGTGTAGCTATTGAACACCAACTGAGTCAGGCGACCAGCCGGCTCATCCGCATCCTGTCGAACCAACAGATGGTAGTGATTTGGCATGAGACAGTACGCAACTACGGCTATGTCAAACTCACGAGCGTACTTCTTGATCCGACGCAGCGCGAATTCATAGTTGCCAGGCTCCAGAAAGATAGACTGCCGGCCAACGCCACGATTGTAGAGATGATAGTAGTTGCCTATTGCGAATTCAGTGGTTCGTGATGGCATGGTATGAGCCCCTTTCCTGTGAGGTGGTCTTACAGGTGACCGGCACTTACAACCCAATCTTGGCAACGACGTTGTCTACGCAGTCCTGGCAGCGCACTTTGAGGCTGACCTCACAAGTGCCGGTCACCTAGGGCCCGATCTTCCTCACGACACTGTCTATCCTGTTAGCGAAGCGCCCCATTTCTCAGGTTGCTTTCGGAGGTGACCGGCACCTACCATTCAATCTTGTCTACGACGGTGTCTGTGTCGTCATCCCAGCGCCCATTCTCAGGTTGATCTCACAGGTGCCGGTCACCTCACGCCGCGACCTCCTCGCGGACGTCGATTTTGCCGGTGACGGCGGCGGAGATGAGTGCGGTGCGGTGTTCGCGCAGCTTGTCTATCGTCGCCTGAATCTTGTCAGCAAGTACATCGATTCTAGCTGTTTCACGATCAAGATATACAGCAATTGAGGCTTGCTCCTCTCTCGGCGGCACTGGATATATAAAGTCAACAGCGTGGCTGATATTGAATTGCTTTTGCGCTGCTCCATACTCTACGATGTCGATTTGAGCACGCCCGCGGTGAGAGTTCATCGCATAACACAACCACTGCGAAATGAAACTGAGCGACTGTCGTATGATCATCATGGAAGCACAATTAGCCCCATCAAGGTCCGGTGGGATAACTGCTGTGACCCCAGGGTCTCCCACGCGTACCATTGCCAAGTCGCCAGCGTTCAACCTGGATTTTGATAATTCCCGATTGCTTTCCTCGGAAATGCGTCTGGCGTTATCGAGCGATATTTCCCCTTCCGAGATATCACTTCCGAACAAGAATGGCACGCCTTCATCTGCGTAGTAGTGCGATGGATTGACAACAACTCCGACGCTCAGTTTTGGAGATATGTACTTCAACCGCATCACGTCCCAATGCGCCGGCACCTCCCCCAACCACTCGACGCCCGAATCCTGCATCGGTACTTCGGGGTTGAGGCCCTTGGTGACGGCGTGGCTGATGAGCGCGGTGCGCTTCTCCTGCAACAGCTCGATGAGGCGCTCTTTCTTGGCGATGAGGGTGTCGATGCGCTCCGTCTCGCGGTCAAGGAAGCCGGCGATGGCACGCTGTTCGGAGAGCGATGGGCGTAGCACCGGCAGGT
>JBHIAO010000592.1:0-3535 GCA_046758565.1 Anaerolineae bacterium
CCTCGTTTGTGCACAACGAAGCAGCGCTGCGCAAACTCATATACTGTGCCGAGAAACGGCTGCCCTTCGTATACTTGCCCGATCTGCTACGTGGGATGACTGGCCCGATGACCCGTGAAGGCTCAATGGCCTGTCATAATGCGGGCGTGTTGGTCGGCTTGGTCATTTCTCAGTTGGTCAACGAGGGAGCCCCAATAATAATCAGTGGCGCTAGACCATCCCACCTGGACATGAAAACGATGGTAGCTCCGTACGCGACTGGACCGGGTGGTTTTGGCGGCATTGGCATCAATCATTACTACAACCTGCCGGTCTTTTCCACCGGCGGTGCGTGCGATTCGAAGCTGCTGGACGAGCAGGCTATTTTTGAAGGCACTCTGACCCTGTACGGGTCTATGCTAGGTGGGGGCAACATGATCCACGATATGGGCTACATGGAGTCGGGACTGATGGGCTCGCTGGAACTGGTGGTAATTCAAGACGAGATTGTGTCCATAATCAAAGCCGGTAGTACGAAAGGGTTGGAATTCAACGAAGAGAATCTGGCCTTGGACCTGGTCCACAAGCACGCGCTGAGTGCGGATTTCATGGGGACCAAGCACACCGTGCGCCACGTTCGTGAGGGCTGGCAGCCGCGCCTGGTCGACCGGCAGAACTATGAACAGTGGAGGAAGAGCGGGGGAACCTCGATGCGTGATCGCGCCAGGGCGAAAATCGAAGAAATCCTGGCCGAGGAGCCCCGGCACGTATTGCCGGCCGAAGTTGAGAAGCAGATAAAGGCAATTGCCGACCGGGCGGTTGCTGCCCAGACGACGTAAGAGTGGAGGTTCGGCGTATGCAACAGCCAGATCAAGCGCCCGTTCTAAAAGTTGAGCACCTGGAAGTCATCTACACGACGCGAGCGGGACCCGTCAAAGCCGTCAGGGATGTCTCTTTTGAGATCTGGCCCGGTGACGCACTGGGACTGGTTGGAGAGTCTGGTTGCGGCAAAAGCACGCTCGCCCTTGCGATTATGAACTATGTGGCTAAAAACGCCGAGGTAACGGCAGGCCGTATCCTGTTTTACGGCGAAGATGTCTGTCAAAAGAGCGAACGGGAATTGAACCATATCCGTGGCAACGAGATAGCAATGGTGTACCAAGATCCTATGGCTGCGTTAAACCCCTCGCTTCGGATCGGCCGACAGCTCACCGAGGTACTGGTGGAACACAAGGTGTCGAGGGGCGTTGAAGCTAGGGACGAATGT
This sequence comes from Anaerolineae bacterium, assembly GCA_046758565.1. Taxonomy (GTDB): domain Bacteria; phylum Chloroflexota; class Anaerolineae; order Epilineales; family JAANWY01; genus JBHIAO01. Next base: position 1,247 of record JBHIAO010000592.1, read on the forward strand.
ATTCGCATGTTGGAACGAGTGCATATGCCGGACCCATTCGCGATCATGGAGCGCTATCGCCACCAGTTGTCGGGCGGGCAACAGCAGCGCGTTCTGATCGCCATGGCGCTACTGACAAACCCTGCCCTGCTGATCATGGACGAGCCGACCACCGGTCTGGATGTCACAGTCGAGGCCGGGATACTGGACCTCATCAGCGAACTGAAGCACGAGTTTGACTCGACCATTCTCTACATCAGTCACAACCTCGGCGTCGTCAGCAGAGTTGCGGACCGCGTGGCTGTGATGTACGCAGGCGAGCTGGTCGAGCAAGGTTCCGTTCGGGACATCTTTTTGGGTCCTCAGCACCCGTATACTGTCGCACTCTTTGGATGTATTCCGAAGATAAGTGCCAGCAGGCAGTCAGGAACCCTGCAGCCGATCAGGGGGAGAGTACCTGCACTCCACGAAACACCACGTGGATGCGTCTTTGAGCCACGTTGTGATCGCGCCCGCGAGCGTTGCCGCCTGGAACATCCTGACATCTTGAGAACCGCTGATGAGCATTTGGCGCGCTGTTTCTATGCTGACAGTCCAGACCTTGCCGAGCTAAAAGCCCTCCGACCCGCGCTTGTCGACGCTGGATTCTCACCAAGTGGAGATGATCTAGTCCTAAAGATCGAAGGACTAAAGACCTACTACAAGGCGCAAGAACAGGGGTTGGCGGGATTGGCCGGCAGGCGCAAGAAAGGCTTTGTGAAGGCGGTAGACGATGTAGACCTGATGGCGTGGAAAGGATCCACACTTGGCATCGTGGGTGAGTCCGGATGCGGCAAGACCACACTGGCCAAGTGCGTCGCGGGTCTGGTGTCACCCAATGCCGGGAAAATGGACTTCATAGGTATTGATGTAGCGCGGGTCGTCGAACAGCGCCCTGTCGAGCTGCTTAAAGAGCTACAGATGATTTTCCAGAACCCCGACTCTACGCTTAACCCTAGACGCTCAGTCGGAGAAGCGATCGCACGTCCCCTGCAGCTGTTCGGAACCGTCCCTCCCCCCGAGATCAGGAACGAGGTCTTGCGTCTTTTGGAGGCGGTGAGGTTAGGGGAAGAGTATTATGATCGCCTGCCAAGACAGTTGAGCGGCGGTGAGAGGCAACGTGTAGCGCTCGCCAGGGCCTTCGCCGGCCGACCGACGCTCGTCCTGTGTGACGAACCGCTGTCTTCGCTGGACGTTTCTGTCCAGGCGGCGGTTATGAATCTGCTGCTGGAGTTTCAGCAAGAATACGGGACAGCGATGCTGTTCATTTCTCACGACTTGAGCGTTGTGTACCAGTTGTGTGACCATGTGGCTGTGATGTATCTGGGTCAGTTTTGTGAGATCGGTCCTACCGAGGCCCTATTCGAGCCGCCCTATCACCCCTACACGGAGGCTTTGCTGTCCGCCGTGCCCATTCCAGACCCGTCGGTGGAGAGAACCAACATCCGTCTGTCAGGCACAGTCCCGAGCGCGCTCGATCCGCCCTCCGGCTGCAGGTTCCATACACGCTGCCCACGCAAGATCGGACCCATCTGCGAGCGCGAGCCCCCCCCGTGGCGCGGGATAACGGAGGGACACCGAATCTATTGTCACATCGACATAGAGGAACTGCGAGCTGTGGAACCGGTTTTCAGCTCTGCAGAGTGAGTCGTTCACGGCAAATTGGGAATCGCTGGTTAGAGCCAGGCACGGAACTCCGAATCCGGGAGGCTGCCGCTAAAACCCTGGCTCTTGTCCTAAAGAAGGAAGAAGGAAAACGATGGACGGAAACGAGCTGGCGGCTCAATTCATCCGGGATACCTGCTGGAACGGTCTGCCCGATGCGGTGCAGCAAAAGGTCAAGATGTGTTTGGTCGACATCGTCGCTGCCATAGTGGGCGGGGTGTTGACGCCCATCGGCGACATCGCTGCTGCCTACGCCCCGGTTGCGTGGCCTGGAGACGAGGCGACAATCCTGCTGCACGACAGGCGCGCGAGGGCTGCTGGAGCGGCCTTTGCCAACGCCTGCGCGGCCAATGCTCTGGACTGCGATGACGGGGGCGCCTATACACGAGGACATCAAGGTGCGCAGGTTTTCCCAACGGCGCTAGCGCTGAGTGAGAAGCTGGGGCTGGACGGGAGCGCGATGCTGGCGGCTGTGGTGGTCGGCTATGAGATCTCTCATCGCTTTGGACGCTGCTGGCATCGGTATCAGCACCCGGTCTATCAGGCTGACGGCTCCTGGGGATCGGTGGCCTGTGCTGCGACGGCCGCCAACCTGATGGGACTTGA
>JBHIAO010000593.1:0-3534 GCA_046758565.1 Anaerolineae bacterium
CGGACCACCCGACTACCCGACCACCGGACCACCCGACTACCCGACCACCGGACCATCTGACTACCTGACTATACACACGTCTTACGTTTCACGCTGGCTCGCCGCTTCGAGCAGCTCCACCACCTGCTCGTCTGTCGTTTGCTCAAACGACTGGTAAAATCGACCCACAGCCCAGAACGGCTCCGGTGTCGCCAGCACAACGACCTCGTCTGCCAGTGAGCGAAGCTCCTCAATCGTCTGTGGTGGTCCGACGGGAACAGCGAGGATGAGCCGGCCCGGGTTGCCCTTCCGCAGCGCTTGTAGCGAAGCGCGAACCGTCGAACCGGTGGCTATACCGTCATCCACAAGAATCACCGTACGCCCCTCAACCTGGAGGGGAGGGCGGTCGCCACGGTAGGCACCCATGCGACGCTCGATCTCCATCAACTGATGCTCGGTCTCCGAGAGAACGTAGTCATCGGGTATACCGAGCTGCTCTACGACTCGCTCATCAAGAATCAAGGTGCCATCGCTGGCTACCGCACCGATTGCGAATTCGGGGTTCTCGGGTGCGCCGATCTTTCGGGTCACGAAGACGTCCAGTGGAACCCGTAGCGCGCAGGCCACCTCATAACCGACGGGAACACCCCCGCGCGGAAGTGCCAGCACAAGGACATCGTCCGCCAGGTGCAATTGCTCTAGCCGTTCGGCCAATTGCTGGCCGGCCTCCTGCCGGTCAGCAAATAGAGGGGCGTCATCTTCGAACAACATGTTAGCCTTCTTTTTGAGGTTTGGTTCATCTCTGGGCAAGTCGGATCGCCAGCTCTACAGCCTTCTCCGGCGTATCGACCCGATAGATCGCATCGAGACGCTCACCGCGTTTAGCCAGTTCCCAGGTGCCCAGACCGACGACGGGAATGCCGGCCTTGAGGGCGTGGGCGACCTCCGAAAGGGTGCCGTAGCCACCCCGCACGGCAATGACGGCCTGGGCGGTACGCACCACAATTAGATTGCGCGCCTGATCCATGCCGGTGACAACCGGGATGTCAACGTACGGATTGGCTGCAAGCCGGTCCAATCCTGGTAGAATGCCGATGGTCGTACCGCCGGCCGACTTGGCACCGCGACACGCTGCTTCCATCACCCCACCCAGTCCGCCGCACACAACTGTTGCGCCGGCTTTAGCCAAGGCCCGGCCGACGGCCTCTGCCTCGGCCGCCGTAGCAGCGTCGCACTGCCCATCCCCGACCACCGCGATAATCAGCATCTGACTCATTTCAACGGATAAGCACCGAGCTGGGTGTAAACGGCACCTTTCGGATGCAGTTGACTGCGCATCAGGCTGACCTCATCCACCAGCATCTGTCCCACCTTTTGGATATCGTGGGCTTGCAGTGCTTCGCCGAGACGCCGCTGATAACCCGAGCTGGCACGCCGGTTGACGCGACCGAGGGTGAGGTGCGGGTGAAACGGCCGGCCTTCGGGTTCGAAGCCCAGGCCTGCCATGGCCTGCTCGACCTTCTCCTGCAGGGCATGCAGCCGATCGGTGTCCCCACCGACGCCGATCCAGATGACCCGTGGCCGGCGCCAGTTGGGAAAGACGCCTAGCCCCTCGACTGTGACGGTGAAGGGCTGGACGCCGGCCACGGCCTGTGCCACGCCGTCACCAATGGCCTCAATGCGGCCGGCCGGCACATCACCCAGGAACTTCAACGTCAGGTGGATGCCCTCCCGTCGAACCCAGCGGATCTCATCGGCCCACTCGTTGGCCCGCAATTCGTCCTGGATCTCAATCAGACTGTCCAGCAAGTCCTGGGTCAGCTCAACAGCGATGAACGATCGGATTCCTGCCACAGTAACACCCTCCCTACAGACAAGGATAACAGAGATGGGCCGGGCAGTCAAAGAGTGGGTTCCAGTAGCCAGTGATCAGTGGTCAGTGACAGGACCTACGCGATCCCGCGAAACTAACCCCAGAGAACGCCAAGATCGCAGAGAAAAAAGTGAAAAACTCTTTGTTCTCAGCGTGCTCAGCGGTGAATCTGCTCGTGGCAGCCTCGACCACGTAACCCCTGTCAGTAATCAGTGGCTGTGATGGGCGACGGTTTTCAGACAGTGCCCCTTTCGCCTCGGTCAGGAGGCGTTCAGTGAATTATGAGGCTACCCATTCGTCTTTCGTCGTTCGTCATTCGTCGGAAGGAAGTGCCAGAATCGCTCCGCGAAGCGATCGCCGCCGACAAACCATGTGTGCTGTCGCACCGCGCGCAGCAACTGGTGATCGACGTGGTGTCCAATCGCCAGGGGCGCGTAACACATCGCACCCCCTACTTCATCCAAAACCTCCTCAGCCTCCGTCAAGAGTAGATGTGAGTGATTGACATGCGTGTCTCGAGTACATATAATCCGCAGGAATGAGCGATAGAATCTCAACACGATGGGTGGTGATGGTCGGGGTCACCTTGCTGGCAGCAACGCTGCGGTTCCCCCTGCTGGGCAAGCTGCCACCGGGCCTCTACCACGATGAGGCCATCAACGGCCTGGACGCCTTGCATGTCCTCGACGGCGTCACTCCGGTTTTCTTCACCGCAAACAACGGCCGCGAACCATTGTTCATTTACCTGGTCGCCGGCTCGATCGCTCTGCTGGGCCGGTCAGCGCTGGCAATTCGCATCGTCTCAGCCCTACTGGGTACGTTGACGGTGCCGGCCACCTACCTCCTCGGCCGGCGCCTGTTCGACCAGCGCATCGGTCTCCTCGGCGCGGTGATCACCGCCATCACCGTGTGGCCTTTGAACCTGAGTCGCGTTGGATTTCGCGCCGTGGCCATGCCCTTGTTCGTGGCACTGATGCTATGGGCATTCTGGCATGGCTACGAAAGTAGCACACACGCTGCCAAGATCCGGGCGAGTTGGCCCTGGTTCAGCCTGGCTGGCATCTTGGCTGGCCTCATGCTGTACACGTACCTCGCCGCTCGGTTCGTCCCACTGGTCTTCCTCGTTTTTCCTGGCTACCTGGTATTCCGTCGCAAATATCACAATTCACAATTCACAATTCACAATTCACAATTCGAAATCCCGTGGCGTGGCTTCCTGCTATTCGCGTGTGTTGCCGCCATCGTGGCTGCGCCACTGCTGGGCTACTTCCTCGCGCATCGGACCGAAGCGGCTGAGCGGGCGTTCCAGGTCTCGATTCTCAATCCGGACATCAACGCCGGCGACCCGCTGGGGACTCTGGCCCGCCACCTGGGTCGTACGCTGCTGATGTTCAACGTGCGTGGCGACTTCATTCCGCGCCACAACGTGCCTCTGCGGCCGGTCTTTGACCCGCTGCTCTCGCTGTTCTTCCTCGTGGGGCTGGGCCTGGCACTTCGCCGGTGGCGGCAGCCGGCCCACGGTCTGGTTCTGATTTGGACCGTCGTGATGCTGCTGCCAACGCTGCTGGCCGAGGACGCACCCCACTTTCTCCGGGCGGTCGGCGTCCTGCCGGTCCTGATGCTGTTCCCCGCCATTGGCCTATCGACCGCTGGTGACTGGTTAAGAAGGAGACAAGGAGACA
>JBHIAO010000594.1:0-3520 GCA_046758565.1 Anaerolineae bacterium
TGGTATATAATGACCGTGCCACTATCTGAGCGTTCTTCGTTCGGCAGTTGTGCCTGCCGGCCAAGCCCGTCTCCGCTGCCCGTCAGCAAGACAGCCCGCCATCTCGGTGTGGAACTCGCCGAGCCTATCCCCACAGGCCAAACGGGGCCATAACGATAGAATTGCAGCCTGTGGTTCAGAGGAGTGTTGTACGATGTCTCAAATCTGTCGTGTTAATGTTGGAACTGGCGAAATCACGTATGAAGGAGTGCCTGAGACCTGGGCGCAGCTCGGAGGTCGGGCACTGGGTGCTCGCATCCTACTGGATGAGATCCCGGCCACCTGCGATCCGTTGGGTTCACACAACAAGCTCATCTTCGCACCAGGCACCCTGGTCGGTCACATGGTATCGAGCTGTGATCGCATCTCCGTGTGTGGCAAGAGCCCGCTGACCGGTGGCGTCAAAGAAGCCAACGCCGGCGGCACCACGGCCCTCAAGCTGGCCTGGCTGGACATCCACGCCCTCCTCATCGAGGGAAAGCCGGCCAATCCGCGAAGCCGCTACCTGTTGTACCTGAGCAAGGACGAAACGCGCCTCGAGTCGGCCGACTCGCTGGCTGGCCTGGGTGTCCACGCGACGGCAGAGCGACTGCTCGATCGCTTCGGCCCTAAGGTGGGCATTGCCATGATCGGGCCGGCAGGGGAGATGCAGATGGCGGCGGCCGGCATCCTGCACCTGGACAAAGACCGCGTGCCGGGACGCATCAGCGCCCGGGGCGGTATCGGAGCACTGATGGGCAGCAAAGGACTCAAAGCCATCGTCATCGATGATGCCGGCACACGTATGCCGCCCCTGGTGGACAAAGCGTTGTTCAATGATGCCCGCAGGCGGTACATCAAGTCGCTGCAGGATCACCCCCAGACCAGCGAGATCTACACGTTCTACGGCACGGCGGCTATGGTGGCCATGTGCAATGCCAGGGGGGGCCTCCCCACCCGCAACTTCTCCGCCGGCCGCTTCGAGCATGCCGAGCGGATCAGCGGCGAGATGCTGCATGATCTTATCGCGGAGCGAGGGGGGGAGGGCGACCACGATCACCCGTGCATGCCCGGCTGTTTCATCCGCTGCTCCAACGTCTTCGCCGACGCCGATGGCAAGACCATCGTCTCACCCATCGAGTACGAGACCATCGGGCTGATGGGATCGAATCTGGGGATTGACAGCCTGGACGTGATCGGAGAGTTGAACGCACAGGCCAATGACCTGGGGCTGGACACCATCGAGACGGGCGCCGCCCTGGGCGTGGCAGCCGAGGCCGGCCTCATGGAATGGGGTGACGACCAACGGGCGTTGGAGTTGTTGGACGAGATTCGGCGGGGGACGGTTCTCGGGCGGGCACTGGGGGGCGGCGCCGGACTGGCCGGCAAGGTACTTGGCGTGACGCGAGTGCCCGTGGTCAAAAACCAGGCCATTTCGGCCTACGATCCGCGAACCATCAAGGGCACCGGTGTGACGTACGCCACCTCGCCGCAAGGGGCCGATCATACCTGTGGACTGACCATTCGTGCGAACGTGGATCACACGAGCACCGATGGTCAGGCCAAACTGTCCAAGGGGGCTCAGATCAACATGGCTGGCTACGACTCGTTGGGTATCTGCGTCATGGGCGGATTCGGCTTCGCCCAGGACCTGACGATGATCCGCGATCTTATCAACGGACGCTACGGCTGGGACGTGGGCGACGAGTATCTCAAGGAGATTGGGCGGGAGACACTCCGGCTGGAGCGGGAGTTCAACCGGCGGGCCGGCTTCACCGCGGCCGACGATCGGCTACCAGAGTGGATGACTGAGGAGCCGCTGCCGCCGATGGACACGGTGTTCGACGTGCCGGCTGAGGACCTGGACACCATCTTCGACGACCTGTGATCACCGTCTTTGTACAGTTGTGTGCACTTTTGTGAGGGAACAGATGCCCAAGTTTATTTTTGTAACCGGCGGTGTCGTGAGTGGCCTTGGCAAGGGTGTCACGGCCGCTGCCATCGGTCGAATTCTCAAGGCTCGGGACATCAAGGTTTCGATTCAGAAACTCGATCCCTACATCAACGTCGACCCGGGCACCATGAGCCCCTATCAACACGGTGAGGTCTTCGTTCTGGAGGAGGGTGCCGAAACCGACCTGGATCTGGGGCACTATGAACGATTCATCGATGAGAACCTGACCAACGACAGCAATGTCACCACCGGCCAGGTGTATTCGCATGTGATTGCCGAGGAACGGCGAGGTGACTTTCTGGGTGCAACGGTGCAGACCGTGCCTCATATCACAAACGAGATCAAGCGACGGATTGCCTGTTGCGCCGAGAAAAGTGGGGCCGAGGTTCTGATTGTGGAGGTAGGCGGTACGGTGGGTGACATAGAGGGTCAACCTTTCCTGGAAGCGATTCGTCAGATGCGTCACGACGTGGGTCGCGAGAATGCCATGTACGTGCACTTGACGCTCCTCCCTTACCTGTCATGGTCGGGCGAACTCAAGACCAAACCGACTCAGCACAGTGTCAAGGAGCTGCGCGGCATCGGTATCCAGCCCGATGTGATCATCACGCGCACCGACCGGCCCGTGGATAAGGCGATTCAAGAGAAAATCGCCTTATTCACCGATGTAGAACCCCAGGCTGTGATCCCACTCGTAACGTCGGAAACCGTCTACGAGGTGCCGCTTGTGCTGGAGGAAGCCAGTCTCGGGGACCTCATCGTAGGCCGGCTTGCCCTGGAAGCAACAGTACCAGAACTCGGCGAATGGCGGGACATGGTGGAGCGCATCAAGGCTCGTAAGCCGCGACTCAATATCGCCGTCGTCGGCAAATACGTTGAACTACCCGACGCATACATGAGCGTTAAGGAGGCCCTGCTCCATGCCGGCATCGCCCACGATGTGGATATTGACGTTGCGTGGGTTGACTCAGAGGAACTGGAACACGGTCGCGGATGGGAAGCTGTCTATGAGGCCGATGGCATCGTCGTACCCGGCGGGTTCGGCTACCGTGGCATCGAGGGTAAGATTGCGGCTGTTCGGTACGCGCGAGAGCACAAGGTACCATACTTGGGCCTATGCCTGGGCATGCAAATCATGGTTATCGAGGTGGCACGCTACGCCCTGGGTACTGAGGAGGCGAACAGCACTGAGTTCAATCGCAAGACTCCTCACCCAGTCATTGACCTGTTGCCCGAGCAGCGAGGTATCTCTGAGATGGGCGGGACCATGCGCCTGGGAGCGTACCCGTGTCGGGTGCGTCGAAACACGCTTGCGTGGGACGCATATGGCCAGGAATTGATCAGTGAGCGGCGCCGGCATCGGTTCGAGGTGAACAACGAGTATCGGGCACTGCTGGAACGAGCCGGCTTGGTCGTCAGTGGCACGAGTCCCGATGGCAATCTGGTCGAGATTGCTGAGATAGAAAATCACCCGTGGATGGTGGGCAGCCAATTCCACCCGGAGTTCAAGTCGCGTCCGAACCGGCCCCATCCCCTGTTCCGTGATTT
>JBHIAO010000595.1:0-3513 GCA_046758565.1 Anaerolineae bacterium
ACCTGGCCTTCGCCCGAGTGGCGCGCCACGCCGATGGCTACGTCCACGGTGGCGGTCCGCCCAGGGTGTTTGCCCGTGCGGCTGACAAGGCTCGGGCGGCCTGGGCGGATGCCGGGCGTCCGAGTCGGCCTCGCCTGTGGGCGCAGGGTTACTTCGCCCTGGGCGATGATGCGTCCGAGGCCGGCAGGCAATACTTGCTGGACTACTACGCCTTCACCGGCCCGTTTGCCGAGAAGGTGGCGGAGGGCTTGCATACCACGCCTCAGGCCATCGCCCAGTTCGTCCGAGGCTACGCGGAGGCCGGCTGCGACGAATTGGTCCTACTCCCGACCGTTGCCGACATGGATCAACTCGACCGTTTGGCCGCAATCGTTGGTGGACTGGGTAACACCTGATACGCAATACGTAATACGTACTGCGTATTGCGATCACGAGAGCAGAGGGGTTTTCGTGAAGATTCTCATCATCGGCGGAGGGCCAGCCGGCCTGTACTCCGGGTTGTTGCTGAAAAAGGTGAACCCTAACCACGACGTCACTGTCATCGAGCGCAATCCGCCCGGTGCGACGTATGGCTGGGGGGTTGTCTTCTCGGATCGGACCCTGGCCTCGTTCCGCGAGGCCGACGACAAGAGCTACGTGGACATCACCGACAACTTCGTGATCTGGGATGCCATCGATGTCCATTATGGGGGAGAACTCATCCGCTGCGGTGGCCACATCTTCGCCGGGCTCCGGCGGACGCGCCTGCTCAACATCTTGCAGAGGCATTGCGAGGAGTCGGGTGTGAAGCTGAGGTTGGAGACCGAGGTCACGGATCTGTCCGAGTTTGAAGACTTCGACCTACTCATCGGTGCCGACGGGATCAACAGTGTGGTCCGCGAGACCTACGCCGATACCTTCAAGCCGAGCCTGGAAGTCGGCAAGGCGAAGTACATCTGGCTCGGCACCCACAAGCCATTCGACTCCTTCACCTTCATCTTTCGGGAAAGCGAACACGGGCTGTTCCAGGCCCATGTGTATCCCTTCGACGGCTACACCAGCACGGTCATCGTCGAGTGCGACGAATCGACCTGGCAACGGGCCGGCCTGGATCAGGCGGACGAAGCAGAAAGCATCACTTACTGCGAACAGCTCTTCGCCGAACAACTCTGTGGCCACGCCTTGATGTCGAACCAGTCCCGGTGGATCAACTTCGTCACGGTCCGCAACAGGACCTGGCGTCACGAGAACATCGTCCTGCTAGGCGACTCGGCACACACAGCCCATTTCTCCATCGGATCGGGGACGAAGCTAGCGATGGAGGACGCCATCGCCCTGGCCAAGGCCTTTGAGCGACACGACGACGTGGAAACGGCGCTCAGCGACTACGAACTGGAGCGCCGCCCGCGCGTCGAGGCCCTTCAGTCAGCCGCTCATGAAAGCCGAACCTACTTCGAGAACGTGCGCCGATATCTGCACCTTGAGCCCGTGCAATTCACCTTCCACCTGCTCACCCGCAGCGGGCGTCTCTCATACAGCAACCTCCGGCTTCGCGACCCCTACTACGTCGATAACGTCGATCGATGGTTCGCTGCCACGACCTCCTCCCCCCCTGTCAGGGGGGGACTGAGGGGGGGTGGAACCGTCATCGCCCCACCACCGATGCTGACCCCCCTCAACCTACGCGGGATGACGCTGCCGAACCGCGTCGTGCTGGCGGCTGCGCCCACGTACTCGGCTGAGGACGGTGTACCCAACGACGGACACAGGGACCAGCTCAACCAGCATGCCCTGGGCGGTGCCGCATTGGTCATGTCGGAGCCGACTGCTGTGTCGCCCGAGGGACGCATCACACCCGGTTGCACCGGGATGTATCGTTCTGAACATGCGGAAGCATGGGCGCAGACGGTCGATTTCATCCACGCCAATTCGCCGGCTAAGGTCGCGCTTCAACTGAACCATGCCGGCCGGCGAGGCTCCACCCGACCCCGCTTGCGAGGTCTGGACAGGCCATTGCGGGAGGGTAACTGGCCGCTGATCGCGCCATCGCCGCTCCCCTACACGCCCCAGAGCCAGATGCCCAAGGAGATGAACCGCACCGATATGGATCAGGTCCGCGACGATTTTGTCCGCGCCGCCGAGATGGCCGAAGAGGCTGGCTTCGACATGCTCCAACTCCACTTCGGCCACGGTTACCTGCTGGCCAGCTTCATCTCGCCACTAACCAACCAGCGCGGCGAGGAGTACGGTGGTCCGCTCGAGAACCGGATGCGCTTCCCGTTAGAAGTCTTCGACGCAGTACGCGCTACGTGGCCGGAGGAAAAGCCGCTCTCCGTCGCCATCACCGCTACCGATTGGGTCAAGGGGGGCTTTGATCTCGACGATGCGGTGGCCGTGGCACAGATGCTCACGGCCCACGGCTGCGACCTGATTCAGGTCTTAGCCGGCCAGACCACCGCCAGCGCCAGACCAACGTACGGCGCCGGCTTTCTGACCCTGTACAGCGACTGGGTGCGCAACGAGGCCGGCGTTGCCACGATGGTCGGCGGCTACCTGACAAAGACTGATGAGATCAACACCGCCGTCGCCGCTGGGCGGGCGGACTTGTGTGTGATGGACTTGTTGGATGGCTAGATGGCTAGAAGCTATCCAGCCATCTAGCCATCCAGCCATCTAGCCAACTTTAGAATAGAGATTGGGGAAGGATAGTAGAACCATGGCAAGCGAAGACACCCCGACCCTCGCCGGCCAGCGGGCCGTAGTGACCGGTGCTAGCCGGGGCATTGGCCGCACCATTGCCCTCAACCTTGCCAAAGCCGGCGCGGATGTGGCGGTGACGGCGCGCACCATGCCGGACCTCGAACAGGTGGCGACACAGGTCCGGGAGATGGGCCGCCGCAGCCTGGCCGTTCCCTGCGATGTCACGGACCCGGAGCAGGTGGAGCGAATGGCGGTGCAGGTGATTGAGGGCCTGGGCGGGCTGGACATTCTGGTGAACAACGCCGGCAATGCCAGCAGCCACAAGTTCGTGAACCATCCCGATGACCTGTGGCACCATATGCTGTCCATCAACCTGACCAGCGTGTACTACGTGACCAAAGCGTTCGTGCCGGCCATGGTGGAGCAGCGCTCGGGCCGCATCATCAACATCGCCTCCATCGCGTCTAAGGCGGGCGGCCGTTACCTCGCTGCTTACACCGCCGCCAAGCACGGGGTACTGGGCCTGACCCGCGCTCTCGCCCTTGAAATGGTGCCGTACAACATCACAGTAAACGCCGTCTGCCCAGGCTACGTGGACACCCCGATGACCCAGGCCAACATCGCCAACATGGTCGCCCGCACTGGAATGACGGAGGCCCAGGTCCGGGAGGCCTTGGAGAAGATGACCCCACAGCAGCGACTGTTCGACCCTGAAGAGGTCGCCGCAGTGGCACTCTTCCTGGCCCAGGACATCGCCAAAGGTATCACCGGGCAGGCGGTCAACGTGGATGGAGGAGCCCTGTTGTGGTAGAAAAGTACTGCGTACTGCGTATT
>JBHIAO010000596.1:0-3512 GCA_046758565.1 Anaerolineae bacterium
GTTTCAATTCCCCGTTCGGAATTCTGTGGGTTCGGACAGCTCACGTGCTTGTGGTAAATCAGCCCAAGTTGTCACCCCCTGTTCATTCAATCTGTATGGATCAGGGTGCGTACGACCCATCTTCACCGCCCTTTTGTTCATCGACCCGGCATCAGGTGGGAACCTGTCCCGCCTGGAAAATCTCCGCGAGCGGTGATAGCCTGCGCCACGGCGACCACCGAAGCCAGGCCGCTCGCCGGCAAATTCCCCCGGTTTCACCGCCTATTCTACCAGATTTCGACCCCAAAGTCCAGCGAGCGATACCAGGAATTTTCGCAGGTGCTCTACCGCTCGCGGGTTCTCTGGCCAAAAAAAGAATCAGACAAGAAAAAGCTTATCTTCTTGAGGCGGTGCCCCGCCCACGGTGTCTGCCTTGGCCACGCAGTTGTCGCAAATGTAGTAGAATCGCACACTGTCTTCCTCGGGCTTCAAATGGCGATCAAGTCTGGCCTGTAATTGCAGCAACTGTTTCCGGGACAAGTGACACTCAAACAGACTGTACTGCGTCCACTTCCCAAACCCGGAAAGAATCTTGTGTATCCGCGCACGCCGCCGGTCATCCGAAATGTCGTACGCCACTACATACAACGCTTTGTCTCTCATTGGTCTTGTGGTCTGATAGTCTATTGGTCAGTTAGTCGGGTGGTCAGTTCGTTCTTGGACTACTCGACCAATTGACCACTTGACTACTCGACCACCCGACTATCTGACTAAGAACGGTACGTACTCCGGGATCTCGCCGGTGAGGTACTTGGCCAGCAAGCGTACCTGTAACTCCAGGCATTTCTTGTACGTGGCTTTGTATTTGAACACCGGGTGCCGGATCGTGGTTTGCATCCGGTCCTCAAACTTGGTGAGGAAGATCCGCCGGCCTCGATCCGTCAACCGATAGGCACCCAACTCCTCGTTGAAGTCCTTCGCCTTGAGCATACTGTTGTTAATGAGAGTTAACGCCACTGAGTCGGCGATGAGTGGACGAAACTCCTCCATGAGATCCAGGGCCAGGGCCGGCCGGCCGTACTGTGATGTGTGCAGGAAACCGACATATGGCTCGAAACCCACCAGGCTGATGGCCGACGACACCTGGTGCATGAGAAGCGTGTACGCGTAGCTCAAAAGGGCGTTCACCGGATCCGTCGGAGGTCGCTTGCTGCGCCCGTTGAACGCGACGTCGCCCTGGACCAACCGATCGAAGACGCCAAAGTAGAAGGCGGTGCCGGCACCTTCCAGTCCGAGCAGCGTTCCCATGCGGTCTTCGACTTCGTCCACGCTGTTGTTTTGGAGCGCCTGGACCTGATTCACGACACCGTGAATGGAGTCTGCGGCATTGGCGATAGCCCGGTCATTCAGTTTGCGATTGTAGCGCAGGAGGAGGGTTCGCATGTTGCTCAGTTTGCCCGCTACGAAACGGGCTGCGAGTTTCGACCTGCGTACGATATCGTTATGGGCGCGATGTTGCTCGATGCGAATGAGCGAATTCTTCGAGTAAGCCGGCGTCAGTCGCCCGACAAAGCGGCCGTGGTAGGTCAGGAAGCACACGTCAACCCGTTGCTCCAGCAGGGCACGCAGGGCCGGCGATGTGATGGTCGCATCACCCTGCACCACCACCTGGTCGATTTTCATCAGCGGGATGCGCTGTTTGCGCTTGGGCGTGCCGGCCTCTTCATCGGCTGGGATGTGAACGACCAATGTGTCCCCATCCTTTTTCACTAACGCACGCTGTTTCGTGAGATACAGGGTTGCCATTCTTGTCTCCTGGTCAGCTAGTCGGGTGGTCGAACAGTCTGGTGGTCGGTTGGTCTGGTGGTCATGTGGTCGGTCGGGTGTCTTCTGACAACCTGACCACGTGACTACTGGACTAGCCGACTAGTCGACGTACCTCTTTGGGTAAGCAGATGGGCTCCAGGCTGCAATCACGGCATTTCCGGTAGTTGTCGATGGGGGCGGGTATCTGGCCGTGTGCCAGTAGGTCGAAGGCACGCTCGATGCTGGCCAGGGTGCGTTCCCGTAGCTCGGGGGTGAATTGCACCGGGACGCGCCGGCGTGAGCCGAAGTAGAAGATGAAGCCTTGTTCGATGGTGACGCCCAGTTTCTCTTCCAGGCACATGGCCTGGGCACAGAGTTGGATGTGGTCGTTGAGCCAGCGGCCCATCCGGCCGCGCTTGTACTCCACCGGGTAGATCGCCCCATCGGTTTCTTCTACCAGATCGACGAAGCCGACGAGCCGCAAGCGTTGCGAGTAAACGTAGACCCGCCGGCGGAACACCGTGTCACCCGTCCGCTCCGTGCCGGCGGTGTGGGCTCGCTCGTGCCGCAGTGTCCCGTCGAGCACCGGCGCGTTCACTTCCATCTCGCCCTGCACAAACATGTACCAGAAGCGGCGCTCGCAGTATTCGAGTTGGTTGAGCATTGAAATGGGTAGGTAGTCGGGTTGGTTCATTGATTTATGGCCGTGGGATAGAGCCGCGGATCAGCGGAAAAGCACGGATTCCTTTCGTTTATGCGCGGAGGATGATTGGTTTCAATCGTGTGTCCTGGCTGTGGGAGTCAAGATTCGGCGCTCAAACTCTGGTTCGGGGCCTCCGAAGCGAAACAATAGCCCAACCTCTTTGTCTACGGTCTTTTGGTAGGACATGAGTTGCGCCAGGTGGATGGGCAGGATGCGTTCAGCGACCTTGATCTCGACAACAACCGCCTGAGCGACGAATATGTCTAGCTCTTGCCGGCCAACGAACCAGTCCTTGTAGCGGATTTCGTACTTGTCCTGCCGAATGCAGGAGATGCCCAGCCTGCGCAGATCAGCAGTCATTGCCTCTTCGAAGACGAATTCGGGATAGGTCTGACTGAGACCGTTGTAGACGTCGTAGTAGACGCCGATGATCTTGCCGGTCAGTTCTCTATGCAAGAGTTCGGTCATGAGGTGCTCCTTGCAGCCGCTGACTGATAGCCACCGATTGATAGCCGCGGATGATCAGAAAGGCACAGATCGGCAGGTTCCTTATCCGTGTCTTTCCGCTGATCCGTGGCTCTTACACCCGTTGGGTCTGTCCCATCCCCATGGTTGTCTTGTAGCCGACGCCGGCGTAGAAGGCGAAGTCGGCCAGTGCGTTGAGTTGCCGGCGGACGACATCATCGGCCATAAGGCCATAGGTCGACGTGCCTGTGAAGCCTACCTGTCGGTGACGCGGGTACTCCAACATGCGGCTCTGTGCCTCGTAGCGCTTGACCACGACGTGGTCAGCCACGTATGCTTCAATTGGCTCTTCGGCAAAGGCAGTGGGTGAGAAGGCATTCCACGTCCTCAACAAGCTGCGGAAAACCAGGGCCGGCTCCGGCAGGATGGCGAATTGTTTGCCCCATTCGCGCTGACCCAGGTTGAAGGCAGTCGGTGACAGGAATTCCAGTGTGATGTCGCGTTCGGGCTGGGCCTGGGCCAGGAGTTCTTCAAACGAGGTGTAGCCTGACCACGGCGA
>JBHIAO010000597.1:0-3507 GCA_046758565.1 Anaerolineae bacterium
CTGGTTGCCGGGGCTTCCTTGGGCCGGTCCCTCCACCCCTCTGGATGAGAGTCCCATCCGCATATTCAAGTCCGTACAGTATGATACCACGGTTGGAGGCTTCCTGCAAAATGGCCGGCAACCCCCTTGACAACCCCTGCGGGTTATGGCACATAGAGACAGATTTATCACTGCAATCCATTTTCAGCATAACAGAACGAGAAGCACCTCGCCAATTTCACCGCTTGCAGATGTGCATGAACCGGGTATAATGTGCAGTATCCGATTGGGAGAATTGGGTATAGAGCGAGGATGACTTCAGGTATGATGTCACATGGAGGACCCATTGCTGGCCGGCTGGCCGGCATCGGCGCGACCATTTTTGCCGAGATGACTGCCCTGGCGCAGAAGCACGGCGCGGTGAACCTGGGCCAGGGCTTCCCCGACTTCCCCGGCCCCCACTGGATCAAGGAGGCCGCCAAACGGGCCATCGATGGGGATGTCAATCAGTACGCCGTCGGCCACGGCGCCCAGAACCTGCGGGAGCAACTGGCGGTGCATGGCAGCCGGCGTCTCAGCCGCGAGATCGATCCGGACACCGACATCGTGGTCACCAGCGGGGCTACTGAGGCTGTCTTCGCTGGCATCCTGGGGCTGGTGGATCCCGGCGATGAGGTGATCGTCTTCGAGCCGTTCTACGACTCCTACGTGCCGGCGGTGCAGTTTGCCGGCGGTATTTGCCGCTACGTCCCTCTCCGCGCGCCTGACGAGGAGCACCCTCGCTGGTGGTTCGATACCGATGAGCTGACGAACGCTTTCAGCTCACGCACGAAACTGCTGTTGCTCAACACGCCCCACAACCCGACCGGCAAAGTCTACACCCGCGACGAGCTTCAACTGATCGCCGATCTTTGCCAGAAGTGGGATGTCTACGTGCTGAGCGACGAGGTGTATGAGTACATTCTGTTTGATGGTTTTGAGCACGTCTGCATCGGGTCACTGCCGGGGATGTGGGAGCGAACACTCACCGTGTCGAGTGCCGGCAAGACCTTCAGCCTGACCGGCTGGAAGATTGGCTGGTCGTTTGCGTCGCCTGAACTCAATGCCGCCGTGCGGGGCACGCACCAGTTCATCGTTTTCTGCAGTGCCGCACCTCTCCAGGAAGGCATCGCCGTCGGCCTGGCCGAGGCCGAAGAACGCGGATACCACGCAGAACTGCGTGCCATGTATCAGAGCAAACGTGACTTGTTAGTTGATGCGCTGCAGCAGGCTGATCTTCGCCCGTACCGCCCCGAGGGGACCTACTTCATCCTGTGCGACATCTCACATCTCGGGTTCGACGACGACGTGGCCTTCTGTCGCCATCTGACCACCGACGCGGGTATCACTGCTATTCCGCCCAGTTTTTTCTACTCGGACGCGCACAAGCATTTGGGACAGCAGTTGGCTCGGTTCAGCTTCTGCAAGGAGGATGCGACCCTGCGAGACGCCGCGCAGAGGCTGCTGGATTGGAGGAGATAGGCTATTCATCTGCTTCTGTGCCTACTGATTCAAACTGGAGATGCTATATGCCCAACACCGAACTTCATGCACTAGCCATCCAAGAACTGGGTCCCTTGTTGCGTAGCAAGACCCTGTCGCCCGTCGAGGTGACGGAGCATTATCTGGAGCGAATCGACGCGCTGGATCAGCATACCAACGCATACATCACCGTTATGACCGAGGAGGCTTTGACGGATGCACGAGCGTGTGAAGAGGAGATCATGGCCGGCGAATACCGCGGACCACTCCACGGCGTCCCCATCGCCCTGAAAGACCTGTACGACACCGCCGGCGTGCGCACCACGGCTGCGTCCAAGATCTACGCCGATAGGGTGCCTGACAAAGACGCGACCAGCGTGATGTTTCTCCGCGCAGCCGGCGCGGTCATCATCGGCAAGACCAACATGCACGAGTTCGCCTACGGGGTGACCAGCGCCAGCTCGTGCTTTGGGCCGGCCCGCAACCCTTGGGACCTCAGTCGGATGACGGGCGGCTCCAGCGGTGGGTCCGGTGCAGCAGTGGCTGCCGGCCTGTGCGTCGCCGCGACGGGGTCCGACACCGGGGGTTCCATCCGCATCCCTGGGGCGCTGTGCGGTATCGTCGGGCTGAAGCCGACGTACGGCCGCATCAGTTGCGCCGGCCTGATCCCCCTCTCGTGGGCGCTGGACCATCCCGGCCCGATGACGAAGTGCGTCCACGACGCCGCGGTGATGCTGGGCGCGATGGCCGGCTGGGACCCCAACGACCCGGCGACTCTCAACGCTCCAGTTCCGGACTACACGCTGACTCTACGTGAGAGTGTCGAAGGGCTGCGCATCGCCGTAGACGCGGAGTATGCTTTCTCGCAGGTGGACGACGATGTTGAAGCGGCCGTGAAACAAGCCCTAAGTGTTCTTCAGGATTTGGGGGCCGAGTTGATTGAGGTGACAATGCCGCGGATGGCGGACGCGATGGACGCGGCACTAACTATTCTGAGTGCTGAGGCTACGGCCTACCACGAGGAGTTTCTCAAGACCCGGCCTGAAGACTATCAGCCCGACGTCCGGACACGCTTGGAGAAGGGATTCTCGGTTCGGGGGATCGACTACGGGCGCGCGCAGCGGATCCGTCAGCGGGTGTATCGCGATTTTGAGGTGCTGTTCGAGGAGGTGGATCTCTTCGCGACGCCGATGTGCGCGATTCCGGCCCCTGAGTTGGGTCAGACCGAGGTCAGCGTTGCAGGACAGACAGTGCCAGTGATGGGGCCCATAACCCGCTTCACTCGGGTGTTCAACCTGGCCGGCCTACCGGCCATCACGGTGCCCTGTGGCTTCTCCAGCGACGGACTGCCAATCGGGCTGCAGTTGGCCGGCGCGCACCTGGACGAAGCGACGGTGCTGCGCGCGGCCTTCGCCTACGAGAAAGCCACTAACTGGCATACACGCCGGCCGTCGCCTTTGCTGAAGGGAGAAGGGCAGCCAGCGGGGGACGTTTAACAAATCGGATCTTCCCAGATTAGTGGGCATGTTTCTCATCCGCCAGCAGATGCTCGGGGAGGTCGATTCCGGCTTCAGCCACCCCGCCGACGCTTTCACAATCCCATGCGCTCCGCCGGAGCCGGTGTTCACCACCGACAGGGTCTGTCTGGTGCTGGCGCCGGCCGGCGCCAGCACCGTGCCGAAGTCCAGGCGTTGGGTCAGAACCCGAAGCCTCGGTCGCCCGAGGCGCGGGTTGAGCGTGCGCAGCCAGCTCTCCAGACTCCCATCGTACAGAATATCCCGGGCGTAGTGCCAGTACCTCATTCCACAGGTCGAGCAGGCCGGTCAGCGTCGTCACCTGATCACCCTGCGGAAACTGCAACGGCCGGACCGAGCCGGCATGGGCCGCGCGGAACGCCTCCAACTGCTGGCGGAACTCCGTCGCCGTCAGCCGGTCGTCGACGTTGGTGGTCAGGGCCTTCTCCAGGATGGCACGCAGGCCAGCCGGCAGTTGATCGAGCATGGGGAA
>JBHIAO010000598.1:0-3503 GCA_046758565.1 Anaerolineae bacterium
TTCACGTTTTACGAGGCGATAATTCACGCACATGACGCAAATGTTGCGGAGTAACACCGTAATGCAAGCACAAGAAGGCGGTTTTCACGTTGCACGACTCCACTACTTGAAGGTTTCGGTGTTTTGGCATATATTTGGTAGGAGACAAACACAGAGGAGGCGATGGATGGAGACAAATGAACCTTTGAGCCAGATTGCCCAGGCGTTGGGAACACCGTGGTGGCTGTTTGCCGTGGTGTCTCAAGCTTTGGTCATCACAGCACCCTTCGCCGCCATCGTGGGGCTGCGCTGGTGGCAGTCCGGGACTGCCGAACGAGAGAAGTGGGCGCGTTGGCGCCCCCTGCCAGAGCGGCTGGCCCTCGCCGGCCTGCCAGCCATGGCCGGTCTGTTCATCTTTGTCTGTGCGCTCTATTGCCTGGCCTGGTGGCCCAAACCACCGACACCCCGCATTCTCGAGCCCGACGCCTCGATCTTGTGCTGGCTCTACTGTGGCGTTTTCATGACCTGGCCCTGGGCGGTGGCGGCCATGGCCAACGGTTTGGCGTTGGTCGCAGCCGGCGGCCTGCTAGCACGTCCGGACACACGACGGGTCGGCGGCTGGCTGGCCGTGGTCGCCGGGCTGGTGGCGTTTCCGGCGGGCACCCTCGGGGTCTACGCCGGCAGGCAGGCACTGCGCAAAACGGCGGTGTAACGCACATGCGGTGTGGTGGTTGTCTACGGTACGCGGCAAGGGGCATGTCTCGCTGTACACCAGAAGACAGCCGATTCCAACTTGCGGCCGGCGTTGAATTGCGGTACAATAACAAGGGTTCCACAGACTCACGAGGAGATTCGGATCCAGCCTTCGGGTCCGCTTCCTACCTTGAGGTGCAAGATGGCAACGCAAAGACTCACGGTCGAACTACCCGAACCAGTATTCCGGTTGCTCGCGCGCATGGCTGAGTTGACGCAACAGTCTCCCGAACAGCTTGCCGCGCAGAGCATTGCGGGCAATCTTCCCCCTTCCGTCGAAAACGCGCCACCCGAGATGAGCGCCGAGCTACTGACAATGCAAGCGATACCTCTCGATGAGCTCCTGAAGATTGCCTACAGCCAAGTACCGCCAGCACAGCAAGAACGTCACCTGGCACTGCTTGAGAAGAGTCGTGGCGATCGTATCACCCAAGAGGAACGTCAGGAGCTAAGCGATTTACGTCTGGCTGCTGATCGTCTGATGCTGCGCAAAGCATATGCTTGGGCTGTCTTGCGCTGGCACGGTCATCCTGTGCCGGCACTGGACGAACTGCCACTGGAATAACTGTGCCTTCGATTTCAGAGGCCGTTCGGCAGCAGGTGTTCGATGAAGCGGACCACCGCTGTGAATACTGTCGCACATCACGCCGCCTGATTGGTATGCCGCTTGTGATCGATCACGTCATCCCTCAGTCGGCTGGCGGTGGTGATGCGCGGGAGAATCTGGCCGCAGCCTGCTACCGTTGCAATGAGTTCAAATGGGCCAAAACCCATGCTCCGGATCCTGCAACGGGCCAACTAACTCCTCTTTTCAATCCACGTACCCAGAACTGGAGCGAGCATTTTGCTTGGACCAATGGCGCCACGCAT
The DNA here is from genome assembly GCA_046758565.1 of Anaerolineae bacterium. Taxonomy (GTDB): domain Bacteria; phylum Chloroflexota; class Anaerolineae; order Epilineales; family JAANWY01; genus JBHIAO01. Next base: position 1,603 of record JBHIAO010000598.1, read on the forward strand.
ATTGCTGGCCTGACACCGACCGGGCGTGCAACCGTTATCGCTCTGCGTCTCAACAACGAATACGTGGTTGAGGCGCGGACACTATGGATTGCTCGAGAGTGGCATCCTCCAGCAGATTGAGGCTCCCTGAGTACGAAATTGGGTTGACAGGGATGGGAGGCATGACATACAAGCGGCGCATCGGCGTGGTGGTGAACCCCATAGCCGGCATGGGTGGGCGCGTGGGCCTGAAAGGCACCGATGGGAAAGTCGCGGAGGCGCGCGCCCTGGGGGCGAAGCCGCGATCACCAGGCCGGGCGGTGGACGCCCTGAAGAGTCTACGCCAGCACGGTGCACAGATGGACATCGAGCTGCTGGCCTTCGGGGGCCACATGGGCGCCGAGGAGGCCAGAGAAGCCGGCTTCGACCATGAAGTCGTCGGCGTGCCGGCCGGTAGGGAGACCAGCGCCGAGGACACCCGGGAAGCAGTTCGCCGTTACGTGGAGGCAGACGTGCACTTGATTCTGTTCGTAGGCGGTGATGGTACCGCCGTCGACGTCGCCGATACTCTCGCAGAGCTGGATAGCGACACACCCGTCCTCGGCGTGCCGGCCGGCGTGAAAACCTACTCGTCGGTGTTCGCCGTGACGCCCTTCGCCGCCGGCCGAATCGCCGCCAACTTTGAGCGCGTTGAGCAGCGCGAGATCAACGACCTGGATGAGGAGGCGTACCGGGCTGGCGAGGTCCGCGCGGAACTCAAAGCCGTAGCCTACGTGCCGGTGGATGAGGAGCTACAGGCGAGCAAGGACGTGAGCGGCGACGGGGTCGAAAGCATCGTCGTCGGCCTCCTTGACAGCGTGGAGGCCGGCGTAACCTACATTCTTTGCCCAGGGAGCACGATCGGTGCGATCAAGAAAGCGTTGGCGTTCGATGGCTCGCCCCTGGGCGTTGATATCTGGCGGGACGGCGCAGTGCTGGTGAAAGATGCGAATGAAGAGCAGATTCTGGCGCACCTGGGCGAGCGCAACGTCATCGTCGTCTCACCCATCGGTGGTCAGGGCTTCATCTTCGGGCGCGGCAATCAGCAGGTTTCGCCCGACGTGATCCGCCGCTCCGAGGTAACAGTCGTGGCCTCCCGGCAGAAACTCAACGATCTCAGCGTGCTTCGCGTGGACACCGGCGACGAGGCGGTAGATGAGCGTCTGCGCGGCTGGACAAGAGTCCGTACCGGTCGATTCGAGTACCGAATGGTGAAAATCGTATGAGAAGCAACCCCGCGCCGCCGTGCGAAATGTCTGCCCGGCACGTCCCATGACCTAACACACAAAAGGGCCGCCACCGGCGGACTCCCTGCCCTGAGAGTCACCAGCAGCCGCCCATCATTTATAAGTCGTCCAAACGCCAGCTTATCCTTCACAGGAGCAGCATACAAAAGGCCGGCTGCCGACGGTCTCCCTGCCCTGAGAGCCGTCAGGAGCCGGCTTACATAATTTGACGCACATCCAGCCGAACTGGTAACAGCCATCACGGCATTATGGTAAATAAAGAAAGGCCGGCCAGAGCAGCGCCCCGGCCGGCGCGTTTGGCCGACTCCAGTTGCGAATACGGCGTGGGTCGGCAATCCCTGATCAGCATGACGTGACCGATTGCCGTCACCAGCGCAATAATGTACAATACACAACCGAGGCTGCGTATTATGGAATCCCCTTATGCACAATTGGCGGTCTCGAACAGGCTGCGCGCAGTACAGTCGAAACCTGCGGGAGGGTCTCAAGGTGGAAAATGAAAGCAGACCTGATTCTTCGCAACGCACGCATCCATACCGTGGACCCGGTCAAGCCCTGGGCTGAGGCGGTAGCTTGCGCCTACGGCCGTATCGTGGCCGTGGCCAGTAACGATGAGTTGCTGGACCTGGCCGGCCC
>JBHIAO010000599.1:0-3497 GCA_046758565.1 Anaerolineae bacterium
TACACAGAGTCATAAAGCTGGTATTCATTGTCTTGTCCATAGTCCTGCTGGGGCTCGCAGCACTCTCGGCTTCGGCCGCCCCCTCGGCCCAGGGGGATGCGGAGCAGGGAGCTTACATCTTTGCACTCACTGCCGGCTGCGGCTGTCATACCAGCGAGGCCGGCGCCCTGGCCGGCAACGCCGGCTTTCAGATGGAGGGTCCCTTCGGCGCGGTGAGCTTCCCCAACATCACGCCCGATCCTGAAACAGGCGTTGGCGACTGGTCTGACCAGGAGATCATCGACGCCATTCGCCTGGGCACGCGGCCGGATGGCCGGCAACTCTTCCCCATGATGCCCTACCCGGCGTTCAGCGGGATGTCGGACCAGGATGTCCAGGACCTGGTCGCCTACCTGCGCACGGTGGAGCCGGTCAAGAACGCCGTGCCCTCGACTGAACTCACAGCGCCTATGCCGCCTTTCAAGCCTCCGGTGCCGCCGCCGGCTGTCGCCCCAACAGAGGGTGTTGCGCGGGGTGAGTACCTGGTGAACGCGGTCACTGCCTGTGGTGACTGCCACACCCCCAGGAACCCCGACGGGTCTCCCGACATGTCCAAGTTCATGGCCGGCGCGTTTAGCCCGGAAGCTGGTGGGGTAGTGCCCAACATCACACCCGACGAGGAAACAGGCATCGGCGGGTGGACGGAGGAGCAGATCGCCACCCTCATACGAACCGGCAAGGAGCCGGACGGCAGCCAGGCGGAGGGAATGGCGTTCTTGATCGAGGACGGCTGGAAGGACATGACCGAGTCCGACGCCCTGGCCATCGCCGCCTATCTCAAGACCGTCCCGGCAGTCAAAAACGTGCCCCAGGCGCCCCAGGAAGTTCCGAAGACGGGTGGGGCGAAGAGCAGCGGGCCGGTGGTGGCCGGCCTGATGGCACTCGTGGGCGCAGCAGCCGTTGCGTCTGGCTTCGTCCTGCGCCGGCGGCGTTATCGCGGGGTCTAGTACAACTCGGCGGAAATCCTTCGCCGGTTATCTGCTCAAAGGGGATCGTCTGGTCTCCTGACCGAGGCGAAAGGGGCTCGGTCGGGAGACCCTCGCCTATCCCAGTGACAGCGAACGTTGCGAGTCCAATGACGCGGGTCACGGACCCGTCTGGAGCCTCAATAACAGATGTCTTATGTTAACGTGACATTGCCGAGGCAGTCAGATTCTGATTACTGACTCGAGGAGGAGATATATCGTGCTGCGATCTAACGTAACGATGAGCGTCCGAAAAGGGAGCGACACCTTCAGCATCGTGGATGTTCAGGGTGAATTCACCGGCTTTGCCGAAGATGCGCTCATGGAAGCCTACACCGAGGCCAGCGCCGGCAATGCCCGGGCCATCATCCTGAACTTCGCCGGCCTGGAGTACATGAACAGTTCTGGCATCGGCCTGCTGGCTACCCTCCTCATCCGCATGAACCGCCAGGGACAGCGTCTCTCGGTCGTCGGGCTGAGCGAGCATTACCGGCACATCTTCGAGCTTACCCGGCTCGACGAGGCCATCAGCATCTATAAGACCGAGGCCGAAGCCTTGGAGCATTTGGATGGTGGATGATTCCCTGGCTTTTCTTCCCTCCTGACGACAATCCGACCTGCCTTGCCTCTACGTACGGCGGACATCACCGCTGGTGAGCCGGCCATCCAGCTTGACAGTTTCGTCGTCGAAGTAAGGCGCGTGTTTGGCATAGAGGCCGGCGCCACGTACGGCAACCTCACCCTCTGGTGTCGCGACATCATGATCGCAGTGCGCGTGGCCTGTCAGTTTCTCGCACAGGCGCACTGCTGGATTCCGAACGACCTTCTCCGTCTCATCCAAGATCACCAGCAGGTCGAAAAACTCATCCTCGAGGCGTTCCCCCAGAAGCCGCAAGAGTTTGCCGGCCGACAACCCGATGTGCGACTTGATCGGCTGCTGGAGAACCGCGCCCCACATCTCCCGCCAGTGGAGATCTGTGCAGGCATACACGGCCTTTTCCTCCTCCAGGTCGATTAATACATCGAAACGTTCAATGTCGGGGACTTCGTGGAGCCGGCGACGCACGACACCCAGATCCATGTCTAGCCAAAGGAACCACAGGCGTAACACCGCGTAGCGCGAGCTGTAAAACCGATACACCTCGGGGAGCATCCATCGATCGTGAAACAGCGCCGGCTCGATATTGCCAGTGATCATCATGATCGGCTGGCCACTTAGTCGAATGTCCACACGGCCTGGCTCACGGACCAAGGTCATACCAAGAGCCCGCCACAGGCGCAACCAAGGCCAGGTCGCTGACTCAGAGACAGGCCGATAGTGGATCGATAGGTTTGGGACAGAGGCATCGTCGTAGCGAATCCGAGGTTCAGACCACCAACGCGAGAGGTAGGTCGGGATCTGTGAGCCCTCAAACTCGATCCGACCGCCACTTTCCTCGTGGACCCACACTGGGCGAACAGGGTCCTCGACTGGAATCGAACTGTCGACGCCGACGCGTGGAGCCCGAAGATTTATCCTGAGCCTACCTACGGGGTCATCCTCTTCACCAGCCATGACAAACAGGGTCACTGTCGCATCCGACAGCGCAGCCGCGGTGTCCTGAGATTTGCCCTGAGCTGAGCCTGTCCTGAGCTCTGACGAAGGATCGAACGGCTGTCGAAGGTCCCAGGTATCAGGGCGATGTGTCACGTGCAGGTAGGTATAGCTGCTGGCACCCCTGTCGAGCGGAGCGCAGACCTCTTGCCAACTGATGTCTCTGCCGTGCGCACACGGTCCACGCTCGTGACCGCCACCCCACACGACCCAGATATCCCTTTGGTCGTCGGCGCAGCCTGCGAGCGGGCCGGCTTCCTCGTGCTGCACGGGTGTGTTGGCCGGCCGCAGAACCAGCGGTACGTCGGTCGGGCCGGCTGTGTTCACCACCTTGATTTTCAATACGCGCGTGCCAAAGGGCAGGTAGTCAATACTCACCTCGTCTGTATGAGACGGGTCAACCTTGAAAGTTATGGCAACGTCACGCAACGCGCTTCCTCCTGAAGTTTCGGTGCAGGTATGCGATCTCAGCACGGCAAAACGCGTACGACAAACAGGCAATCCGCAGAAACAGACACTCTCCCGACCCACGGTCAGTTCTTCCCCCGGGCTGTGGACTATGCGCCAGTTCACTGTGAAAGGCGGCACCCCCGAGCCTACCTGTTGTAGCACCCCTAAGTGCTGGTCCTTGTTCCGTAGCCCCCTGTCGCCTCCTTCTTACCTGAATTGTACACGCAGTGGCCTTGCCCTCTCAACCCCTATCCGCCTCGAGCGTCAGGCGCATACGCCGCAACCCATGTATCGGCCTCGTACCACGGGCTCTGCTTTCAGTTTCCCGCCGATGCCGGGGATGCCGGCGGTGATGTGGGGCCAGAGCAGGTCGTCGGTGCTGCTATCTGCGAGAGTCATGCTGTGGCACGATGATAGCACCACTCGCCCGAGTCAGCAAATTGCAGCCT
>JBHIAO010000600.1:0-3496 GCA_046758565.1 Anaerolineae bacterium
TCAATATGGCGTCCATTTTCAGTACTGGGATTATCACAGCGACGATTTTGGACTATTTCGGAATACGGAAGGTCTGCCCGATCCCGCTTCGGCGAATCAAGAGCTTATCGATCTGTTCGCCGAGTTCGCAATTCCAGATCCAGCCAACGGACTGACTTACTATGTGGGGCAAACTGGCTGCAGCGACACGGGTCCCGGTAATGACCAGACACCTTTTTGTTCATTCGAGACAGCCGTTAGTCGCCTCCGGCCGGGCGACAACCTCATCATCCAGGCCGGCATCTACACCGACCGGCTAGTGGTGAGCAGGCTCGCTGGCACTACCGGCGCGCCTATCACCATCCGTGGCGAGTCGCGCGACGCCGTTATCTTCGACGGCGGGTGCCCCAGCTTCCCCTGCAGCATCAACGATGCCCCCAACTGGGATCGGAATTGGGCGGGCATGGTCAACATCACAGGCGGCGACTACCTGACCATCAGCGATCTCACGGTCCGGAATAACGCCAGCTACGGGATCGTGGTGAACGGCGGGACGGGCACTACCATCAAGAACACCCTGATTGACGGCACCGGCAATGGTGGACTGATCGTCCAGGAAGACCCCGTCAACGTCGCGGTGGTCGGGAACGAGGTCCGCAACACGAACCTGGGCTGGCGAGATGAGAGCGGAACGTTTCGCGGAGGCGACCACGAGGCGATTTCGATCATTCGCGCCTCTGAGTTCGTGGTGGCGAACAACTACGTGCATGATGTCCTGGAGGAGGGCATTGACGTCAAGGAGAGTTCGACGGACGGCGATGTGTACGACAACTTCGTCGAGCGCACATGCGCGGTGGGCATCTACATCAACGAGGCCCATGATGTGCGGGTATTTCGCAACCGAATTCGTCGCAGTGGCTATGCTATGGTCGATAGTCAGGAGAAGCTCTGTGCCTTCCACCCCACATTCGGCGAACACGGTCCTGACGAGTACTATGGCAACGGTATCACATTAGCCGTGGGCGATCTGGGTGATCTGAGTCAGGGGCGGCTCTCCAACATCCAGGTGTACCAGAACGTGGTCTGGGACTGTCACTTGAACGGATTACAGTTCTGGGATCAGCTCAGAGATAGTGGTGCAGGTTCGGGCACAATGACCGGGAACCGGGTGTACAACAATGTTTTCTACAACTGCGGTGATGCGGGTATTGGCTCAGGAGTTAGGCTGGATGAGGCTGATAACACTGTGGTGACCAACAATATCATCGCCCTCAACGACGAGGAAGGCATCACCGGCAACGCCATCGGGAACAGCACGATCTCCCACAACTTGTTCCTGTTCAAGCACGAGTGGCATCAACCGGTGGGCAGCGACCACGTGATTGGCGATCCCCTCTTCGTCGATCCGGCTGTCGGCGACTTCCACCTGCAGGCCAGCAGCCCCGCCATCGATCGCGGCACTGACATGGGCCTGCCCTATGCCGGCAGCGCCCCCGACATCGGCGCCTACGAATACGGCCTACCCTCAGCCATCACCTGCGTGTCAGACGCCAACGCCAACGGGCGGGTGGACGTGGTAGACATGATGACCACGGCCCAGGTGCCAGCGTGCTCGGCCTACCTGCCGCTGCTCGCCAACTCGTGGCGCCAGCCCTGGCCGCCTTGACATCTGTTAGCTGGGAACCCCTCTACTCGTTGCCGATCCTCGCCTCTGCTTCCCAGTCCCCCTGCCCGGCGCTCCCTGGTGACGTATCGATGCACCAACTGGCGAGCCAAGCTACGGCTGAAACTGGTAACGCAGCAAAGCACCAATGTTGCCAAGTTTCGCCAGTCTCTCCGTATTGGAATCACCGGCTACGAACACAACGTCAGAGCCCTGCTCATACATCTGATCGATGATGAGCGCCACGACGTCGTCGATGTGTTCCAGTTCACCCGAACAGTACGGGCATTGATCCTCTTCGCGAAGGATGATATGGCCACAGCTCACACAGCGATATCCTGGCTCGGCAAACCCGTCGTTGACCAGCAAGGTCATGATTTGCCCACGCTGCAGCGCCCGGATCGTTCCGGTCAGGCTGGCCACACCCAGCTTCTGCGCCCCGAACTCGCTTTCCAGCCGCTCAAGCAGCAACTGCTGGGTTGTCTGCTCCGACGCGTCCAGCGCCTGCAGCGACTGTTGTTGGATCTTCTTGACATTGGCCATCATTTCCATGGGGAAGGTGTCCACGACGCGATCCTGCAAATAGGGATGCAGATACGCCTGAAACTGGGTGACCAGTTCGTCGGTTCCACCGATGAGCAGCCGGCGGTATACGCCGCCCTGATACATCTTGAACAGTCGGTCTGCGGTGGCCTTCAAGTGCTGAATCACACGCTCACCGTGATGCCGCTGGAGCCGGGCCTGGGACCAGCCACCCTGGTCATGCCGGCCGGGAACTGGGCTAAACACGTCCGTCTGCTCTACAATCTCGTCGCCGTAAAGCAAGAAAATTCGCGACTTCCCCTTTCCAACCAACACCGTACAAACGGGCTTGTACCGCTCCAACATCCGAAAGAGCGGCTTCACGTAGGGCGCATCTCCGATCTCAATATGTTGACCAATCCGATTCGGGAACGTGAAGGTCTCCCAGAGGCCAGCGCCAGAGCTCGCAAACACCGCGACGCCGCGCGCGCCTTGCATCGCCTGTTCCCGGACGAATGCCCGGATACGTTCCTGATCACGGGACAGAGACTCGGCCTCCTCCGTCGTCATGTGGCTCTTCGTATCTTCCACCTGGAAGAACAGGTTCTTTAGCCGAATCTGAGAACGTTCTTGATCGGGACTTCCGGTGTCAATGTTGAGGTAGAGGCTCATCACTGGATACTTCTCACTTCGGTAATGGCTCAGTTTGTCCACCTCTTGGCGTGTCAGCATCCTAACCTCCTCAAAGTCTAAGGCTTGTAAGGGCGCATCTCTCAAGCCCGACAGCCGCATCTATTATAGCGCAAAGCGCCCTGTAGGTCGAAAACTGACCGCTGACCGTGTATCATCGAAGTCTGCAGCCGTTCGGCGGAGTCAGTGGACTTCGGCCCTCATTGATTCGACTGTAGAGACGACATCAACTATACTTACGCCCCTGTTCGTCCTCAGGTAGCCAAGGGATGAAAGAGATAGAATGAGTGTATTTCGACAACTGCTTCCCGTGACGCTGTTTCTGCTCACCCTCGCCGGCTGCACAGGCGTTCCGCCGACCGCCACGCCAGCACCCACACAGACCAGCTTTCCGACCGAGACACCGGCCCCGCCGCAGCCGACCCCACCGAGAACGTCAGAGCCGGCACCCACCCGGCGGACCACAGCCACAGATACGCCGCCACCAACAACTGCACCCGTGCCGGCCACAGACACACCGCCCCCCACCGCCACGGCCACGACGGCGCCGGCCACCCCGACACCGGCTCCGTTCGATCCAACCTCGTTCGATCTCGAACTCGAACCCATTGCCGATGGCCTGACCGCCCCAGTGCACGTCAC
>JBHIAO010000601.1:0-3485 GCA_046758565.1 Anaerolineae bacterium
GTATGATGACTGATAAATCTCCGCTTTCAGGATTCCCACATACGGTAGATTGCGGTAGCGTTGCCCGTAGTCCAGGCCGTAGCCAACGACGAATTCGTCGCCGATCTCGAAGCCGGTATAGGCAACGTCGATGTCGATGAGGCGGTGGTGGGGCCGGTCGAAGAGCACGCACACTTCCAGGCTGGCCGGCTCCCGGCCACGCAGGGTGCGCAGTAGGTAGCTCAGCGTTAGTCCGGTATCCACGATGTCCTCGACGAAGAGGACGTGCCGGCCCTCGATAGGCTCCTCCAGGTCCTTGATCAGGCGAACAACGCCCCCGGTCTGAGCCGTTGGAGCGTAGCGTGAAATGGCCATGAAATCGACGGCCACAGGGATATCGATCGCGCGCAGCAGATCTGCCATGAAAATGAGAACGCCCCGCAGCACCCCCACGAGCAGCGGTGGCCGGCCGGCGTAGTCTTGAGAAATCATCGCCCCCAACTGCTGGACCCGGTCCTGAATCTCCGCCTCACCGATGAAGACTTCGGCAATATCGTCTTTCATACGATACATGATGATGCCACCTCACCAATTACGTCATCCCAGTGCTAGCCGTGAAACGTGATGCGCGTTGCGTGACGTGGCGATTATCACACGGAACCATGTCCTAGTCAAGATTGGAGAGAAAAATGTCTGATCGTCGTTTGCGCTGGGGGCTGATTTGCACGGCCCGCATCAACGGCGCATTGATTCCGGCCATCGGTGCCTCGGATCGCTCGGAGTTGGTGGCCGTGGCCAGCCGCGAGCTGGCCCGCGCCGACCACTATGCCCGCCAGTGGGGCATCCCACGGGCTCACGGCAGCTACGAGGCGCTGCTGGCCGATCCAGAAGTGGACGTGATCTACAATGCTCTACCCAACAGCCTGCACTGTGAGTGGACAGTGAAGGCCGCCGACGCCGGCAAGCACATCCTGTGCGAGAAGCCCCTGGCCCTCACCGTGGAAGAAGTGGACCGCATGACCGAGGCGGCCCGCCGCAGTGGGGTCGTGTTGTTGGAAGCCTTCATGTATCGCTTCCACCCCCAAACCCTCAAGGTGCAGGAACTGGTCACGCAGGGCGTCATCGGCGACGTGCGCCTGGTGCGGGCCGTCTTTTCCTACACCCTGGCCCGCCCCGGTGACGTACGCCTCGATCCGACGCTCGGCGGTGGGTCTTTGTGGGACGTGGGCTGCTACCCGGTCAGTTTCGCTCGCGCCATCGCCGGCTCGGACCCGGTGGAAGTCTCTGGCTGGCAAGTCCTCGGCGACAGCGGCGTGGACCTGACCTTCGTAGGCCAGATGCGATTCGCGGACGGCACGTTGGCCCAGTTCGATAGCAGCTTCCAGGCCGCCTCCCGCTGGGGTGCGGAGGTGGTGGGCAGCCAGGGGACCCTGGTGTTGGACAACCCGTGGAAGCCCGGCGCTGACGGGTCGGTTGCCATCCGCCTGCACTTCGACAACGGCACAGAAACGATGCCTGTGGAAGACGTGGACGCCTACCTGTGCGAAGTGGAGGACATGGCCGACTGCATCCTCGACGGTAGTGAGCCTGTCCTGCCCGTATCCGACAGCCGAGGCAACGTGGCCACTCTCAACGCCCTTTACGAATCGGCACGAACGGGCCAAGCAGTTTCGTTGTCCACTTAGAGCTGATCCCAAAAGTCATATACGCTCTAAGGCCCGTCCTCGGGCCGTTCTTGGTCAGGTTTCGCAGCATAGCCGGCCCGCGGACGGGCCTTCGAGCCTTGCAGACACGGAACTCCCTCAAAGTCTCGTTGTAGTATTAGAGCCAGTCCCAAAAGCCAAGAGAGGCGGCGCCCACGGCCTGTCACTTCGGCAAGCTCAGTACAGGCCTGAGCCCGCCGAATTGCCGGGCGTGGGAGCCCTGCCCGCTATTGTTGGATAAGCTGTTAGTGCTACTGTCAGTCGAAGGGACTCGCGTCAGTGTCGGCGAGTCCGGAGGATGAGGCAGGGCTACCGAGCAGCGAGGTGAGAAGCAGCCGAAGCGTTTCTATCGAGATCTTCCAACGTTTCGACATCACAACGAATCAGGGCATCTCGAACCTGTGCAGTCAGGCTCGTCAGGTCCTGCAGAACCTGCCGCTGCCTCACGAGCACGTCTAGGATATCATTGGACGGGCTGAGCGCCACTTCCGTGTCCGCCAAGAAGCGCCCTGATCAAGGCCTCCACGTCGATCTGGTAAGTTCCATCCTGAATCTGCTGCCGCAGGGCCGCGATCTTGTCTTCGCGGACGTCGGGCACTTCACCGATGGCCCGGTGGACGCGCTGCATCAGCCGTGCGTCGGGGGACAGGATGGTTTCGTCGCGCTGGATCTCCGTGTTCTTACCCGGTTCCTCAGCCACGTGCCGGTCAACTCCCTGTACCTCGTGAGACTGCGAGCCTAAGATTTCTTTCGCGGTTTTGTCATCGATGCGCATATACAATACCTCCCTGACGACCTGCTCGTCAGCGACGTTTTTGTGATCAGCCCATAGCTGTCTTAGTTACTGAATGTATCGGCACTGCGGCACGATTCTTTAGCTTTCCACTCCTTACTAAGGACTTACTGGCTACTGATCACTGAGTTGCAGGATCGCCCTCAGGGTGAGGATGACCTTACTATAAATCTGGGAGATCCGTGATTCGGACACGCCCAGCACACGACCAACCTCTTTCATGGTAAGTTCCTGTTCATGGTAGAGGGACAGCACCAGGCGCTCTCGCTCTGTCAACTCGTGTAGTGCGCTGCGCAGATGCTCTCGAACATCCACATCCTCCAAATGCTCCACCGGCGTCGGCGTCCCCTCATCTTCCAACACCTCACGGAGCGGAACGCCCACTCCACCGCCCTGAAAAAGCTCGTAATCCAAGGATACCAAGAAGCAAGTGGCGTTCTGCAGGTTAGTTCGCACAGCGTCTGCGCTTATGCCTAAGCGATCCGCTATCTCCTCGTCAGTTGGATTACGCCCGAATTTCTGCCGCAACTCGCGAATGGCGACCTCTATCTCCCGAGCACGTTGACGCGCCGAGCGCGGCACCAGATCCAGGCGCCGCAGCGTGTCCAGAATCTGCCCCTTAATGCGTATGACAGCGTATGCTCCAAACGGCACGCCTCGACCGGGCTCAAAGCGATCCACGGCCTGCACAAGGCCCACGATGCCGTGGCTAATCAAGTCCTCATACTCCAGGCACGCCGGCAAGGAGATCGCCATCCGATCTACCACATACTTAACCAAAGGCGCATTTTCCAGAATGAGTTGCTCCCGCAGTGCGCTGTCGCGGGTAGCGGCGAACTGAGCCCAGACATCACCAGCCTCAACAGGCGTCTGGAGTGCCGGGCTCCGTGTCTTCAATGTCATCATGGTCTGTCTTTCCGATATGGTTCATAAACCTAACAAAAGCAGCCTGCTCGATCGTGAAGAGATCATCGTACGAGCCCGAGTCGTAATCCAACTGTGGCGACCTT
>JBHIAO010000602.1:0-3473 GCA_046758565.1 Anaerolineae bacterium
CAGGGCGGTACGGAGGCACGAGCGGAGGGAGCGAAGCCCGCCGACCTCCGCCCGTGTAGCCGAGCGAGCGGTGGCCACGCCAGGCCGGCCTACATCCCGGCCTTGAAATCGGCCGGTATCAAGTGGGTGAGCGGTTTCCCGGAGAACTACAGGCGGGGGCTGCCGTATATCACTGGGCTGCTCATCCTCAACGACCCCGAGACTGGACTGCCCATCTCGGTGGTGGACTGCGTCTGGATCACAGCCATGCGCGAAGTCATTGATTCTGGAACATGGGATCAACCTGGTAGGTCTTCCGAATGTCGGGGTTCGCCGGGATGAGCTCTACCCAGGAGTTACCCGGCTTCAGCGGCACGGAGAATCTCGTGGGCTGGAAGTCGTTGGTGCGTTGCCAGGAGCCGTCAATCACCACGCCATCCCGCACCACTCTCACCTGGCCGGAGCCTCGCAACTGGATGTCAATCGCCGTGCTGCCCAGGCTGTCCTCGACGATGTCCGTCTTGCCATGCACCGCATAGAGCAGGATCACGTTGGCCGCTGTGATTTGTTGACCCGTGTTGGCGTCGATGTCAGGTGCACCACCGATGAACCGGCGGTACCGCCCAATGCCGGCATCCCATTGCCAGACGACGGTTCCGTTGGGATACGAGATCGTGACAGTCGAGGCCGGTGCTCCGCCGGGTGGCTGGTCCGAGAAGGCCCATGTCTCGAGCCCGACAGGCTGGTCCAGACCTTTCGCCTGCAGGTAGGCACGCAGGCGCGGAAGCGTGGTGTAGAGGCGGGTGCGCCAGTCCCCCGGGCCGTAGGTGTACGGGGGCGGGTTGTAGAACTCATCCAGGTCGATGATCGGCGCCTGGGAGATGCGCAGACGGATCGGGTCGCTGGCACCTGAGTGGGCCAAAGCACCCTGGTACTGCTTGGCCAGATCGATGCTGATCAGGCGGGCGCTGCGCACTGGCCGCACTTTGGGTGCATCCTGGCTCCAGAAGATGGCCGAGTAACGGGTGACACCCCAGCCATCCATGATTTCTTCGTACACAACGTCGGCCTGGCTGAGGCCGGCCTGGATTGAGCGTGCTACCGGGTCGTTCCCAACGCGGACTATTACGGGCCGGCGTGCAAGTGCTGCTTTGTCGGTGGGCAGTCCTGTCAACGGGTTGATGCCGGGGACTGCACCGGCCGGCAGTGGGGGTGGCATGGCCGGCGGAGGGTTGCTAGACCTGGGTGGCGCCTGCACGACCTGGGTGGGCGCGGTTGTCGGCGTGGGCGGGATATTCTCGGCCACTGCCACAACGCCGAGGTCGATGTTCAGATTGGTGAGGTCAGCGAAGACCCAGCCTTCCGTGCCATCGGCTGCGCTTACCGCCAGCCAATTCCCTTCGGGGTTCTTACCGGTCACCGTCAGCGGATCACCCAGGTTGAGCAGTCCGAGAACGTCGTAGTTGGTGCCCGGGCCGGCACGGAAGTTTAGCAGGTCCACGTTGACCACGGCGTCGGCGATCGGTGCCGGCGTGTTGGTGGGCTCAGGCGTTGCCGTCGGCGGAACGGGCGTTGCTGTGGGGAGCGGGGTTTCGGTCGGTGGCGGTGCTGTCTCCGTCGGCGGCGCCGTGTTCGTCGGTAGCACCGGGGTCGGCTCAGGCGCCGATACCTGGATCTGTAAATCGTCCGGCTCGGCGTCTGCGGGCGCCGGCGTGCTGTCCGAGCCGCAGCCGGCCGCGAGAATGGGAAACAGGCTGATGACTAGAAAAACGGTTCTCGAGAAGGCTCGAATGGTTTGCATCTGTTTCATAGGGATCATATCCTCAGCCTCTCAGACTTTCGACTACGTCTAGCAGAGCCTTGTTGACGGTTTCAATATCCCCTTCACCGTTGACCTCGTGGAGAAGGCCGGCCACGTGGTAGTGGTTAATGAGAGGCGCCGTCTGGTCGAAGTAGACCTTCAGCCGGTTCCGGACGGTCTCTGGCCTGTCGTCGTCCCGCTGGTAGAGCTCTCCGCCACACTCATCGCAGATGCCCTCGTGCTGTGGCGGGCTGAATTCCACGTGATAGGGCGTCTGGCAATTGCGACAGATGCGCCGCCCGGATAGCCGGCGAACCAGCTCATCTTCACTCACGTCGATGGAGAGCACGCCATCCAATGACCGCCCCATGTCAGCCAGCATCTCTGAAAGGGCCTCGGCCTGGGGGATCGTGCGTGGGAACCCGTCCAGAATGACACCATTATCACAATCCGGCTGTTCCAGTCTGTCTCTAACCATCGCGATGGTGACATCGTCGGGCACGAGATCGCCGCGATCCATGTATTGCTTGGCAAGCAGGCCGAGCTCGGTTTCGTTTCTTAGATTGTAGCGGAACAGATCACCGCTGGCTACGTGCGGGGTATTTAGTTTCTGCTGGAGAAGGTCAGCCTGTGTTCCCTTGCCGGCGCCAGGCGGTCCGAGCAGAATGATGTTCATGAGGTTTCCTCCGGTCGATGTTTGGTGTGCTGTCTTGTCGCGGAGCTCGACATCCGCATTATAGAACTCCAGGGCGAACTTGTCAACGTGCTCCAACCAGGCCATAACCTAACCAGATCCGAACTTTTCTCCAACTCGATATGACCCATTGACGTAAGACTTGCCTTGGATGTCGCATCTATTCAATGGAGAGTTACTAAGACAGGTGACGCGATTCGCAGACGAGGATGTGCCTATCCGAATCAGCGTTTCCGGATCAGAAATCCGAGTATCGAGTTCACCTGCACACGCTGAGTATCAGCACATCCGTAGTGAAAGGAGTTTCAGGGTGAAATCCCGTGACATTTTGTTTATCAGTTTGGTCGTCGCTATTGCACTGGGCGGCGCCTTGGTGGGTCTGTGGATCGGCCGCAGCGGTGCGGTTCAGACGGCGATGGTGGTCGAGAGTCCCACCGTTGTAGGCGAGGAGGCTGCCGTAAGGCGGACTCGGCTCTTCAGAGGCCCCAACGCGACCGGTGATCTGATGTACGAGGTCGACGGCAGTCGGGTGTATGTAGGAGCCAGATCGCGGGGCCAGACGATTCTGTTTTTCGACGGGCGCAGGATCTATCGCGGCGCAAACCGCACTGGCGAGATACTGTTCACCGTCAGCGGTGAGCGTATCTTTGTAGGGCCGAACACAAAGGGATCAATAGCGTACACTGTGAAGAACGGCCGTGTTTTTGAGGGCGTCGACAAAGGTCCCATCATCTACACCATTCGGGGCAGCCGTATGTTCCGCGGCCCCAACGCAACTGGCGCAATTGTGATGAATGCGAACACCAATTTAGTTGGTTCCATCCAGTACCTGCTGCCGATTCTGGCCGATAGGCGCTTCTAGCAGTTTGTCGGAGAACCGGGTCAGGGGACCCGGGCTGTCCATATATTGTGGTGAGCTCGGGTCCCCTGACCCGATATGTGGCATCCTTGACCATTGAAAGTGCTTTCTCCGACAAACTGCTAGCCCAACTGTCCGTC
>JBHIAO010000603.1:0-3473 GCA_046758565.1 Anaerolineae bacterium
GGCACCCGCGCGGCGTTGCTTGGGGCGCCCGAAAGCGTGGATGTGTTCATCGTCGACCTGGCAACCGATCATCTCACCCGCGCGACTCAGGACGAGTTGCGGGAAAGAGGGCTGCAATGGTCCCCAGATGGTCGGTACCTGGCGTATGTGGCGGGCGACCCAGGAACCGGAGCTCAGGCCCTATACATACTGGATACGAGAACACAACAGCCGGCACAGGTTGACATGCAACCGATCCGGGACGCCCTCGGCCTGAACCCCGATGCCAGCCTCGCGTTCGACGAGCAGCTCACATGGCTGAGCGATGCTCAACTTGTCTTCTACCCCCAGGCAGGCCGTCGGGGGCGATTGGCCGGCATTTGGTATTACGACACAGCCAGCAGAATGGTGCAGCCGATCTTGACGGATCAGCTTGATGCTACTACCTGGTCGGCAGAGGCGAGGGCGTGGGTGTACAGTCGGTCGGGCGAACCGGGGGCGCTGTGGCTGGTTCGGCTTGACGATCCCAAGCCCACGCTGCTGGTCGAGGGCCAAGCTTATGCGCCTGTGTGGTCACCGAATGGACAGTTAGTTCTCTTCTCGTGGAGTGATCCTGAGACCACGGGGTGGGACCTCCGCGTCGTCGACCTGGGCGGGAACACTCGCACGTTGGTGCGGGATGCCTCGATGATTCAACGCGAGACGTCAGAACTTGGGCCGGCTGGCAAGCGCTACTGGAGCCCGAATGGTGAGTTTGTTCTGTACACCACCGTCGGGCGGGA
This sequence comes from Anaerolineae bacterium, assembly GCA_046758565.1. GTDB lineage: Bacteria > Chloroflexota > Anaerolineae > Epilineales > JAANWY01 > JBHIAO01. Next base: position 762 of record JBHIAO010000603.1, read on the forward strand.
CTATGGCCGGGCTGAGCGGGAAGGGGGCTACGGTGGCGATGCGGGCCCCGACTTGGAAAACTGGTGGATCGTGCAGGTCAACGGTGGTGAGCCAAGACAGGCCACGGATATGCAGAGGATCTTCTATCTTCAGGAGCCAGTACTATCGCCGGATGGCACGAGCTGGGCCTTTATCGGGTTCTCGTACACTGATCGCCTGCAGCATCTGTACACGATGCCGCGTGACGGTGGCCATCCTGAGAAAGTGGACGTCGGCGTCCGCTGGTTCGAGTGGCTACCTTAACGTATTGCGTACTGCGTATTGCGTATTCTCGATGCGTTGGAAGCACGTTCTTACGCACGCAATACGCAGTACGCAATACGCAATAGGAGTACTATCAACGAACGTTGAACAACACAGAGTAAACACGTAGAGCTTTGAAAGGAGGTTCATTCATGGCTAAGCAAAGTGGTGGACAGGTGGTAATTCGCCTCGACTCACGGGTCTTCTATGTTCTAGTTGGCGGGGTAGCATTTCTGGCCGCGCTAGGGCTGGTCTTTTTCGTCGGGCTGAAGTTGGGTCAACGTGGGCAACAGTCCGCTGCTGTTCCGCAGCAGCCGGCTGCTTTCCAGCAACCCGGCATCCAGCAGGTTCAGCCTGGCGGTGCGATTCAAGTCCAGCCGGGACAGGCGCAGCAAGCACCGTTTAACCAGCCAGCCGTTCGACAGGCTCGGCTGCCGGCTGGCGATGACATTGTCATCGGCGACAACCCGCGTCTGGCATTGCCCGGTCTGGCGGAGACCAACTATGTCTATGACTTTGGTGAGGTTGCGCCAGATGAAATCGTGGAAACGAGCGTCACAATTGAGAACAAGGGCACGAAGCCCCTGGTAATCAAATCAGTGCGAGCGTCCTGTGGGTGTACTGCAGCCAACACTGGCGACGACACGGTCGAGCCAGGTGAGACCACGGACCTGCGAGTGACCTACGACCCGACATACAATAACGATGCCGGCAAGCAGATCACACGCCAAGTCATGATCGAGACCAATGACCCGGCAGCTCCAACGGTCGAGTTTACTATTAAGGCTAACGTGAAGCCGTAGTGGCGTGAGAGGAATCTTATGAGCCGTGGAAGACAGGGCGGCGGGGATGTGGAGATCACCCTGGACCGGCGATTCCTGATTGGATTCCTGGTTGCTCTCGCGCTGCTGCTGGCTCTTGGTGTCGGGATTCTGGCCGGCCAATTTGGGAGTGGTCAGTTCGCTTCGAGGGCCGGCCAGCCGGCGGCACAGACCGGATTTCAGCAACCTCAATCGGCCCAGCCGATCCCCCAGGTTCAGGTTGAGAGTGACGGTCAAGTCCAGGTCTCGCCCCAGCAGCCTGTTCCTTCAGGTCGGGGCGACGAGTTGACCGACGACGATGCAACCGGGCTTGTGGCGGGTGACGTCATGCGGAGTCCTTGCTTTGTCGTCAATCTGTTGGAGTTTCAGAAAAACGTCGTTGCGGCCGACTTTCGGGTGACGAAGAAGGCGAATCCTGACGAGCCACATCCGCAACTTGCTGTCGAGGGCTTGAACGCACGTTGCGGCAATGCCTACGACTTCGGGCGCCTCGAACCGACTGAGGTTGGTCAGCAGACACTGACTCTCAAGAACGCCGGCGCCAAGCCGCTAACCGTGACCGGCCTGTACACGAGCTGCGGGTGTACGATCGCACAGGTTGAAGGCCACGAGGTCGGCGGCAACGGTGCGCTGACTCCTCCGCTGGTACTCGAGCCAGGTGAGACGCAGGAGTTCTTGATCGCGCTGGATGCTAAGCGGGTTCAAGACAGTCTCGAGCCGCGCATTGTTCAGATCTTCTCGGATGATCCGCGCGGGGTTCCGTTCGGTGAACTGTGGCCGTTCCCCGGTCAGGACAGGGAACTGCGCTTCGCGATTCTCTCGCAGGTCGGTGAAATCGGCAGCAGCGGTAACTGACCAACGTATGACGGATCAGGAAGAGCAGGCACAGGTAACTCAGCGCGCCCGTTACTCCACTAGTTGGCCGGTCGGTGGTATGCCGCCCTCGTCACGGAGGAGTGAGAAGTCGAGCGGTGCGATGGGGTTGAGCGTCAATCAGTGGGTGATGCTGGTTTGCGTGGGTGTGGTGTTGTTCATCGGACTGGCACTGGCCACCGGCGTGGTGGTTGGGCGTGTCCTGCGTGGTCCGATGGCTGGTCGGGCGTCAATGGCCGTGTCGGCTGAGCCGGCGGCACTTGACGCCCGCGTCGATCCGCGACCAGAATTCGATGTATACGCCGGCGGCGCATCGCTGGTGTTCGACTATGCGCTCGCGTCGGGTGATGAGGCGCCTGGTTTCCGATTGGAAGCTCTCGACGGTGGCACGCTGTCGCTGGATGACCTGAAGGGGCGCACCGTACTCGTCAACTTCTGGGCGACCTGGTGCAATTGGTGTAAGTACGAACTGCCGGCGCTTCAGGCTGTGCACGAGAAATATCAGGATGACGGCCTGGTTGTCGTAGGTGTGGATGTGGAAGAGCCGCGGGCCCTCGTTGAGGCCTACGTTCAGCGCTACGGTGTGTCATTTCCTGTGGTCCTGGACGTGGAAGGTGCAACGGCTGAAGCCTATCGGGTTCGCGGTCTTCCCATGACATACTTCGTCGACCGAAATGGCGCCATCGTTCGCGTTCAGCGCGGAGCCATGCGTGAAGACGAACTCGAACTATATGT
>JBHIAO010000604.1:0-3470 GCA_046758565.1 Anaerolineae bacterium
TATCTACAAAGAGCCTTGAAGTTTTAAGACCCTGCCCCCCTCCATCTTCACTTCGATTGCGCCAAGGGCCATGGGCTCGCACATCTTCACGCACTGCGGATCGCCGCCACAGAGGTCGCACACCACCGGTTTATTGCCGTCCGTCTTAAAGATGGCGTCGAGGGGGCAAGCCTCGACGCAAATTGAGCAGCCGGCCACGCAGGAATCGTAGTTGATGATGATGGCGCCGGTTTCGCTATGTCGTGTGATGGCGTGAACGGGGCAGGCATCGATTGGCGGACAGACCTTGCACTGCCGGCAGACATCGATCCTGTACTTGTAATCGAGGGCCTGGCCACGAGAGATCTGCACGCGCGCGCTGTCCATGTTCACCATCCAGTCGTGAGAGAGGGAACATGCCGACTCGCACAGCATGCAGCCGGTACACAGATCCTTCTTCGCAACAAATTTCATCATGGTGCCGGGCTCCCTAGCCGGTGCTCCTGATCAACCGGTTGCCTGGTCTCAATGCGTAGGTCGATGCCCAGGCGCTGGAGCGTTTCTTCCGTGGGAATCCCCTCACTGTCCCAGCCATGCAATGCGTAGTAGCGATCGAGCATGGCCTGGAACTCTTCCGGCTCGACGCACGTACCGGCACGCGGCCCGTGAGTCCACTTGCTATAGAACTTAGCGGGGACATCGTCGTCCTTGCGCCGGAAGCCGTGTCGGACCAGGAAGAGGCGTTCGACATTGTAGATACGCTCTCCTACCTCGAGAATCTCTCTCGGGGTAAGGACTATACCGCTGGCCGCCTCGATCCACTCGCTGAACTCGTTGAAGCCGAGCAGGCCGACGCTCAGCCACTTGGAGAGGAACTTGCAAGTGCCCAGCGAGTCTGCCACGGCGCACAGGCACTCTGTCCAGAAGCATGCCCACTCCTTACCCTCGTAAGTCTCGGCTGAGGCAGGAATAGGCTGACCGGTCAGTTTCGCCGTCACTTCCGGTGGCAGGCTGAACTCCTCGAGCGTGTAGCGGCTGCGCAGGTGATCGGCGCCTCGCGAGGAGGTGGCCAGTCCCAGGACTTGCGCCCGGTGGCCACGCACGTCGTCACATTCGATGGTCAGCCCCTTGACATGGTCGAGGTAGCGCTCGGATTTGTTCCCCAGGTGGGCGGCGGTAGCCATCCATCCTTCTGCCAGGTAGGCGCCGAGTCCCTTGCGGAAGGTCGTTTGCTCGAGGATGTCGAGGATGGCTGTCTGGTTGCCCCAGGAGAAATCGAGATTCGTATGCGCGCTTGTCAGGATGCCTTTTTCCCACAGCTCCATGAGCCAGGCGGTATACGCCGTGGCCGAGCCGACATCAAGCCCGTATTCGTTGCACCGCGCGAACCCCACCAGAATGGTGTTCCAGTCCCCACTTCCGCACTGGCTACCCCAGCCGCCGGCGCCGTAGTACTCCATGGAGCCACCCTTGGTCCCCTTGAACGGACCCTCCTTGATTTCATAGTGGTGTCTGCAGTGGACTGGGCAGTTAAAGCACGATGTCTTGGCCGACTCGTATTTCTCGAGGAAGATGTCCGCGTCGAGCTCTTCTCCGCCTTGCTCCATCATGTTGAACTGGTGGTTGAGACCCCCCTCGTAGCCTTGCGTGCGGGTGTTGTTCAGGCGTATGAGGGTACCGTACATAGAGGTGGCAAGAAACCCTTTTGTGGAGGTAACCTGGGTGTACTGTTTGTTCACTACTTCCATCAGCTTCTGCGGATCGTGCACCTTGATGGGCTGAGTGCCGCGAGCGGCAATGGCCCAGATGTTCTTCGACCCCATCACAGCACCCATGCCGGTACGACCGGCAGCATCGCTCGAACCGTTCAGGATGCACGCCCAGACCACCTTGTTGCGGCCCGCTGGGCCGATGGCCGCCACCTGGACCTTCGGATCTCCCAGCTCTTCCTTGATGCGGTCCTGGATAGTAATGGCAGTGGTGTCGGCGAGATGCTGCGCTGGCCGGAAGTCGATCTTGCCGTCCCTCACGACGAGGTAGATTGGTTCAGTCGCCTGGTTAGTAAAGACGATGTGGTCAAAGCCGGCCTGGCGTAATTCGGAAGCAAAAAAACCGCCCATGCTGGAATCGCCCAGATGACCGGTTTCCGGTGACTTGGCGGAGAAGTTGACCCTACAATTTGCAATTCCCAGGGTGCCGGAGAGCGCTCCAGCCCCAATGATGAGCGGGTTCTCCGGCCCGAGGGGATCCGTATCGTTGTTGACGGATTGGAACAAAAGATACTGGTTGATCCCACGGCCCCCCAGGTACTTCTTGCGCCATGCTTGCGGGATATCCTCGATGCGAATCTGACGTGTTGCCAGGTCGACCCAGGCGATTTTGTTGCTCACTCGGGGATCCTCTTCGCCTCTTTTTGGTACTTCGTCCAGTTGAGCGGCGCGATGATCATGCCAACACCGGGGCGGAACCACCGCATCTTCCAGCCCTGCCCGCAACCCGGACAGGTCACTTCCTTCTCGCCGTCTGGAACATCGAACCTGCGGGTACACGACTTACACCGGATTGCGCAAGTTTTCCTGTCAGCACCCATGATGTCTCTATCTCCTTGGTCCTCCCTGGCTGGTCGGGAGAAAGTCCCTTTCTCTCCGTCCTGTGGCAATGCCCTCCGGAGTGGCATCCGGCCCTGAAGAAGACTCAACTGTGAAGTCGAAGCAGCCTTTCAACGTTCTTTCCCAAAATCTTGTCCTTCTCCTCCTTTGAGATATCCATTTCCTCTATACTGGGGACGGCACCTGGCAGGTCGCCGATAAGAAGGGGGAAATCGCTTCCTAAAACAATCCTGTCTGCGCCAAAAAAATCATAAGCAAACATCAGAGCCGGCTTGTAAAAACAAACCGCGTCGCAATAGAGCTCCTTCAAATAATCGGTAGTAGGTCTCTTCGTTTTAATGCCGCAGGTTGGATCATTGTATCCCCTGTCGATTCTCCCCGCGAGGAACGGGATCCCGGCTCCAAGGTGGGCGATAACAAAATTAAGCTCAGGAAACCTCTCCAGTACCCCGGCATAGGCAAGCCTCGTGGCCGAAAGCATGATGTCGAATTCAAACCCAAGGATGATCGCGAGCCTCCACTCCCTCATCACTTCCACACCGGCAGGGGTTGTGGGGTGAATAAAGATCGGGAGACCCAGGGATTGAACCTTCTCATAAACCGGGAGGAGGAAATCCGAATCCAGGGTCTTACCGGCCACGTTGGTAAGCATGCAGACCCCTCCTAGCCCAAGATCAGAAACGGCCCTTTCGAGCTCCTTCAAGGCCAGCCTGGTATCTATAAGGGGGAGCATGGCAAGGGCCTGAAAGTGGTTGGGGTATTTTTTTACCACCTTAGAGAGACCGTCATTGATGACCCGGCTCATCTCTGCGCTCTCGTCAGGAGAAAAACGGTCAACCCCCGGGTGGGGAGTTGATAGGACCTGCATGTCTATGTTGTTTT
>JBHIAO010000605.1:0-3468 GCA_046758565.1 Anaerolineae bacterium
GCGCCGGCGGTGTAGGGCCCAATCCCCGGCAGACGGAGGAGCCTGTTCCACGCGTCCGGAATTTCGCCGCCCAATTGTTCGACAACCTCCTTCGCCGCCGCGTGCAGGTTCCGTGCCCGGGCGTAATAACCCATCCCCTCCCAGACCTTGAGGACTTCGTCGAGCGACGCTTCAGACAGTGCCCGGACGGTTGGGAATCGCGCCAGAAATCGATGGTAGTAGGGGATAACGGAGTCTACCTGGGTCTGCTGGAGCATCACTTCCGCTACCCAGATGCAGTAGGGATTATGAGTCCGGCGCCAGGGCAAATCTCGCTGATGGCGATCGTACCACGCCAGGAGCTGGCCGGCGATCCTGCTTGACTTCGGCTGTTCCATCGCGATAATAATAGGGGTGGACGTTCATGAGCGCAAGTACGTTTCTTGCTCGGTGGTTTGCGTTTCCCCATTATCGATGCTAAACTAGATACCCAGGTTGGTCCCAGAGGAAGGAGATTGGATGGCTACCCAGGCTCTTTACCGCCGTTGGCGTCCACAGACGTTCGACGACGTGATCGGGCAGGATCATATCACCCAGACGTTGCGCAGCGCGCTGGCAACGCATCGGGTGGCGCATGCCTATCTCTTTACGGGCCCGCGAGGGACCGGCAAGACCAGCGTAGCGCGCATCCTGGCCAAAGCCGTCAACTGCCTGGCTCCGCTGGACCAGCGGCCGTGCAATCAGTGTCGCATCTGCCACGGCATGAGCAATGGCTCCCACCTGGACCTCATTGAGATCGATGCGGCCTCGAACACCGGCGTCGATGACGTGCGTGACCTGCGGGAAAAGATCAACTTCTCACCCAACGAGGCGCGGCAAAAAGTGTATGTCATTGACGAGGTCCATATGCTGTCCAACGCAGCCTTCAACGCACTGCTGAAGACGCTGGAAGAGCCGCCGGCCCACGCCTTGTTCGTGCTGGCGACCACGGAACCACATAAGATTCCCGAGACTATCCGTTCCCGCTGCCAGCGCTTCGATTTCCGGCGAGTGAGCCTGCAGTCCATCATCGGCAAGCTGGAGCGGATATGCGAAGCCGAGGGCGCCGTAGCCGAGCCGGCTGCGCTCGAAGCCATCGCCCGGGCCGCCACTGGCAGCCTGCGTGATTCGGAGAGCCTGCTGGATCAACTGCTGGCCTTCGCCGAGGATACCATCGCGCTGGAACAGGTGCAGGGATTGCTGGGAACGGTTGCCGGCGAAGCTGTCGCCGCGCTGGTGGACCACCTAGTCGACAGGAACACGCCGGAGGGCCTGGCCCTCATCAACCAGACCGTGGACGCCGGCGCCGATCCACGCCAATTCACGCGCCAGTTACTCGAGTATCTGCGAGGCCTCTTGCTACTGCAGGTAGGCGATCGCGACCTGGTGAACGTGACCGACGATACGCTGAAGCGAATGCAGGCCCAGGTGGAGCGGCTGCCGGCGCAGCGGTTGGTCAAGATCATCCGTTGCTTTGCCGAGGCGGACTTCAACTTGAAGATCGGTGCGCAGCCGCAGTTGCCCCTCGAGCTGGCCTTCGTGGAGATGACATTGGATGCGATGGAGTCGGCTGTGCGTGACGCGTCGTCCCCAGCACGACCCTCCGCGACCGAAGGCCGAGCTGTTCGAGAGGCACCTGCACCGAATGAAAGGACACCGCGCGACCGACGGCAGCCGGTGGCGGAGGTTGAGTTTCCGTCCTCTCGACAACCTTTTGACACCGCTCAGGACGAGGCTCGAGACACCGCGTCACCCACCGCAGCCACTGATCCGCCGGCCACTCAGGCGGCAGTCTTGGGTGCACGGCCGTCGATTGAAAGTGGCGAGGATGAGCCCTCCGGTGAACCCAGGACAGGGTCTGAGCCATCGCCGGCCGGCGATGGTGGAACCATTGACCTCGGCACGGTAGAGGCCAACTGGGATGAATTGCTCCTAGCCATTCGCCCACACAGCCGGATGGTCGAGGCATTACTGAAGGACTGCAAGCCCATCGCCGTCGACGGCGACGTCGTGACCCTTGGGTTCTTCTACCCCTTCCACAGAGAGCGGGTGGAGGAACCTAAGAGCAAGTCTATGGTAACGGCGATGCTGGGGCGAGTGCTACGTGCGGAGGTCCAGGTGCGTTGTGTGATGGTTGACAAGAGTACGGCCGCACAAGAGGTACAGAAACGGCGACCAAAAGACAAATATCAGCAGGCTGCCGAGGACCCTGTAATCCAGGCGGCCGTCGAAAGGTTTGGCGCCCGCATTGCGGGCATTGAGAGCAGTCCGCTGGCGTCGGACGATGAGGAGGAGTGACGATATGGCAAGACGAAGAGGTGGATTTGGCGGGGGTCAGCAGAGACAGATGATGCAGCAACTCCAAAAGCTGCAGGAAGAGATGCTGGCAGCCCAGGAAGAACTGGGCGAACAGACCGTCGAGGTAACGGTTGGCGGTGGGGTGGTCAAAGTTGTGATGACCGGCCACCAGAAACTGCAAGCCGTCGAAATCGATCCGGATGTACTGGACCCAGACGACGTCGACATGCTGCAGGACTTGATTATCGCAGCCGTCAACGAGGCGGTTGACAAGTCCCAGCAGATGGCGGCTGATCGAATGAGCGCTTTCACAGGCGGTTTGAGTATCCCCGGCTTGGGCATGTAGAATGAGTACAGTGGCGAAGCCCATCTCGCGATTGATCGATGAGCTCAGTCGCTTGCCGGGCATTGGGCCGAAGACTGCATCGCGCCTGACGTTCTACCTGCTTCGTGCACCTGATGAGCAGGCACTGGCGCTTGCTGAAGCACTGCAGAACCTGAAAGAACAAGTTGTCTACTGCGAGCGTTGCTGCAACATTGCTGATCGTAGCCCTTGCGATATTTGCTCCAGCCTCGAGCGTGACCATTCAACCATCTGTGTTGTTGAAGAGCCCTTGGACATGATGGCACTCGAACGCACGCATGAATACAAAGGTGTGTACCACGTGCTCCATGGTGCCATTTCGCCGGTGGAGGGGGTTGGCCCAGCCGATCTCCGGATCGATGAGTTGATGGACCGACTACGTGGCGATGCTGTACGTGAGGTGATTCTCGCCACCAACCCGAACCTCGAGGGCGAGGCTACGGCAATGTACCTGGAACGGTTGATCAAGCCGTTAAGCGTTAGGGTTACGCGGACAGCCTATGGCCTGCCTGTTGGCGGTGACCTGGAATATGCTGACGAAGTGACCCTCGCAAGGGCGTTAGAGGGCCGGCGAGAACTTTGAGCAATTGACAGCGGCCGGCCTTTGTGGCAAGTTTCTTCACTGCATCGAGGCAGGTACAGCGTCGACGCAGACCATCGCGACTAAGCCAATTCGGAGGAATCTGGCGGTTAGGAGATCTTGACAACCCCCAGCGGTTGTGGTATAATACACTTCGGAAGTAATACCGATCTCGCCTGAGGCACAGGCAGATCCAACAAGCAGAGAG
>JBHIAO010000606.1:0-3462 GCA_046758565.1 Anaerolineae bacterium
TGCCTCGAAACCATGCCACTTGACTTCTGGGAAATCACGGCGCAGGCCATTGATAGTGGATCCAAATTTAGATAATGCTGTGGACTCAGCTGACAAAAATTATAGTATAGAAACTTTTATTTGTCAAACAAAACGTTTAGCAATTGAGCATGTACGGAGGATTGCCAGGAACCTGAGTTTATCGGGGCTGGGGGGAGTGTTCTCGGACGAGCCGGCGAACAGGCTGTATAGTCGGTTGATTCGGGAACCTCAGGTCGTCAACGCTTCCGCCTCGACCGCCGCCGCCGGCCCCTCAGCGACGGCGGCCTTGGTCGTCGTTTGGGCCAGATAAGCGCAAAATGTGGGGCAAGTTGGCAACTTGCCAGGCGCAATTTACCAAATTGCGCTACAAGTGGCCGAAACGATGACTAACGCCGCGACGGCGATCATCGGGCGCGGCTCCTTGCGCACGGTGAGTTGAAACACGTCGGGGCGGGCATAATGGCCGGCCACGTCCAGGTTCCACCTGGGGCCGCGCATCTGCTGGGGGTCGATCTCAGCGTAGGGGAAGCCTTGCTCTTCGTGGAGGGGGCCGGCGATGAACTGGCTGTCGAGGATGTCGTCCTTGCTCAGTGCGATGGCGCAGGTGACCATGATCGCAGCCTGTGCTTGGTCAACGGTAAGATATGTGCGTTTGTCCGCGGGACCATCCGCTTTTTTCATACAGGTTGACTGCACCCAATTAAGACGATCTGCTTTTACCCCCGCCGGAAGCGGTACCCGACACCGGTCACGGTCTCGATCATGGCGGCGTAATCCCCCAACTTCTTGCGCAGCGCCCGGATGCGGGCGTCCACCACGTTGCTGCCGCCATAGTACTCATATCCCCAGACGGAGTCCAGCAATTCATTGCGCGTGACCACTTTCCCTTCCCGGTCGTACAGGTAGGCCATCACCCCGAATTCCAATGGTGTCAGAGCCACCCGCTGGCCGGCCAGGATCAACTCGCGGGCGTCGTAATCCAGCAGTTCTTCCTCTTTTACCCCCAGCTCCGCCCGGACGTGCCCTGCCATCCAGCCATTGACCAGCCCGGGGCCAAAATCGAGCATGGCCGTGTGATAGATGTGCCCGTCGAGTTCTACTGCTGCCTGGGGAAGCAACTGGAAACCGAGCTTCACCAGCACCGGGCCGTAAACGTCGGCGTTGATCGCCGTGCAGTAAATCCGCCGCAGGGTCGAGCGCATGTCCATGTACAACCCTTTGAGATCCAACCAGCAGGCAGCCTGCACCGGGGAGGGTAGTTCGCCTTGCTCCTCTGCCAGCCAGCGGCGGCAGAACAGAACTTTTTGCCGCTCTGGGGTGGGGTTTTTCTGGAGATGCTGCCACCAGTTCTTGAGCAAGGGGTCCTTCTGCATCAAGGTGACATATTCTGAAGCTGGTTCAAAGACGATATAAAAGCCGGCCACGATCCCGTCCCGATCCCGAATCACCCGGAACGTCTTCGGGGCAACGGACCACCAGTTGGTGAGATGTTCAGTGGCTATTGTGCCCTCGGTCTTCGCGATGATCTCCAGGATGGCCTCGGCGTCCTCCGGATGCGCCGGGTCAACGGCGTAAGGTTGCATATCGCTGGGGAAGAAAGCCTCCCGGATGATGGGCTCCTCGATCATGTAGAGCATATCCGCCGTGTAGCGCCACAGTGTCTGCTTATCTGCCGTGCGCACTTCTTTACGCAATTGACGCCAGGCCGCCCGGCGGTAGAGGCGATACCGGTTGGGGTCCGCTGCCTTTAGGGTGGAGGCGATCACCTGGCGGACGGCGTCGTGGATGATCAGCCCATCGCTCCCGGTTTCTGCAAAGGGTAGTCCTGCCAACCGCTCGTAGGTATCTTGCGGCGCGGAATCTGGCAACATCGCGCCCAGCAGCGAGCGGGTTGTGCGCCGAAGGGTCGAAGCTGCCTCCAGCGCCGCTCTGGTCTGAGGGTCGGGCACGTCGGCGAGATACAGGCGGGTGAGTTCGGCGAGCACGTGCTGGCTGGCGATCTCCCGGAAGCGCAGGTCGGGGCGCTCTGCAATGGCAACGAGGGCCAGTTTCAGCGATAGAGGATGCCCGTGCGCGAAACCGTTCACCTGCTTTGCGGCCTCTGCCTCCAAACCGGCGTTTTGCAACAGCTTCAGGGCGTCTCTTTCGGGCAGTGGCCCCAACCGGATGCTCTGGAACAACCCTTGCCACCCCGGCGAGACTCGCCAGGCTGCCACCGGCGGTTCCCTCCCAAACAGCAGCACGCGTACATTATCACTCAGGGACGGGATGAACGTCCTCCGCAGCCAGGTGTCCATCATTCGAAACACCTCATACGTATCCAGGGCCAGGACGACCCGCTTACCCAGGCTTTCCAGACGGGTTGCCGCCGTCTCAACGGTGTTTACCTGGCCACCCACTGCGGCCTCTAGCTCGCGTAAGAACCCCTGTTCAGATGGCTCGATCGTCCGGCAATCGAGCCGCACGAAGGTCACTCCCCGCTCGCGTCCCTCTGTTACAAATGTCTCCAGCAAGCTGGATTTGCCAATGCCGCCGATGCCATGCACAAAAGTGACAAACGGGCCTTCTTTCTCCAGGATTTGGAGCAAAACGGACATTTCTTCCCTCCTGCCGACGAAAGTCTCGTTTGCTCTCTGCGCCAGAATATCTCTCATCCTTCGTGTCATGACCTCACCTTCTGGTTAGACCCCAGGGGTTTGGCGGTCTATCTGGAGCAGTGTGCCCGGTGGTGGGTATATGTCCTGGATTTATGCCCGCCCTGGGGAAACCCCTGGGGTCGTCCAAATTAGGCGTCTAAGCCATTACTGTCTCACCGACCGGGCCGCGTGTGATTGCGGTGAAAGCTTCCATGATGCCAAATTGCTTAACGCTGAAATCGCTCAACGCCGGATGGCTGGTAACCTGGGCAACGATTGGCCCTTCCAGGAATGCCTGCACGGAAGCCGCGTCATCGAACAAGTAAATGCCGCCAGCTTCGCGTTCCCCTTCGTTGATCATCATCACCTTCCAGCGCAAACCTGGAACTTGAGCAATTGGTTCAGCCATCGGGTTAACGGCCTGCTCGAACTCAGCCGCCGACACGTTGAACTTGAAATTGATTTGAAGCATTCTTTGGGACATGACTTTTCCTCCTTTGGGAAATGGTTAGAATGAGACTTCCTAATGTTATTGTATGCTTTTACTAAAGAAAAATCATGATGACAAGATGATAATAAGATGACGATTCTTGGAATGGTTAACAAATAGGGCATGCCCTTCACCGGATAGCGCCACTCCTGGCGCACGTTCAGCGGCTCGCGGGACGTGACCAGCAACTTATCGGCCGGCGCGTCGTTGAGGAGTTCCACCAACAAGCCGGCGCAGCCCAGGATGAGGATCTCGAGCGTCAGCATCTCACGTGCCTGTCTGCTTTTTCAACTTCTCCCTGAATTCGCTGCGGAA
>JBHIAO010000607.1:0-3457 GCA_046758565.1 Anaerolineae bacterium
GGCGTGCGCTTATTATACGACCTGTCGATGCTCTCGATGCGTGTTGCGTATGAAGCTTCTCCGAATTCGTACTGAAAGAGGCATAGAGATGGGACTTGAGCTAGTCGACGGGTCGGCAGCCGCCTGCTGGACCAGAGCAGGACACTCGTGCTACCATTGGGTAGTCAGATGGTCAGCTAGTCACATGGTCAGTTAGTCTGGTGGTCAGCTAGTCCAGTTGGCCAAATGACCACCTGACTAGATGACCAAATGACCAAATGACCACCTGGACTAATTGTTGGGAGGGACGTATGCGAGCCGTTGTGCAGCGGGTGACGGAAGGCTCAGTGACTGTCGATGATAAGCTCGTGGGTGAGATTGGGAGGGGACTGGTGATTCTTCTGGGTGTGCGAGACGGTGATACGGAAGCCGAAGCGCGGTGGCTGGCCGACAAGATTGCCCACCTGCGCATCTTTGAGGACGCCGATGGCAAGCTCAACCTGTCAGCGTTGGACGTGGGCGCTGAGGCGTTGGTGATATCTCAGTTCACGCTCTACGGGGATGCCAGGAAAGGCCGCCGGCCCAGTTTCACCCAGGCCGCCCGCCCCGAAATCGCCGAACCGCTCTGCGACAACTTCGCAGCTTCCCTGGCTGAGGCCGGCATTCGCGTCCAAACCGGCGAATTCGGGGCCAGGATGCTGGTGAAAATACTCAACGATGGTCCAGTGACCATTATCTTGGACAGAGACGCTGAGTGAGTTCTCCCTGAACTCCAGGGTATCAGCGAGATCGAATGCGAGAGAGGCTCTATCCAGCTATAGCCACGTCGCGGACAGCAGACTGCTTCGCTTGGGTCAGAAGCCGGCGCAGCTTCTCCTCGAGCGCAGTCGCCCTGGCTTCGAGGCGGGCCTGTCGCTCCTCCAGTTCGTACAAACGAGACTCGATTTCCTGTTGTCGTTGCTCGTATCGGGTGCGCAACGCTTCATATTCGGCAATGGGCACGATAACGGCCAGGGGCCGGCCGTCGCGTTCCAGGATGACCGGCTCATGCGCCAGTGCCTCATCGTCTATGGCTAACCTGTAGGGTCCTTGGGTCTCTCGCAGCACTACTACCTTTTTCATCGCATATCACCTCGCGTGCGATTGTAGCACCTGAGAGAGACCTAGTCAAGCCATGGCGACCGAGTGAGCTCAATTACCCAATCAATCCCCTCCTGCACGAAATCCCGATCAACGGGATACTGGGGTGTGTGCTCGAAAACGATGCGAACGTCGCCGGCGGCCTTCAGAACGCGGTGTAGAATGGCTGGGACGTCGGCCCAGCCGGCCGCCGGATCCTGCGACGGGTGGACGGGAACGTGGTGATACTCGCGATATGACGCCACCGTGGCGTTGTACACGTGCACAACCGTGGTGCGCGGAGCGACCGTCCGCAGAAACTCCTCGCCGTCGAAGTAGCCACCCACGGCCAGCAGGTGAAAGTGGCCAATGTCCACCGCGAACTCCAGGTTGGGAAACGCCTGAAGAACCTCAGCGAAGGCCGGCACATCAAAGTATGGGTGTGGCCCCACGTGTTCTAGAATGATGGGCCGGCCATGCTCCTCACTCCACTGGCTCAGAACGGCGCAACTATCCAATGCCGCATCGACCGACTGAGCCAGACTCCACTCGGGGACAGGCTTGAAGTGGACCGATGGAAAGTGACACAACACGTAGGCAGCATCGTGCTCCTCGGCGAACTCCAACGTCTGTCGGATGCCGCGCAGCGTGCGGGCCCGCTCTTCGGGCTCCGGATCGTTGAGTGAGGGCCAGCGCCACGCTTCGTGCCCTGGCAGCGGATCGTGGAAGCCGGCTGTCTCGAAATGGGCGTTCGCGAACTCGAGCACCTGGGACAGCCTGTCCGGGCGCCAGAAGCCCATCTCGATGTGAGGCAGGCCATAGCTCGCCAGCTCGGGCAGCCGGCCCAGATCGCCGTAGGTCAGGCTCGTCGAGATGGCGTACTCAATCACTTTGACCACAGTTGCTGGATAATGTGAAATGGTATGCCCCAACCTCTAACGTGCAACGTGTCAACGTGCTAACGCTCATGAAGGGCCGCGACTGCGCGCTGGTACAAGTCAATATACTGTTGGGCCGACGATTGCCAGGAGAAGTCAGCGCGCATGCCACGAGCCTGCAACCGGCGCCAGACATCGATGTGTTTGTACTTTTCGATGGCCCGAACGACGGCAGCGTACAATGCCCCCGAGTCATATTCTTTGAATACAAAGCCATTTCCTTCGCCAGTCGGGAGGTCGAAGTCACGCACGGTGTCGGCCAGGCCACCGACAGCCCGTACGATGGGCACGCTGCCATAGCGCATCGCGATCATCTGGCCCAGGCCGCAAGGTTCGAAGCGTGAGGGCATGAGGAACATGTCGCTGCCGGCATAGATTTGGCGCGCCAACGGGGCGTTGAAGGTGAGGGAGACAGCTACCTTGTCTGGATATTCTGCCGCGATGCGGCGGAACACATTGTGGTAGTGCTGCTCCCCGGTGCCTAGCAGGACGAACTGGACACCCAAACCCAGGATGCGATCCATAGCATCTTCGAGGAGATCGAGACCTTTCTGACCAGCCAGCCGCGAGATCATGCCGATCACCGGCACATCCCGATTCTTGGGCAGACCACACGTAGCCTGCAAAGCGAGTTTATTCTCGACACGTAGCTCCAGAGAGTCGACATCGTAGGCGGTTGCGATCCCTTCACCTTTGGCCGGATTCCATTCGTCGGTATCGATGCCGTTCAAGATGCCAAACAGGTGATCGCGCCGGTCACGTAACAACGGATCGAGCCCTTCACCGAACTCGGGTGTAAGAATCTCCTCCGCATAGGTTGGGCTGACGGCGTTGATCACATCTGCAAACAAGATGCCGCGCGCCATGAGATCCACGACCTTGTTCAAATCCGGCGGCACCTCTGGGTGAACGATCAGACCGTATTCCTCGATGCCGGCAACCCGCAACACACGCTGGCCGTAGATGCCCTGGTACTGCAAGTTATGGATCGTGAAGGCCGTTGCGGTGTCTTTGAAGAACGGATCCTCGGCGAAGATGGTATGCATCCAGTTGGGGATGATGGCAGTGTGCCAGTCATTGCAGTGTAGAACATCTGGTTTCCAGGCCATCTGCCTGCACATCGCTAGCGCTGCACGGCAGAAGAAGATGAAGCGATCGGCATCATCCTCGTATCCGTAGATGTTGTCCCGGTCGAAGTAGTGGGGGCTATCTACAAAGTAGATGGGAACGCTATCGTCCATCACCGACTGGTAGATAGCGGCTGGATGTGTCTCCGGGTCCAGCGAGATCGGGAATGGACCGAGAGCCGGCTCTAACGCAAAGCTCTGTTTATCCACTCGACGATAGGCCGGCATGACCACCCGGATATCGTGGCCGAGATGTCGGATGGCTCTGGGTAGTGAGCCGGCTACGTCGGCCAA
>JBHIAO010000608.1:0-3453 GCA_046758565.1 Anaerolineae bacterium
GCGCTCTCGGGCAAGCCGGCCCGCAGCAAAGCATTGCGACCGGAGGAGGATCCCTCAAGCGCAACTTCAGCCGGCATGGTAACCCCGTAATACACCTCGTCCACAAACTCCGGTCCCACGCTGGCGCGTTCCATCACGCGGCGCATGACGTGGCTCCCCAGTATCATGCTGGGCACCTCGCGCAGCGCTCCCCCGAACTTTGAGTACGGAGTCCGCAACCCCTCAACCAACATAATGTCGTCTCCGCTTTCAGGCAGGACCGTCACCATAGAATGGCGCCTCTCCCATCAAAGCTACCGCGATGACTGCGTATAGACTCCCTTCTCCTGCAACCGCTTGATGTTGCTTCTGAGGATTTCACTTTCCTTCTCATACAACTTCGGAGCCGCAGGCATCTTTCCCTTCAGTCTCGTGTTCTTGGGGTAGATCGGTTCCTGGTAGATGGAGCGAAACTGTTCAGTACGCATGTCCTTGATGAAATTGCCGATGCCCAGATTATTTTCCCGGTAATGACGCAGGGCTTCGATGTCAATGGTGGCGGCGACGAAAGAATCGTCGGTGGTCTGGTGGCGCCCGATGACTGTACCTTTGTAGCCAACGATCAGGTTTACTCCCCCGCAGATGTCAAAGGGAACATCGAAGTGGGGAAACTGATAGGCACCCGAGTTGGGCGAGATAACGTAACAAGTGTTCTCAATGGCGCGGGCTCGGGTCAACACTTCATACACTTCATTCCCCACGAACGGCTCGTGGTATGTGGGCATGTAAATGATCTCGGCTCCATTGATCGCCAGCCCCCTGGCAACTTCCGGATACCCGCGTTCCATGCAAACAGCGCAACCAATCTTACCAATCTCGGTTTCCACCACCGGGAAAAAAGCGTTTAGACCGTCGCCGTGAATCTTGACCCAGTCGTCCCAAACATCGTGGGGTACCGTCGTCCACTGAGCCTCGATGCGCTCCACTTGGGTCTTGGCGCGGGTGTAAATGACGTCTCCCTTGGGGTTGACGATGAATAGGTAATTAAACAAGCGGTCCTCTTCAATCCCCTTGATTTTCACGAAAAGGAGCTGGCCGATAATGTATGAATTCAGGGCTTTGGCCTTTTGACCCAGAAACTCCGTTTCCGGCCCAGGAATCTCCGTGACGGGTAGTTCCCCGAAAGGGAATCCTTGAATCGCAGATTCCGCAAGGCAAATCAGCCTCACCGGAAGCTCCTGCGACGCCAGTGTGTACGCCATGTCCAGCACATTGGAGATGTGCTTCAGGTTCTTCTTGACGTCGCAGAATTGCCGGACTTGAAGCCCAATTGCATTGTATTGAGGAATCATTACCAGGGTCACCTCTTTTCCTGAATTCCTTCACCGACCGGTTCTGCGGTAGGCTGCGAGACGCCTTGCGCGGCAGCCTCGCAAACCACTCGCCAGACTTTCTCAGCGCGCAGCGGCGGATCAATGTGCCTCACTCCGAAGGGCCCGAGCGCATCCACCACCGCATTGACCAGCGCGGGCGTGGCGCCGATGGCGCCCGATTCTCCAACGCCCTTGGCCCCAAGCGGGTTCACATCCGTGGGCGTCACAGTTCGATCCGTTTCAAACCACGGGAAGAGCGGAGCACGCGGCAGGGCGTAGTCCAGCAGCGAGCCAGTCAGCAGCTGGCCATTGTCGTCGTGGACGATTTCCTCCAGCAGCGCCTGTCCTATACCCTGTGCGATGCCGCCATGAATCTGGCCGTCCACGAGCAGCGGGTTGACGACCCGCCCGCAATCATCCACCGCGACGTAACGCAGAATCCTGATTTCTCCTGTTTCCGCATCTACTTCGACGACGCAGATGTGCGCGCCGAAGGGGAACGTGAAATTCTTCGGGTCGAAGCTGGCCGTGGCAGACAACCCGGGTTCCATCCCGGCGGGAAGATTTCCGCCGTGATGTGCGGCACGAGCGAGATCGCGGAGCGAAAGGCTCCACCCACCCGCGGCAAGATGTCCCGAGGCAAACACCACCTCCGAAGGGTTAACCTGGAGAAGATGGGCTGCCATTTCCGTGGCCTTTTGCTTGAGTTTTTCGAGCGCCAGCATGAGCGCCGCGCCCCCCACGGGAATACCCCGGCTGCCGAAGGTTCCTACTCCGGCCGGAACACGCGCCGTATCGCCATGAACGATGCAGATCTCGGAAAGCGGAACGCCCAGAGCATCGGAAACAATCTGGGCAAAAGATGTCTCCTCACCCTGTCCGTGTGGCGATATGCCGGTCAGCACCGTGACGCTTCCATTCGCATGCACGTGCACCGTCGCCATCTCCCAACCGCCAATGGGCACTGCCGCCGATGGTCCGACTCCTGAGATTTCGACATAGGTGGAAAGCCCGATGCCGAGAAAGCGTCCCTGCGTGCGCGCAGCTTTCTGTTCCGCTCGGAGCTGCGGGTAATCCACAATCTCAAGCGCGCGTGTGAGGGAGGCGTCGTAATCTCCGCTGTCGTAAACCAAACCCGTGGCGGTGGTGTAGGGAAAATCCTCTTGGCGCACAAAATTCTTGCGCCGGACTTCACTCGGATCGAGGCGGAGCTCGCGGGCAACAAGGTCTATGGCGCGCTCGATGACGAAGGCTGCCTCAGGTCGGCCGGCGCCACGGTAGGCGTCTGTAGCCATCTTGTTAGTGAAAACACCCGTGCAAGTCATGGAGATGGCCGGAATCTTGTACGCGCCGGAAAGCATCATGCCGGTGGCGGTCGGGATAGCAGGCGTCATCAATTGCATGTATGCGCCCAAGTCAGCATAGACGTCGTAGCGCACTCCAAGAATTCTGCCGTCGTTGCGCGCAGCTACCTGCACCACGCCCACCTGCGAGCGACCATGAACCGTCGAGCAGAGATTCTCGCGGCGCGACTCAATCCACTTGACCGGCCTGCCCAACTGCGTGGCCAGGAAGCCGACAATTGCCTCCTCAGCGTATACGTTCAGCTTGCTGCCGAAGCTGCCGCCGACCTCCGGCGCAATGACACGCAGACGGTGGTCCGGTAGATGCAGCATCTGGGCGAGGTATGTACGCAGGATGTGCGGGATCTGAGTCGAGGACCAGACGGTGAGTTGCTCCTCCCCGGGTGGGTTGTAAGCCAGGACTCCACGAGGCTCGATAGACAAAGGCGCAAGTCGTGGATGGACGATGCGCTGCATAACTCTGCAATCCGCCTGAGCGAAGGACGCTTCCACATCCCCAAGTCCTATACGGTAGACAAACGCTACGTTGTCCGCGAATTGCTCGTGGACGAGGGAACTCCCCGGACGCACAGCGGCCTCCGGATCCGTGACTGTGGGGAGAAGTTCGTACTCCAAGTCCAACGCGTTCAGACCGTCGGTGGCCTGGTAGGGTGTCTCTGCCACGACGGCGGCGACAGGTTGACCCACAAAGACAACTTTTTCACGCGCGAGCACCGGGTGCTCGGGCACCTTTAACC
>JBHIAO010000609.1:0-3427 GCA_046758565.1 Anaerolineae bacterium
AGAGCCGCCCCCATGTTGACACGCTTATTCATTATCAGATAGTCTCGCTTAAAGTTGACCCTGTCCGCAAGAACTGCCTGCCCTAAGGGGGACTCGGCGATATCCAAGTCACCCTCGAACAAGAAAGCGACGCGGACGCCTTCGAGGCGCATTACCGAAAGGAGAAGGGCCTCGTCTCTTCACCGACCCATTCCTAATAAGGCGCACGGCCCGACATCTTGCCATGAATTCTCGCCGTTGAAATAAGATCCTCCCAAGACAGGTTGGTGGAAATATGCTGATACACGACATTGCCGACTACGCGATCGCGGAACGAGCCCGTTCGCTACCGGACGAGATTTTTCACCACGCAAAGCGCGCCGTTATCGACTGGTGCGCAACAACTGCACCGGGCAGCGTGTTGATGCCGGCCACCGGCCTGATCAAGGCGCTCGATGAAGATGTAGGCAGGGGCAACGCGCGGCTGTTCCCGTCCGCAATGGCAGCGACCATGCGCGGTGCCGCGGTGATCAATGCCGCGGCCTCGCATACGGTTGAGTTCGATGACATCTTCCGTGACGCGATCTACCACCCCGGAACGGCGACGATTTCCTCGGCTCTCGCTGCGGCAGAGACCTACAACTCGAGCGGTGAGGACTTCCTGCGCGCCGTGATCATCGGTTATGAAATTTCGACCCGCATCGCCCTCGTTATGGGGAGGGAACATTACAAGTACTGGCACAACACTGCGACCAACGGCTCGTTCGGAGCCACAGCCGCCGTGGCCACGGTTCTCAAGCTCAACCGCGACCAGTTCGCCAACGCGATCGGGCTGGTAGGGACAATGGCGGCCGGCCTGCAGCAGGCCTTCCGCTCCGATTCCCACGGCAAGCCGATGCATAGCGCCCATGCCGCCGAATCCGGCGTGCTCTGCGCCCGATCGGCCGCGCAGGGAGTGACCGGCGCGCTCGATATTCTCGAGGGCGAGGTTGGCTACGGCACCGCTATGAGCAGGGATTGCGACTGGACGACCGCGACAAGAGGTCTCGGCGAGCACTACAACATTGCGTGCATGACTTTCAAAAACCACGCATGCTGCGGCCACGCCTTCGCCGCGATCGATGCCGCGCTGGCGCTGCGTGAAAGGCATTCGCTCAAGCCGGGGGATATAAAGAGAATCAGAGTCGGCGGTTACTCCGCAACGATCGATACCTGCGGCAGCAAGAGACACTCGACCCCGTTCGAAGGCAAGTTCAGCTTGGCATATCTCATCGCCACAGCGATTGCCCACGGCAGCGTCCGGCTCAGCGCATTCACCGACGAGCGGCTGAACGACCCCGCTACGGAGTCGCTGATCCACAAGATCGATCTCTATCTCGATCCGGACATCGATGCAGCCTTTCCAAGGGCGCGCTCGGCAAGAATCCAAATCGAGACCTTTGGAGGAACGGTGCTCGAACAGTTTCAACCGACCCGCAAAGGCGACCCTGACATGCCGTTTAGCGACGATGAAGTGAGTGCAAAATTCACTGAGATGGTGTCGCCCGTTACCGGCGATAACGTTGCCAAAGCGCTGCTCGCGCGCTGCTGGTCGCTCAAGACCTTGGGCTCAATGCGTGACCTGCCTATGGCGTCGCCGGAGATTTGCGAAAGGAAAAATTCCCGCGCGTGGAGTTAGAAGTGGATTTTAGTCTGACGGACGAACAGCGGGCATTACGGGACTCTACCCACAGATTTGCCAAACGGTACCTGGCAGACGAGGCGCTCCGGAGGGCTCATACCGATGCCTATCCTTGGGACGTCGCGAGGCTGATGGCGGAGCAAGGCCTGCTCGGCATTACTATCCGTGAAGAGGATGGTGGACAGGGTGGGACTCTGACGGACTCAGTCATCGCCATTGAAACCATCGCTCTTGTCTGCCCGCGCAGCGCGGATGTCATTCAGGCCGGTAACTTCGGCCCGATTCGAGTCCTGGCCGAATACGGCAGCGACAATCAGAAACGGACCTATCTGTCGAAGCTACTGGCGGGCGAGAGTTTGATCGCCGTCGCCATGACCGAGCCCGACGCTGGCTCCGCGGTCACCGAACTGAAGACCTCCGCGACGCCCGACGGCGAAGGCTTCCGCATCAACGGCAGCAAAGTGTTCACAACCCACGGCCGCTACGCGGACCTACTGCTCACATACGTCCGCTACGGGCCCGGCGTTGATGGCATCGGTTCAGTCTTGATCAAACGCGGTGCAAAGGGGTTTACCACGGGCAGGCCGACCCGTTTCCTATCCGGTGAGGAATGGGTACAGCTCTACTTCGACAATGTCTATGTCGGACCCGAAGACGTCGTGCTGGGCAAAGGCGGATTCAAGAAGCAGATTGCCGGGTTCAATGTCGAACGGATCGGCAATTCGGCACGCGCCCTCGCACTTGGGCGGTATGCCTTCAACCTGGCACGGGAGCATGCACTCACCCGTCACCAATTCGGCCGGCCGTTGTGCGAATTCCAAGGGCTCCAATGGAAGTTCGCCGACATGAAGATGCAGCTCGATGCGGCCCAGCTGCTGCTCTACCGCGCGGCCACCAACGCCGATAAGGGGTTTCCCTCGGCCGAGGAGACCGCGACTGCCAAGGCGTTTTGTAACAGGACGGGGTTCGACTGCGCCAGCGAGGCCATGCAAATCATGGGCGGCACGGGATACAGCCAGGACAGTTTGGTCGAGTACTGTTTCCGCCGGACAAGGGGCTGGATGATTGCAGGCGGGTCGGAAGAAATGATGAAAAACCGGATCGCAGAGAGCATTTTCGAGCGGCGCTTTTCCCAGCGCCCGTCCAGGCCAGAGTGATGAAGTAACACCCTATGGCATCCCATGTTCTTGCCGATGCCTTGCTGGCGCCACGGACCGTTGCCTTGGTGGGCGCGTCGGGCGACCCGACAAAGAACAGTGCCCGGCCCCAGCGCTACCTCCGCAAGCACGGCTTCGCGGGGCGGGTCATTCCTATCAACCCTGGGCGAGATGAAATTCTTGGGGAACGGGCCTGGCCCGATCTTGCTTCTGCACCGGGCCCGATAGACCACGTCTTCATCATGGTCCCGGCGGCTTCAGTACCTAGAGTCATCGCGGACTGCTGCCGTGCCAGGGTGCGGGTCGCGACGATCTTCAGCAACGACTTCGCCGAATCCGGCGAGGAAGGCCTGAGGCGCCAGCAGACCATCGTCGAGATAGCCCGGGCCGGAGGCGTCCGCGTCCTCGGACCCAACAGTATGGGCGTCATCAACACGCACGCCGCCACCGCGATCAGCGTCAACGCGGTACTGGAACTGCCGGAACTTATGGCGGGGTCTATCGGAGTCGTGTCGCAAAGCGGCACCATCCTGGGAACCGTGCTATCACGGGGACAGTCACGCGGCATCGGCTTCTCGAAACTCGTCTCGATCGGAAACGAGGCTGACCT
>JBHIAO010000610.1:0-3423 GCA_046758565.1 Anaerolineae bacterium
CGTTTTACGTTTCACGTTTTACGCAGTTTGGTTGCGGCCAAAGGCTGCGTTAAGGCCTTACTCATCAAATCAACCGTTATCGAAACCCAGTCCTGAAAGTCGCCATCCTCGTCGAGCAAGATCTGACCGGCTGATGGGGGCACCTCTGATCTCTCACTGATGCGTCCAATCCGTCCAACCCATGTTTTTGCCTGGACGAGACGGAACCGGAGCCGGGAAATTAGTTCCGTAGTAGTAGTTGATGATATGCGGCTGCCAGGTATCATCCCCTTCAGCCGGAAAGTTCGCTTCATTGTGTAGCCACTCCACAGCCCGTTTTAGGGCTTGATCTTCCCAAGTCCACACGTCATACCCCGCCCGGTCCAAGATCACCGCTTGCATCAGTACTCCTTGCAAGCCCCCCCAGACATAGTTCTCTTCGGGCGGCGGCCACCTGAATCCCCCACCGCGCCGCTGATCATCTGGCAGCACCCCATCAATGCTATGCCCTTCCTTCGCACAACCTTTGGGGTTGATGCCAACTGGGTTATTGGGATCACACTGCCACGACAGGTCTCCGTACCTGAACCCAGCATAGCTAGACCGATCTCCCAGATAGCCTTTGAAGACATCGGCTGTACGGGCAAGTTCCTCGTCATCGCCCAGATACATGGCCACCGCTGCTCGACTGGCGCCGGCGTGTGTGCCCCAATTGTTCGGTCTTATCTCGTGAGTATCTGCTACGGATCTATCACCAGGGGCGAGTTTCTTGGTTTGCATCGTGCGCAGCCAGTCGCGGAAGGTCTGATCCTGGGCACCTGGCAAGCCGACCAAATCTGCCGCAATGACATAGGTGCCCAGCCTTCGCCAGGTAGCTAAAGGGTCACCTCCATCCTCTGTTCCTATTATACTCATCACAATATCGATAACTTCATCGCGGTACTCACTCTCTCCGGTTCGGGCATACACCAAGGCTTTGGCCAAGGTTTTGACATTCGCGTCGTTACGCACGGATAAACTGATATTCCCCACCGATGAATCTGCCGCTGATTTGAGATTGTGCCAAGCCGGTCCCGAGGTGGGCAGACTTGCTAGCTCCTCTGGGGAGATCCAGATCCCCACTCGGGGTTCCAGTGGATCTGGAGCCGGTTCCTGCGGGGGCGTTGCAGTCGGCGTGACGCTAGGCAGGTTCGTCGCCATGGGTGTTGGCTCCGAAGTTGGCTCTAAAGCCCCACAATGCACTTCAATCTCATGCGCTGTCTGAGGCAGAAGAGTGAGCTGTGCTCCATCGCAGATAACAGTGGCCGTATGACCAAGAGCGAGTGTTAGGGTCTGGGATGTCCCGGGGTCGCCATGCGCTACTCTTCCCAGAAGGGAAAACATGGCAATGACAAACAGCGCGACTAGGGTGACATTCTCTTTACCCACCCTGGGGAACTGTGCCCCGTTGACAACTCCGCTGTTTCGTGCTATACTAAAAACCGCAGAGGGTTCAAGCGCTGGGTCTTCTGCTGTTTGGTGGCCGTTGCAGCGGCCACCATTTCTCATTGGTTGCATCTTTGTCGACTCCTTTTGCGTGTCACACTTTATCCTCTCAACAGTCCGCATTATACCATTTTCACCTTTGTAACTCCATTGCTACATGGTGCTCATTGCCGCACAAACCACCGACGAATGTGGTACGGAGTGACAAGCGGCTGCGCATAGGACCGCTTGCTGGAGTGCTGGTGGAAGCTCCGCGCTGTCTGTATAATGGGCGACGCCAGGGTAGCACCTAAGTTACTACCACAGTTAATGGTGTATCCGCATTGAAGGTTGTCCAGCGGAATCTCGTACGGAATCTCCTCCCCCAACTCACGGACCTATTCACCAATGAATCAGCGCCCGATAGCGTGACCGAGAAGGCCGGCGAAATTCTTCATAGATTCTTTTGCTCATAAGCATAATCCCCAGGCGCACCTCTGCCGAAATAGAGCAGAGGATAAAGATGATGCAGCGTGTTATCCAGATGCTCACGATATCAGTACTGGCGTTAGCAACCCTTGCGTGGGCCAGTCAGTCTTCCCTACAGCCGGCAAGCCTTCCAGAGCCGGCAACCATGCCGGTACCGGGCAACACATCCCAAGCCACTGCCACCATAGATAGTGAGCACGAGCCCGAATACCTGAAGTGGTTCATCAGGATTGAAAAGCGTATCTTGGATCTGTTCGGCCGGAACAAAACATGGACCAACTTAGCCATATCCGCCTATCCGAATGTGCCAACTGCTGTATTGCAGGATGGCCGGCTGCTGCGTGACGATTGGGCCGCACTGGTTGTTGAGATTGATGCCTGGGAGCCCCCGGATAAGTACACAGATTTCCACTCGGAGTTTGCGGCAGTTGTCAGGTTAGCGGCTGACTCGACAGACCTGCTGTACAGCAGTTTCAGGTCAGGCGACATGAACAAGGCTGGCGAAGCTGTTGTGCTGCAAAGCCGCGCCGAGGCGGCACTCAGCCATGCCTTTGATGTAGTACTGGACCAGCCCGGGCCCGCGTCTTTGCCGGCTACATCCACTCCGACGGTCACGCCGCAGGAGATCACCGCTGTGGTCATAGCACAGGATCTCAGTGTTCGAGCCGGGCCGGGGCACGAATATCTACGCCTGGACGCCGTGACCCGCGGAACGAAGCTGGTGCTCACTGGCCGGAATGAATCAGGCTCCTGGGTCCGCGGTCGGGCAGCGGGGCAGGGCTTACAGGGTTGGCTGTCAGCGGAATCCATAGAAATCGGCGGTGACACGATGGCGCTGCCCGTGGTCGAGGCCGGCCAGCCCAGCGAGTCGCGGGCGACTCCCACTACGTCGCCGCCCACGACGACCGGCATTCGGATCAGTGTGCCTGCCTTTCTCAATCGCTCGTACCTTAGTCGCCCTTATTGCGTAGGTGGTAGGTGCACATCCCTGGGAACAATCGGGATGGTGATCCTTGTGTTGGTTCTAGCGTTGGCTCTGGCTGCGCGGGGCTTGGGAGGCGGCGACACCGAACCACCCAATATCGTGAGTTTCGACTTCGAACCGAAGGTAGTGAGCACCGCCGCAGGGGATCAGACCATAACCTTTACAGTGCGCATCACGGATGATCGAAGCGGTGTGGGGGACCCGGGCAGTGACGGAACCACATATGGCAACTTCGCCCAATTCCGCAGTTCGTCAGGACGTCAGCAAGCACATGTCGCTTTTACACGCCGCGACCGTGTCGCTGGGAACGGACGAGACGGAACCTACGTCAGCACAATGACCCTGGCTCGACACAGCGAGGTGGGCGTATGGAAGTTAAGCTATTTGGAGATCCAAGACAACGTAGGTAACGGCAGAACGATTTCACTGGATGAGATGGCCAGACTGGGCTTCCCCACTGCGTTCCAGGTGGAGTCGGTGCCTCAACCCAATTCCGACGACGGCGT
>JBHIAO010000611.1:0-3422 GCA_046758565.1 Anaerolineae bacterium
CTCTTGTTCGTCCCAATCGAAACGTAAAATCAGCTCGTGGCCATCCTCGAAACGGATGCGATGCCCTTCGATCGTCAGAGGCGCATTTGGGGGTGCGGTGATGACCGGCCCCGTTTCCAACCAGGTAACGTGAACCTCCACGGGTTCGGTCGTCGCCTCGCGCTCGGCTAGTAATTCGAAGAAGGTTTGGGCCGGCAACCGGTCGTCTTCACCCGAGCGATGCTCGATAAAGTGTTCGACCATAGCCTCAAACTTGTCGGCGTCCATGTGACCAACCACAGGTGTGTCCATTATTCACCTCGCTCCTGTCGAGCTTTGACACGCTCTTTCCACTCTTGGTATTCTAGCACCACCAACTCTTGAGTGTCAACACGAATTTCAGCAACGTCAGGCAGAATGTCGAGCACCTCTGCTAATCGTGACGGTCTGGTTTCGCCATCCAGCGTTGCCCAGAAGGCCGGTTTGAGTATTGCCACCCCCTGCCAACCACTCGTCTGGCGGTTCCACAAACGAGTGATGTAGAAGTCGTGGGGTAGACTCCTGCCCCGTTCTACCGTGAAGAAGTAGGTTGATGTCTTGATGTCGCCTCGGAATCCCATGACTATGAGGTCGAAGTGAGTCAGGCGTGCCTGCCGATTACGCAGATCGTGGGCTTGATAGTGGATGCCGCTTGCTGTCAGGTCACGTAGAATCTCTACCTCAAAGGCATACCCCTTGGTGAAAGACTCCCACCAGTACAGACAGAAGACAAGGACCAGTTGAGTTTCAGGAACCGCACGGTCATAGTAGCCGGCATTCCGCAGATCGGCAACGATTTGTCGCGCTACTGCGGCCCGCCTTTGCTCAGCTTGGCGGGCAACATCATCGAGCTGGTATAGCACCTCGACAAAAGAATCAGCGTAGACTCTATCAACAAAGTCATCGTAAAGATTGGCGAAGGTTTGTGTTTTTCCCTCCAGGGTGATCGTCGCACGTCGTAACATATCCACACCGTCCCAGACCAACTCCCACTGGGGCCGTTGAAGCCTGGTCTCGTCCTGTAAGTACTCGCCCAAGGCGGAGGCGTGTTCCTGAGTGAACTCGGATGGAAATGTGACTTCGATGGTCATAGCATCATCCACATGTAGTTGGCGTTGCCGTCCGTGATCTGGCCGCGCCGGCCCCCGACGTGCAACCGCTGGTCCTGGTCGTCGATCTTGTCCGCACCCCAACTCTGCACGCCTGTCCTGAGGGGCCATCGGACCCGAAGGATTGAAGGGCGGATTGATGATCATGTAGTCCGCCCGCAGCTCGGGGTGAAGGTCGTTGAGCAGCGAGTTGCCCAGCCGGATGTCTCCATCCAGGCCGTGCAGGATCAGGTTCATGCGGCCCAGGCGCAGCGTGGTATCGATACGCTCCTGCCCGTAGAAACTCAGGCTGTGCCGGCGGTCCGTGAACTCGGCCGACTGGATGAACATGCCGCCCGACCCGGCGGCCGGATCGAACACCTTGCCGGCCCTGGGCTCCAGCATCCGCACCAGCATTTGTGCAGAGGAGCAGGGGAGCGGAGGGGCAGGGGAGAAGAAGTCACCCTTCAATGAAGACCGGCCCTTTCTCCCCTGCACCCCCGCACCGCTGCACCCCCGCTCAGAAAGCCGGCGCGACCGTGCCGCGCAGGTTGGCGGCCGCCTCGAAGAGTTCTTTCTCGAAGTCGATGTCGGGTTTGCAGATTGGCCTGGACTCGTTGACCACAGGATGATCCCCCACTACCGTGCTAACGACCTGTCCTCTGAAGAGTGTCGAGGCCTCCCTTCCGCTCTAGATGCTATCCGATACCACAGTGAACTCCAATACCCGTTCGTCTTCCAGATGCAGGCGATTCCCCCCTGGCCGGCTATATTGTAGCACATATATCCTTATGGGGAAATGTGATTCTATCAGCTCAAGAATGACGGTGGAGGGGCATTTGACGGAGCAGAACAGGGTGGGGAGTGGGCCGGCGAATGTTGCCACTTGAGTCAGTCAGGGAAGCGTGCTATACTTCGCACTGGAATCCTGGCCGCATCACCGTGGAGGGAAAGATTGCGATGGTTATTAGGTGAGGACGATGGACGTGGTCCAAAGCGATATTCCCACTGGCCTGAGGCCGCATTTTCAAGAATACGATCTGTCCACGTTGGACCTTGATCGTGACGCGAATTTGATCATCCAGCGTACGCTGGAATTTGGCACCTGGGACGAGGTGCGCTGGCTCTTCGCCACGTTCGGTGGCCCACGCATCCGCACCTTCGTGCAAGGGCGGGGCGAACGCCTGCTATCCCGTGTCACCTTCAACTACTGGCGCAAGCTGCTGGAAATACGCCGATGGCAGCGTTCACCATTTCCCACAGCGCAGGCGGAAGTATGGGACAGATAACCCTGAGCAATCCCCATTGGGAAGCACTCACATCCGAAACACATCAGGCGTTTCACAAGACCGCCGGCCTGCCATTTATCAGCCAGTTCTATCTGGCCGGCGGCACGGGGCTGGCTCTGCACCTGGGGCATCGCTTTTCGGTGGATCTAGACTTCTTCTCGTCAGCCCCAGACTCCGTTGGGCCAGATGTGCGAGCTGTGCTGCGGGAAGTCCTGGACGATCCCACGCTGTCCATCACCCACGACAAGGACACGACCTTTGTAGTGACCTGGCGAGGAGTAGGAATCAGTTTCTTTGATCTCCACCCCTACCCTCTGGTGCAGCAGCCCCTCCTGGTAGAGGGCGTATCGGTGGCCACTGTTGCAGAGATTGGCGCCATGAAGCTGGCAGCCATCATTGGCCGGGGCACTCGTAAAGATCTGGTGGATCTGCACTACATTCTCCAACAGGTACCGATTGAGGACCTGTTTGGAGTGGCGGCCACGAAATACGCCCGCGTGCGTACCTTTGCCGTCAGCGCCACTCGTGCCCTGGCCTACTTTGAGGATGCTGAAGCATTGCCGATGCCCACGATGATTGACCCTACGCCATGGACAACCATGAAGCGATTTCTGGAACGCCAGGCGATGTCGGCCGGGCGGAAGCATTTGGCAGACTTGTGGCCCTGAGCATCGCAGCATAGATCTCGGACAGCACCCTACGCAACTGGGGGTGCATCTCCTCCAGCCGCTCCATCGCCCGATCCAGCCTGATCTTGATGTCGTCGGCGCGCGCATTGCGGCGGATGTAGTCCCAGGTGGCCTCCCCGGGCAGCAGGAAGGCGTTGACCTTGCGGTATTCGTCCGGGTCGTCTATGATGTCGTCCGTGATTTCGTCTGCCAGGGCTGTGTCGTGGACAAGAAACACGGATAGAACCTGACTTTCTCTGTTTTTATCCGTGTTCCCTTCGACAGGCTCAGGACAGGTTTTTCCATCCGTGAGGAAAACTTGCTCTGTTTGTAAAGAATTCCCTGCCTCAAGGAATTCA
>JBHIAO010000612.1:0-3421 GCA_046758565.1 Anaerolineae bacterium
GGTATGATACAATAGTACTGAATTCCATCCTCTCCCGTACTAATAGTGGCCGGCGAGTATCCATAGGAGCGGAGAAGTACAGGGTTGGGCCAGTGACGGTGAAGAGGTGGATGCCCTGGATGAGACATGGTTTTGGATTCTGTAAGGTTGAAGGGAGACACCTATGAGTTCAACGGCTCTCAGACAAACGATTCGCCAGATACTGGACGAACTTCCCCCTGAGGTTCTGCCAGAGTTGGTGGACTTTCTCGACTTTCTGCGATTCAGAGCCAGCCGCAGAACACTTGGCCCCCGGGTGAAGGAAGCGATGCGTCTATATACGGCAGGGGAGATTAGCCTGGGTCGGGCGGCCGAGCTGGCCGGGATGAACTACTTTCTGTTCGAGGAGCTACTGAGCGCGCAGATGATTCCTGCCATGGAACCTGCGGTGATCAACAGGGTGGGACAGCAGGAACTTGCCGATGAAGTCCTCGCCTGACCCAGGTCGCCGGGCGGTTCTCCTCGATGCGAATGTGTTATCGCGTCTGGCGCGCGTACAGCAGGCCGACCTGCTTCCCAAGGTGTTTTCTGGTGGATGCTGCCTGGCGCCAGCGGTCTACCACGAGATCGAAGCCGGCATAGAGGCTGGTGTGAAATACCTCGAAGCAGTCACTTCTCTGGTAGGGCAGGGGAATTTGCAGGTTCTCGATGTTGAGGACGAGGATCGGGATTACATCGCGTCGCTGCCACGCAAGTTGGGGCTGGGAGAGGCAGAGGGAATCGCTCTCTGCCGCCGCCTGGATTTGGTCTTCGTTACTCACGACCGCAAGGCGGCGAACTTCTGCGACCAAGCGGGAGTGCGGAGTCTGCATTTCCGAACACTTGTTGACGTGCTGAAGGACCGGAGGTTACTCACACCTGAGCAGGCCCAACGGGCGTTGGAATAGGCCGGCAATAGCGAGGATCGATCCCCCGCAAAGCCGGCAGCACACTCCGCACCACAAACGGAAACGCCACCAGCGAGTTTACCATCGGAATCAGCGCCGGCGACGTCCTTTACCCCAATTGTACCTCTCGGCCCAAGAAGTGATTAAGTGGCCCATGGCCCTCACCGATGTGGAGACCTACGGCGGCGCGCAGGACAGCCGTCAGATACTCCTTGGCGATGCGCACGGCTTCCTGCACATTGTGCCCCTTGGCCAGCTCGGCGGCGATGGCCGAGGCAAAGGTGCAGCCCGTGCCGTGAGTATTGTTAGTCTCGATACGTGGTGCTTTGAACTCGATGAAGTCCGCACCATTATACAGCACGTCAATGGCCTGCTCCGAATCGGGAAGATGACCACCTTTAACGACGGGGTACCGTGCCCCCAGCTCGTGGATGGCAACCGCCGCGTCTCGCATGTCCTCGACTGTGGAGATCTCGAGGCCGGTGAGAACCTGAGCCTCGTGGTGGTTGGGCGTGATGACGTACGCCAGAGGGACCAGCTCTTCGACCAGCGCATCCCGAGCCTCTTCCCGCAGCAGCGAATCGCCACTCTTGGCCACCATGACCGGATCGATCACCAGGCGCTCGACATTGTAGCGCCGCGCCCGGTCAGCCACCACGTGGATGATATCGGCATTCGACAGCATCCCCGTCTTCCACGCATCGGCGCCAATGTCGCTCATCACCGAATCGATCTGCTGACCCACGAACTCAGCCGGCAGCTCAAACACGCCCTGCACACCCACCGTGTTCTGGGCGGTAATGGCGGTCAGCGCACTCATCCCGTACACCCCGCGGGCGGCAAAGGCCTTCAAATCCGCCTGAATGCCGGCCCCGCCGCCCGAATCCGACCCCGCAATCGTCAGCACCTTCTTCATCACTCTCCTCCCAAATCTCCGATCCCCAATATCCAATATCTAATATCCACACTCTTCCTACCGAACCAAGATGATCCCTGCCAGCACCACCACCGCCCCCACCACCACACCCCAATCCACAGCCCGCAGTCGATAATCCCGCATGAAGGTACGCCCCGGCCGGCCAAAACCCCGCGACTCCATGGCCTCGGCCAGTTCGTCGGACAGCTTGAAAGACTGGATGAGCAGTGGCGCCAGCAGAGCCGGATAGTTCCGCAGACTGGCCACATCGCGCTCCAGCCGGATGCCCCGCGAGCGCTGGGCGTCCATGACGTTCTGGAACTTCCGGGAAACCACCGGCACGAACTGCATCGAGCTGGTCAGAATGAAGGCGAAGGCGTATGGGACACCCATTTTCACCAGAGCATTGCCCAGATCTTCTGGCAATGTCGTCTGGAAGAACACGAAGAACGTTGAGACGATGGCGATCAGCCGCAGGCCGGCCATGGTCGCCACCGTCAGATCGAAAGACAGCCAGGAGATGGCCACCACGATGGCTGTCATCACCAGGACGAGCCGCAGATGCCGGAGCCACTCCCGCGCTAGTCCGAGGACCAGCACGAACCCCGCCAACAGGGACAGGCCGGCCACCAGCCACGGGATGCTGCCGGCCTTGATGAGAAGCGCGGTGTAGACGACGGCGAGGAGCAGCTTCGTTCGCGGATCCAACATTACGTCAGCCCGTCGAAGGGGCGAATTCATTCGTCGGCTGGCTTCGCTCGCTGAGCGCCTGACGCAGGCGGAATTCCTCGGTAGGCTGTAGCGACGC
Source organism: Anaerolineae bacterium (assembly GCA_046758565.1). Lineage (GTDB taxonomy): Bacteria > Chloroflexota > Anaerolineae > Epilineales > JAANWY01 > JBHIAO01. The sequence goes on from JBHIAO010000612.1 coordinate 2,651, forward strand.
GGGTTCCATCACCTCAGTATCGGCCATGATCGCGTCCGGATCGCCGTTGGCGATGACCCGGCCGCCGGCCATCACCGCCCATCGGTCGGCCACTGCCGACGCGAACTCCAGATCGTGGGTAACCAGCACGATGGTTTGACCGCGGTGCCTCAATTTGTCCAACAAATCGTGCAGCGACTCTCGAAAATGTCGATCCTGCCCCGTCGTGGGCTCATCCAGCACGATGATCTCGGGACGTGTCGCCAGCGCCGAGGCAAAGGCAACGCGCTTCTTCTCACCTTCGCTGAGCCGGTACGGCGAGCGTCCCAGGTACGGCTGCAATCCAAACAGATCCAGCAATGCGTCGTACCACTTCGGATCGGAAAAGCCCACAGCCTGAGGGCCGGCCATGATCTCATCGTGCACCGTGCTGCGGAAGAACTGATCGTTGGGATTCTGAAACACCAGTCCCACATACCGAGCGAGTTCTGAGGTTGGCACGTAGTGTGTGTCCCTACCTAGCACCATGACTTGACCCCGATCGGGCCTGTAAAGCCCGTTTAAGTGCTTGATGAGCGTCGTCTTGCCCGAGCCGTTGGCCCCCGCCAGTGCCAGACACTCACCCTGGTGGACTTGCAGTGTCGCATGTTCCAGCGCCGGCTCACCATCGAAATGGTACGAAATGTCCACCACCTCGATAACGCCATGCTGTGGCCGGTCTCCTGACCGCGCCACCCCGCTACCATGCTGTGGCCGGTCTCCTGACCGCGCCACCCCGGTGGCCTTCGAGCC
>JBHIAO010000613.1:0-3414 GCA_046758565.1 Anaerolineae bacterium
TCCCCACTATGCCGGATTCCGGACTATGCCGGGCCAGGTAAGACAAATATCTCGAACGTGTTTTAGCAAAGGAACTTATGCGGCTACGTCTCAGCTGCGACCCGGCATAGTCTTTCCTGCACTTAGAGGCTCTTGAGGAAGGCGACCAACTGGTCGTCGGCGCGAAAACGACGGAGCTTGCCGACAAGAGGGCTGGTCTTGCTCAAGATCTGCTCCTTTAAGGCGAGGTTGGCATCCAGGTATATCTGGGTAGTTTCGACTGATTCGTGTCCCAGCCAGAGGGCAATGACTGACCGGTCGACTCCAGCCTGCAGTAACTCCATAGCCATGGTGTGGCGCAATACGTGCGGCGTGATGCGCTTCTTTCGTAACGAAGCGCAACTCCGGCTGGCGACCGCCACGTACTTGGCCAGAAGATCCTGCACGGCATCGGCGCTGAGGCGACCGCCGCGCGCATTGGGAAACAGCCATTGGCCGGCACCTGGAGCGGGTTCCTGCAGCCATTTTTTCAACACACCGACGGTTTGCTTCGCCAGCGGTGTGCAGCGCTCTTTACGACCCTTGCCCAGACAACGAACATGGGCGCCTGTCCCCAGGTGCACGTCGTGACGCTGCAATCCCGTTAGTTCGGATAAGCGCAACCCGCTCTGAAGGGCCAGCAGCAACAAGGCATGATCACGCCGACCGAACCACGTCCGTTGGTCTGGGGCGGCTAATAGGGCGTCGATCTCGGAGCGATCAAGGAACTGAATCAAAGCTCGCGCATAACGCTTTCCGGAAATCGCCAGTACCCGCTGAATCTGGGAGGCGTGAGTCGGCTCCTCGTAGGCCGCATAGTGGAAGAAAGAGCGAATCGCCGTCAGACGAAGATTACGGCTGCGCGCACTGACGCCGCGGCTGGTTTCTAAGTCGTCGAGAAACACAGCCACCAACGGCGCATCGATGTCCTCCAGCGCCAGGCGGCAGGGCTCCTTGTGCAAGTGTCGTTGCGCGAATTCCAGAAGCAGCCGGAAGGTGTCGCGATAGGAACTGATCGTGTGTGGGCTGGCTTGACGCTGACGCATTAATCGGTCAGTGAAAAATTTCTCCAGCAGCACGGCAAAACTGGTGGTCTTCATGATGCCACCTCCCAGCGCTCTTCCAGGCGCTTCACAGCCAAACCCATCAGTTCTGGGCAGGTGCTGAGATACCAGTACGTGTCACTCACCTCAACGTGACCCAAATAAGTAGACAAGATCGGCAGACGGCGCTCCGCATCCTGACCCGAACGGTACCACTCGACCAGGGTTCGGACTGCGAACCGGTGACGAAAGTCGTGCAGACGCGGGCCGTGGCTGTCGTTCGGTCCGCGCAGCCCGATTTGTCGGCACAGCGCGTGAAAGGTGTGCCGCACCTGAGCGACACCCAGGCGATTCCCTCGTTGTGAAACGAAGAAGTAGTCGAGTTGTCGGGCAAAAACACGGTCGCGACGTTCTGCATACTCGGAAAGAATCTGCTGGGTCGAAGGATGCACCGGTACCAGGCGGGTCTTCCCGAACTTGGTCCCACGAAGCATCAAAACACCTTGCGCCCAATCTACATCTTCGCACCGCAGATGGAGTGCCTCGCCGATGCGCATGCCGGTCACCGACAATAATCCAAACAGACAGTGGTAAGTCAGGCCTGGCAGTCCACCCAACCGTCGTGCGGCTTCGAGCAACAGCCGGATCTCTTCGTCCGTAAACAAGTACGGTCGTGCCCGAGCGGGGCGATGCGGCAGCAAGCCCCACGGTGGGATCTCTGTTCGCGGGTCCGTGGCACTCCAGTGACGGGCAAAGCCACGGACACAAGTCAATCGCTGGGCCCACCGGGCCGGTCGCCCGGCAGGATTCTGTTGGGCCCATTGGAGCGCCAGCGGGATCGTGATATAGGAGGCGCCTTGCCGTTCCAGAAAAGAGATGAAGTTCGGCAACAGCGTGCCCGCCTGGTGCAATTTGTAGCCCAGGGCGCGTCGCATCCCCAGGTAATCCTGAACGGCTTTCTGAAGGTTATTCATTTGACACCTCCTGGCCACGGCAAGGCCAGTGTACGAAGGGCCATCAGGTCGACCTTGGCATAAATGGCCGTGGTCTTTAGCTTCTGGTGCCGCAGCAGTTCTCCAATCTCAGCCAAAGAAGCGCCTTGTTTGAGCATCTCGGTTGCCAGCGTGTGGCGAAACTGATGGGCTCCTTTTCGTGGCGAATCAATCCCCGCTCGAGCCAGAGCACGTCTGACCACAGCTCCCACCACTCGCTGGTCCTTGAAGCCGACCACTGGAGCTTGACCCCGCAGGAACACTTGCCGGTTTGACAACACGTGCGGTCGCCCATTCTTCACGTAGTCGGCAATGGCCTCCCCTACCTCTGCGGGCAAGGGTAACTGAGAGGATCGGCCCTTCTTGCCCTGCACGGTCAGGTAGCCGTTATCCCAATCGATGTCCTCCAGAGTGAGGCGGGCCACTTCTCCGGAACGTAGGCCAAGCCGCGCCAGCAGGAGCAGAATCGCGTAATCGCGACGGCCGATGGGTGTCTGTCGGTTGCAGTGGGCCAGTACCTCTTCTACCTGTGCAGGTGGAAGCGATCGCGGCAGTGCCGATAAGGACCAACTCGCTACGGAGGGGACGCAGGCGGCCAGATCTGAACTAATGGCGCCACGATAGCGGGCGAATCGTAGGAAAGAGCGCAGTGCGGTGGTCATCTTCTGAACTCGCACGCTGCGTAGGTGTGCTGCCTGACGCCACACGAATCCAGTGACGTCCGTGGCACACAGCGCCGAGAGTTCAATCGGGCCGCTCCCAAATCGCGAGGTCAGAAACTGCTGAATGAAGCCCCGGTAGTTAATCCGGGTGACGAGACTGAGTGCTCGCTCCTTCTGCAAGTAGAACTCGAATTCCTCCACCCAGCGCTCGCTCGGCGTGGTGGTCGCCTGTGGCAGTTCCCGAGCGATCACCCCTTGCTCACGGAGCAGTTTCAACAAACGTGTTAGCGCGGCCGGATGTCCGCGCGTCGGCCGATAACCGCGTCGCTTGCGGTGGCACAAATAATCCGCTGTGTGTTGAATGACTATCGCGTTGGGTGGGATAGCCTTTTGACCCAGCCATCGACTGAAGTCAGCAATGAGCCGAATCTGCACGCGCGCGGATCGTCTCGCATATCCTTCGGCATGCAACTGTGCAGCGTACGAGTCAAGGTAAGACCCCAGAGGGCCTCCCTTCATACGCTCAATTTTTTTGACGTTCTTGAAAAATCCATTCATAACGATCTCCTCCTTTCGCATTCAGTGTGTCAGAGAAGATCGTTAATATCTCGGAAAAGAGCGTCAGACTATGCCGGGTGGAATCAGCGTCAATCGGCTAACTGCTGCGACGAACGCCGTTTCGTCCGGCATAGTCCGGAA
>JBHIAO010000614.1:0-3405 GCA_046758565.1 Anaerolineae bacterium
GCTTGTCTTGAGCCTGTCGAAAGGAAATGGCGTATTGCGGGCGTTGATCACGGGCATCGCCGGCTTTGCCGGCAGCCACCTGGCCGAGTATCTCCTGGCGGGGACCGACTGGGAAGTCTGGGGGACCCTTCACCACAACGAGTATAATGTTCGCCACCTGTGTGATCAACTCAGCCTGCGACGCGTCGATCTGCGGGAACCTGAGGCAGTCAAAGACTTGCTCCGGGAGGTGCGACCGGATCGCGTCTATCATTTGGCCGGCCAATCTTACGTGCCGGCTTCCTGGGATGATCCCTGGCGGACCTTCGAAATTAACGTCCGCAGCCAGGTCAACCTGCTGGAAGCTATTTTGGCAGCGAACCTGACACCGCGAGTTTTGATCGTTGCTTCGAACGAAGAGTATGGCTTCATCACACCCGATGATTTACCCATCGACGAGGACACGCCACTGCGGCCGGCCAGTCCGTACGCCGTGAGCAAGGTAGCCCAGGACATGCTGGGCTTGCAGTATCACTTGAATGACCATCTTTTCGTCGTCCGGGTTCGACCGTTCAACCATATCGGTCTTCGCCAACGCCCGGAGTTTGTGGCGGCGGCTTTCGCCCGGCAACTGGCTGAGATCGAGGCCGGCGTGCGGCCGCCCGTAGTTCGGGTGGGCAACCTGGAGACGGAGCGCGATTTCACTGACGTGCGCGACATGGTGCGCGCCTACTTTCTGGCGCTGGAGCGGGGTGAAGCCGGCGAAGTGTACAACATCGGGGCCGGCGAGGCCCATTCCATCCGCCAACTCTTGGACATCTTGCTCGATCTCAGCACGGCGCAAGTTACTGTGGAACAGGACCCGTCCCGGATACGTCCCTCGGATGTGCCCGTGGTCGTCTGCGACGTTACCAAATTCCGCATGCAGACTGGTTGGGCACCACAAATCGCTTTCCGCGAGAGCCTGCACAGCGTGCTGAACTATTGGCGTCGGGTAGTCAAGTAGTCGGGTAGTCAAGTAGTCGGGTAGTCGGATAGTCCCATTACGAGACCAGTTAGACTACCCGGTTACCAGACCACAAGACCACCTGACTATACGACAATGGACTACCCGACTATGAGACTGCTTGACTACAAGACCAACAGGGTGAAGGAGTCACATCGAATGCCCAAGGCACTTGTCACCGGGATCACGGGTCAGGACGGATCGTACCTGGCTGAGTACCTGCTGGATATTGGATACGAGGTCATTGGCATGGTCCGGCGGTCCAGCACCGTGAACTTCGATCGCATCCACCGCATTCAGGATCGGGTCACGCTGGTGCAGGGCGATCTGCTGGATCAGGTCTCCTTGATCGACATTCTGAAAGAGCATCGGCCCGACGAAGTCTACAACCTGGCGGCCCAGTCTTTCGTTCCCACGTCGTGGAAGCAGCCGGTGCTCACTGGCGAAGCGACGGCTCTCGGGGTTACGAGATTGCTGGATGCTGTCCGCACGGTCAATTCAGCGACCAAATTCTATCAGGCTAGCTCCTCTGAAATGTTTGGCAAGGTGCGGGAGGTGCCCCAAAACGAGAAGACACCCTTCTACCCCCGGAGTCCGTACGGCGTGGCTAAGGTCTACGGCCACTGGATCACGGTGAACTACCGGGAGTCCTACGACCTCTTTGCTGTCTCAGGTATACTGTTCAACCACGAAAGCGAGCGTAGGGGGCTAGAGTTCGTCACTCGCAAGGTGACCTACAACGTAGCCCGGATCAAGCTTGGCATGACCGACCGATTGGGACTGGGCAACCTGGAGAGCCAGCGGGACTGGGGCTGGACGCCGGACTACGTGCGCGCCATGTGGCTCATGCTTCAGCAGGACGAGCCGCAGGACTTCGTGATTGCGACGGGGGAGACGTATTCCGTGCGCCGGCTGTGTGAAGTGGCCTTCGGCACCCTGGGATTGAATTGGGAAGACCACGTGTACATCGATCCGAAGTTCCTCCGGCCGGCTGACGTCGATATGCTGGTCGGCGATGCGACGAAGGCCAAAGAAATCCTGGGTTGGGAGCCCACCGTCACATTCGAAGAAATGATTCAGATGATGGTTGAGGCGGATCTGGAGTTGTTGCGGACAGACCCGCGCCGGATCTACGCCTGACAAGACCCACGTCGTTTAGACGTGGGAACCGTTCCCGCTCACCCAGGCGACGTCCCGAGCTCTTTGATAGGCTCAGGACGGTGTTTGAGGAATTGTCCAGGAAAAATGGCTGCTGATGATATCAAGTTCGGCACTGACGGCTGGCGCGGCATGATCGCCGAGGACTACACGTTTGGCAATGTTCGCCGCGTGTCCCAGGCCGTTGCCGACTATTTTCGTGAAGACGCCGGCATGGCCAGGCGTGGTGTCGTTATCGGCTACGACCGGCGCTTCGGTTCCGAGCACTTCGCCGCTGCTTCGGCCGAAGTGTTGGCTGGCAATGGCATCCATGTCTTCCTGACGCACGATGCGACGCCCACGCCGGTGATTTCGTTCTCGGTGCTGGACAAGCAGGCCGCCGGCGCCATCAATATCACTGCCAGCCACAACCCGCCGACGGACAATGGCTTCAAGGTCCGCGATCACCGTGGGGCCGCCGTTGACCCCGCAGGTTTGAAGCAGATCGAGGCTCGAATTCCGGACTCGCTGGACAGCGTCAAACGCATGTCCCTGGAAGTTGCCAGGGACGAAGAGCTGGTCGAGACCTTTGATCCCGCGCCAGCCTACATCGAGTACCTCAAGCAATATCTGGACCTGGAGCCTATCAAGCAGGCCGGCCTCAGCGTGGTCTACGATGCCATGTGGGGCTCTGGTGCTAGCTGGCTCGACCGCCTCCTCGACGGAGGCTCGACAACTATTCACACAATCCACGGCGATCGTAACCCCATCTTCCCCGAGATGGGCCGGCCCGAACCGATTCCGCCCAACATCGACGTGCTGCTGAGAACCGTGGTCGGCATGGGGGCCGATGCCGGCATTGCCACCGACGGCGACGCCGATCGGGTTGGTTTCGCTGATGAGAAGGGCAACTTCGTCGATCAACTGCGGGTCTATGGCTTGCTGGCGATGTACCTCCTGCGCGTGCGGAATCAGCGAGACTCCATCGTCAAGACGTTGTCGACGACGACGATGCTAGACAAACTGGGCCGGCAATTTGGCGTGCATGTGCACGAGACAGGCGTCGGCTTCAAGCATGTCGGCCCAAAGATGTTAGAGACCAATGCCATGATCGGTGGCGAGGAGAGCGGGGGCTTCGCCTTCCAGGGCCTGCCAGAGCGCGACGGCATCCTGGCTAATCTGTACTTGCTGGACCTCATGGTGCAGATGGAGAAGAGTCCATCTGAGCTCGTCGAGACACTGTTTGAGATGGTGGGGCCACACTTCTACGACCGCATCGATGT
>JBHIAO010000615.1:0-3400 GCA_046758565.1 Anaerolineae bacterium
CTGCTCCCCTGCCCCCTCGCACCCATCACCACCAGGTCGTAGCGGCTAGTCTCAATGTCCCGCACCAGCTCGGTGTAGTTCTTCCCCTCCGGCGTCTTGCCCACGAAAGTCAGGCCGGCCTGCTGACACTGCGCCTTAAGCTGCTCTAGGTAGGAGTCGGAGATGAGCTTCAGCCCCTTCTCGATGAGGGTGTCGTGCAGCGCTCGCTGGTGGGCCAGGGTGGTGGGTTCCTGGTACTCCTCCGGCAGCCCCGGCTCCATGTCCTGGAAGCGCCGGTCGTGCAGCCGGGCGGCGTAGACGTGGTTGCCCACTACCGTGGAACGGAAGGTCCCCGCAATCTGAAGGGCGATCTCCATCGCCCAAGTGCTGTAGGTGGAGTTGTCCAGGGGAACCAGGACTTCGCGGAAGGTGACGGCCGCCGATTCGGAAGCACGGGAACTCGTAGGAACTTCTGGGAACTCGTGGGAGCTTCCCCCAGTTCCCCTGAGTTCCCCTGAGTTCCCCTGAGTTCCCACGGGTTCCTCTGCTCCCCAGCTCAAACGCGGCGGTCGGCGGCCATACAACGAATGGGGGGTCTTGTCCAGTGCTTCCTGCACCCAGACCAGATAGCCGGCAGCGTAGCCGGGCTGCGGCAGGTGGAAGGGGGCCACCTCGAAGATGCGGCGTGCCAGGGCGATGTACCGGTAGTGGGGGTCGTCGGGGCCCAGGATTTCGGCGTGGCCGTTGATCTGGAAGCTGGGATAGTCGGGGCCGTCGCCGGTGTAGTGGAGAACCACTCGTGGGTCGCGTTGCAGGTTGGTGTATGTGCCGCCCTGGAAGATTTCCAGGAAGCCCAGTCGGCGGGGATCCATGTCTTCGGGGTGGTCCAGCAGGGCCTGGACGGCGGCCACCCGGTCGGAGAGGGTTTCCTCCCAGGGGCGGCTCTCACAGCGGGTCAGGGTCTCTTCCAGGCGCGCGATGTACCGTTCCAGGACTTCATCCCGGGGGGTGAGGCCCGCCCCCTTGGTGGCAACGCGTACCGGGAAAGCGCCGTCGCCATTGAACGTGATCATCACCGGCAGGTGGGCGGCGAAGCGGCGCGGATGGCGGCCGGCGCGAATGGCCTCCAGCATGGCTCGCCGCGTGTCAAGCTGCCACTGGATGAAAGCGTTTGGCAGAGACTGGGCCCGGGTATCGATTTGGCCTGTCAGGGTCGCCTGTCCGGATAGTTCTCTCATATCATGCTTCTCCCTTGCTCAACCACTTCTCTGCGCTGCTCCACCTCCGCTCACTTGCTCCTCGGCTCCCCCGCTCCCCAACTCCTGTGCTCAAGGGCGGCGGACAGCAGGGCAAAACCCAGCAGACTCAGCAACACCTGGGAGCTCAACTGGGTGGTATAGCCGGCGATGAATATCAGGGCCAGACCGTAACCCATGGCTTGGTGCTGCCGGATCAGCCGGCCCACACTGTAGATGGCGCAAGCCAGCGCAAGCGTATAGGCGGGAAAGGGTAGATACAGGCTGAAGCCCAGGGACCAGGTGGCGATGATGGCCGTGAGGCGGGGGTTGAGCAAGTAGGCCAGGGTGAACAGCCCCCCGGCGGCCAGCGAACAGATGGCCAGGAGTGACCCCCGTCGCGTGAAACGTGATGCGTGATGCGTGATGCGTGATGCGTGAAACGTGACGCGTGATGCGTGATGCGTGATGCGTGATTGATGAAGAAGGGTCATGGTTACCGCAAGGGGGGCCAGCACGGCCAGAAGTTCGCCAAGGTGAAAGGCGGTCTGCGCAGCCGGCGGGGTCGTTCTCAGCCCGAAGATTTCGTAGAAGGCATGGATGGCTTTGAAGTAGGTTACGCACGCAAAGGTGCCAGCCAGGAGGGCCAGTGGGATGACCGCCAGGGCTCGCTCTGCTCGCTGACCAATGACCAACGACGAACGACGAACCCCTCGACTTGGCTCAGGACGAGCGTTGGTCGTTGGTCGTTGATCGTTGGTCAAGCCGAAGGCCGTCGGCGGTCGGCGGTCGGCGGTCGCGACCAGCGCCACCAGCGCTACGAAAACCAGTGTCTGGTAGAGAAGCGTGAGGAGTGAGTCGGCAGGGACAAGGAGGAAGAGCAGGCTCAGCACGCCCAGGGACGCTAGAGCAAAGGCGGCCACGGCTGCAGACCGAGAGCCAGCCTGAGCCGCCCGCAGCCACTCGTGCACGGCGATGGCCAAAGCCACCAGGGTGAGCAGCGCAGCCAGGTTGAAAAGCAGGTTACCTAGAGTAACCAGCCCCTGGTAGGCGACGATCAGCACCCCCTTCTTTGGCATGAAGATGGCTATCCGGGTCAGAGTGCGGTTGATGGCCAGATCCAGGCCGGCCACAGCGGTCAGGGTAAAGAGGAGAGTTTCATGTTTCACGTTTTCACGTGTCACGTTCGCCGGCGCAGCCAGACGAATTCCAACCCGCCCACTACCAGGATGGCAAGCACAGCGGCGATGTACGCCGTGTAGCTGGCCGGGGACTCCAGCCGCAGGAAGTACCACGACGAGACCGATTTCTGCCCGTCCCGCTCGCCGTTGGCCCCGTCCCAGGCAGCAAAGGCGATGGGCATGAACCTGCCTACTTCGAACTGCATGTCGTCTGCCTCCGGCGACGTGAGGTCGCGGTAGAAGATGGCGCGCCAGGCCCCATCGGCGTAGACGCCCTTGCCGCGCACATTCTGTCCCTCGGCCGGCTGGGCGGTGAGGGTGCCGAACATACCGGCGTTCAAGTCTTCCACCGATGTGGCCGGGCGCTCAGGGTTGGAGAGCAGGCTGCCGGCTCCCCAGCCGGTGATGAAGATGGGTTCCGTCTGGGCCGCGGCGGCGATAACGTTGGGCTCCGCCTGGCTGAACGGGTAGTAGTCCCAGACCATCCCCGCGTATACCTGCTGCAGGTCCTGGAACCCCGCCAGGTCAGCTTCCCAATCCGCTTTCCAGTGCCAGATGTTAACCTCGCCATCCTGCTGGCCCATGCAGAAGAAGGGCTTGCCGTCCACCAGGGAGAACTCGATGGCCGCCGCATCCCGGAACTCCTCGGACTTGAGGGCGCGGGTGTCCTGGGTGAGGTCGACCCACTCCAATAGGATGGCCAGTTGCTGGTCGTTGTGCAGCGCCCGCGCAGTAACAGATTTGATCTTGGTCTCGTACCAGCGAGGCTTGGCCACGATCTGAGCACTCAGAGGCACCTCGATAGGCTGAGTCTGTTGCCACTGGGCTGCATTAGGGTCCTCCACCGGCAAGTCACCCACCATCCGTTTGGCGACCAGGATCACGCCCTGGGAACTGGCTGTGGGCACGGCCAGGTAGGTGACAGCAACGGCGAAGGTCAAGGCCAGGAGTAGTGAAGAGATCCATTGCCAGTTACGCATTCCACGCCTCCTTGTCCATTCAGTG
>JBHIAO010000616.1:0-3394 GCA_046758565.1 Anaerolineae bacterium
CACGGCGAATCCCAGGTCTTCGAGTATCTGGCAACCGAGGTATTCGGACAACAGCCAGACGACGTTCAGGAGTTCCTGCTTCATTCTGCCATCTTGGACCAGATGAGCCCGGCCCTTTGCGACGAGCTTCTCGGCACCGAAAGCGCTAGAGAGAGGTTGTACTTTCTCGAATCTCAGAATCTGTTCGTCTTCCGCCTCGAAGGCCCTGGAGAGTGGTATCGATTGCACCAGTTGTTCCGAGGGTTCTTGCTCTCTCGTCTACGAAGCACAGACCCACAGCGCCATCGTGAACTGAATCTGCAGGCAGCCCAATTGTTTACACGTAGATCCGAACTGGCACCAGCCATCCAACATTACCTGGAAGCGGAAGCCTACGAAGAGGCGGCTGAGATTATCGAGTCGGTGGCAGACGAGACATTCAACACGGGCCGTTGGACCACGTTGGCGCGGTGGATTGATGCGCTGCCATGGGATATTCTCTTGAAGCAGCCGCGTCTGATGACTCATCAGGCTAAGGTGTGGATTCAAGTCGGCCGCCTCACAGACGCTATCCGCAAACTGGATCGCGCTTCTGAAATGTTCCAGGCCCAGGGGGAAACCGAGCACCAGGCCGAAGCACTGACGATCAAGAGCGTGGCGCTGCGTATACAGGGCCGCTACGAGGAAGCGATTGATCTGTGTGAGCAGGCATTGGAACTACTGGACTGCACTGATTCTCCAGAATTGGGATTCCACTATAGCAATTCTCCGGTCGCGGCACAGGCGTATCGGAACATCGGCATCGTGTACGGGATTCTCGGCAAGCTGTCTGACAGCGCTGAGCAACTGACGCAGGCACTTCATCTTTACGAAGCCCGAGGAGAAGCCTATCACATCGCCAGCGTGCGCCACGATCTAGCGACGACGTATCTGCGAGCCGGCGACCTGGCACGCGCATCTACACATTATCGGCCGGCCCTCCGCCACTGGCGTGAGACGGCCAACTGTGCCAGGATCAGTGAAACACTGAACGGTATGGGCTGCGCTTTATACTACCAAGGCGCCTACGAGACAGCACGCGAGCTCCTGGAAGAAGCCTTGATACAGGCCCGAAAAGCTCAATATGCGCGAGCTGAGGCGGCTGTGCTGGCCGGCCTCGGGGACATCGCACGTTCTGTGGCAATGTACGACCAGGCGCTCAGCCGCTATAAGCAGGCGTTGCGGGTGGCCGAGGATATCCGTGAGGAGTCAATCATCATTTATGTACTGACCGCGATGGGGCTCACCCATTGCACATTGGGAGACGACAATCGGGCATGGACGTGTGTTACTGAGGCACTCAACCTGGGTGAACAGTATGGTTCCGCATACGACATTGGGCTATCTCGAGATGCCCTGGGCGTGCTGTCCCACACCCGGTCGGAGCTGGACATGGCTGTCCAGCACTTCACGGAAGCCCGGGACCATTTCAACGCGTGTGGCGCAAAGCGTGAGCTGGCTATTGCCGTCCTGCATTTGGCACAGGCCCTGTTCGAGAAAACCTGCTCGTCGGACGCGATTAACTGTTTGCAGGAAGTCGTCGACCTGGCCGATGAGCTGGGATACGACTATTTCCTCATTTCAGAGGGCAGACGCTCTGTTGAACTGTACAAGCAGGCTGTCGCGCAACAGGTTGGCAATGGCCGGCTGGCTCGCATTCTCGAGCATCTGGGAGAAGAGGTCCCAGAAAGACGACCGGAGACGGATGTCGAGACCATTTCTTCAGAAACCGAACCGCCGCTGCGAATTCAAGCCTTTGGACAAGCTCAGGTGTGGCTGTATGGCGAACCGATCACGAAAAAACAGTGGGATTCGGCTACCACCAAGGAGCTATTTTTCTACCTGCTAGCCCATCCTGACGGGGTCCGGAAGGACAAGATTCTGGGAGTTTTCTGGCCCGAAACGACGCCGGCCAAGGCCAGCAGCGCCTTTCACTCAACCAACTACCGCCTGCGTCGGGCGCTGCAAAGGCAGGACTGCATTCTGTTCAAGAACGGCGTCTATATGATCAACCCTGAGCTCAGCTACTGGTTCGATGTCGATGCTTTCCAGGCATTAATTGAGGAAGCCAAGAACACAGAATCCGCCGATGAACGCGCATCGCTGTACGTCAAAGCCATCGAACTGGCGAGAGGCAACTATCTGGACGAGTTTTATTCTGACTGGCCCTTCTTTCAACGTGAAGAACTTCAACGCCAACTCTTCGAAGCATTGGCACACCTAGCCGAGTATTACTGCCAGAACGGTAAGGCTGAGGATGCGCTGCCGCTATACGAAAGAATCGTAGCCGACGACCCTTACCAGGAAGAAATCCATCGGGAGATTATGCGAGTCCACGTCGAGCTCGGCCAACGAGCGGCAGCGGTGAAACACTATCAGAAACTCAAGGCTTTCCTGGAGGAGGATCTGGATATCGATCCAATGCCCGAAACGACGGCTCTCTACGAGGCAATCCTGGGGGGTGGAGAGCTGTAGTTCCATAATCGCCTTTCACCGCTGACCAAGTCACGCGGTGCTTTTTACCGAGTTTTAACCTGGCTGAGACATGACGGAAGTATCTTGTACCACCTCTCCGCGTTTTAGACAATCGAGATTGTGCAAGTCGTCTCTGTCAAGTTCACGTTTGCGATCACTGTGGCTCGCCTGGCAGTGAGAAATGAGAGACGACAAGAATGAAAGGTTCTCACCGCCCGAATTCCTTGACAAGATGCAGGCGTCGCGTCATCCAGGCGAGCCGGCGCCCCTGCTAGACAAATCCCTCCTACCCCCCCGCGGTGCCAACCGGCCGATGACGCCACAGAGTCCATACGTCGCTCCGACAACAGCCTGCGGCGGCATATGGCGGCACTGAATGACTGACGGTCCTGTGGCCGCTTTCCCCCTTAGCGGCGCGACTTCGTACGTCGCAGACTTTCCATGATTGTGCGACTAACTGGAGTCACGAAGTCCAACCGTTTGGGTCGATGCTCACGCTGGCAGAATAATACATAACACAAGGCACTGGGGCAGACGATTATGAGGACCCTGGCGGATCAATATGAGGGCACCATTGAGGTGCATAAACACCCCTGAAAAGGCACAACATCTGAAGTCCTTTCAGATGACCTTAACGTAACATTTATGGGATCGCGCTCCTGAAGCGTCGCCCAATGGCTATACTGTTATAGAATCAGAAGCTCGTGCCTTCCATTCAGAGTCAGGGGGCACCTTGATCGGATCTGCTCCAGAACACGAAGGAGAGAGACTATGTTTCGGAACATGCCGCCCACTTACGGTGGTTGTCGAAGTAAGCCTCCAATTTATGGCGGTTGTCGCCACAGTCCCCCGACGTATGGTGGCTGTCGTCACATGCCACCCATATATGGAGGCTGCCGGC
>JBHIAO010000617.1:0-3379 GCA_046758565.1 Anaerolineae bacterium
CCTCTGCTCCTTGATGGCTTCGTAGAGTTGGGTGGTCTCCTCCAGTGGGGGTACGCCCAGTTCGTTCTCCAGTATGCGCATACATTCCCGGTACTGGCGCAGGGCAGCATTCCGCTGGCCGGCCCAGGCGAACAACTGCATCAGATGACGATGAGCCGGCTCATGTAAGGGGTCGATGGCCAGCCAGCGATGGGCATAGTCGATGGCCGGCTCGAACTCGCCCTGGCTGCTGTGACCGCGCACCAATTTCTCCAGCGTATCTGCCAGCTCGCGCCGCAGAGTGTCTGCTCGAAAGAACTGCCAATTGTCAAACTCGGGACTGTCACGTAGCGTGAAACCGGCCAGGAAGCCGCCGCGATACAGCGCGACTGCCCTGGCCAGCGGGGGGATGCAGGCCGGACACACATCGGCGGTCGAGTGGCCATGGGCTGCACATGTCGCCAGCCGGCGGTGGAACTCGTCCACGTCCAGCCAGAAGCCGTCTGCCCGCACCAGACCGACGGTCTCCCGGTCGGCGGCCAACCAGTCTCCAGGGAGAGCTTTATTTAGCGTCGAAAGGGTGCGCCGCAAATTGGCACGCGCCCGGGTCTGGTCATATTCCGGCCAGAGCAACGTGGCCAGCGCATCGCGGCTGTGCTTCTCGCCAGTCACTGCCAGGTAGGCCAGGAGTGCGATAGCCTTACGGGTGTCCACTTTGACCGGCATACCCTGGCGCTCAATGCGCGGCGATCCTAGCAGAAACAGGTCTAATTGAGGCAAGTGACCACCCCTCTATTAGGGATAACGATTAGGGATGCGCAGAAACTAAATGAACGTGCCAACGTTCCAACGTGGAGCGTGCTAACGCAAGTTGACTTACTCCACAAACAGGCTCGCCACCGGCAGCGCGAACCCCTCCAACACACCCTCGCCATTCAGGGTGTCTTCCTCACCGAATTTCTGCAACTCGGTGATGGAACGGTAAACCAGCACGGTGCGATTCGCCGGCTGTACAATCCACACCCACTGCACGCCGATGGCGAAATACTCCTCCATTTTATCCTGAACACTCTGCCAGCGATCGTTGGGGGACATTACCTCGACAACCAGCTCCGGTGCCACCTCCAGATAACCTTTGGGGGGCTCAGGCAGACGGTCCCTGGAAATGAAAACCACATCTGCCCCACGAACCCGGTCGGGGTTCCGGCGTGTGTAGATGCCGACCTCGCCGCCCATCACCCAGCCAAGTCTACGGTCCGCGACGAAGTTGCCGAGATGGCGACCCAGGTCAAACTCTACGACGCCATGTTCGCCTCCAGCCGGTGTCATATGGACAATCCTCCCATCAATTAGTTCACAGGGGCCGATGTCGCCCATAGCTAACAATTCCTCGCCGGTGATCAATCTGGTTGCAGGGGGTGCGATACTTACACTCATGGCTTCACCTCCATCCCAACTCACTCCACAAACAGGCTTGCCGCTAGCCATACGAAATGGCGTAACTGCTCAGCTACCCTTGCGAAGGTTCCGGATCGGCCTGCTCACGCTCTGATTCTTGACTGGCGAGGAGACCTCCAGCCTGAAATCTGCTTACGAACCTTGGCAAGGGTTCTATGCCTGAGTAGTTGCGTGTGGACACTGATAATTCTACCGCAAACAGCAAGAAAACGCAACGATTCCCTCACCGTAACGCTTTTCGTAACGATCTCGTAACGGTCGCCTGCTATACTATTGGCAGATAGCAGATGGCGAATGGCAGATGACGGGTGGCAGATGACGCGCTACTAACCATCAGCCATCAGCTACCAGCCATCAGCGACAAGCTGGAAAAGGAGGAACACCATGAGAGAGAACGGACGCCTGGTACGAAAAGAGATGACGGTTGGCGACGCGGCGGTGGATGGCCTGTTCGGTGGCGTGGTTGCCGGCATCCTGATGGCCGCCTATGTGGTGGCGGTCGGGCTGGTAGCTGGAGAAGGACCTGGGACAGTGCTCGGCCGCTTCGCTGCGGGGGAGGGGGCCTCGCCGGTATCGGGGGCGCTGATGCACCTGGCGGTGTCCGCTGTCTACGGCACGCTGTTCGGGGCAGTGTGGCACCTGATTGCGCGCCGGCGCCGAGTCGGTCGGCCGGCCTGGCTGGCCGGCCTGGCCTACGGCGTGATATTGCTGGTCGTGTCGGAGGCGGCTTTCCTGGCAGGTGCGGAATCGCCGCTGCAGAAGATCCCATTGGTACATTGGGCCGTGGCGCATGGGATTTACGGGCTGGTGCTGGGATGGCTGACGGGCCGGCAAGGTGAGAGATGAAACGTATTGCGTACTGCGTATTCCGTCTCACCGTTACGCAGTACGCAATACGCAGGACGCAGTACGTGTAAAAGGAGTACACCATGAACGCTCAACCCTTCGATTCCACTCAGGACAGGCCCGACACACACACTCAACTGCGCGGCCGCCGGCTGCTCATCGCCCGCGCGGCCTGGTTCGCGATTGTGATCTTGTTCCTGGCGACTTTTTTCGCCGGCATGCCCCCCCGCTTCGACGAAGTGCGTATCCCCTGCGCTGGTGAGGAGTGCGCTGAGTTCGCGCTCGCGCCCCAGGAAGCGAATGCGCTCGAGGAGGTCGGTCTCTCTCTGGAGTTCTACGCCGGATTTGTGGTTGGGGGCGAAATCTGGGTCGTCGTTATTCACACCTTGCTCGCCGGAGTGATCTTCTGGCGCCGTTCCGCCGACCGGACGGGGATATTGCTCTCGAGCGCGCTGGCGATGATCGGCACCTTCTTCACAAGCAGCGGAGTCGCCCTGGTGAACGTTTACCCGGACCTGTATCTGCTGTATAACCTCGTGGGCGCCTTCAACGTTACAGCTTTCGTGCTGCTGCTCTACCTGTTCCCCGATGGGCGCTTTGTGCCCCGCTGGACGCGCCTGTTAGCAACCATCCTGGCCGTGTATCTGCTGATCGCGGCGCTTCTCACGAAGGGCATCCTCTACTACACGCCGGGGATTTTGAGCACCCTTGCGTTCGCCCTGATGTTCCTCTGCGTGGGCGTCGGGATATTCGCCCAGGTCTACCGCTACCGGCGTGTGTCCGGCCCCGTCCAGCGCCAGCAGACCAAGTGGGTGGTCTTCGGCCTGGGCGCCGCCGTCCTGGTGGTATTCATGTATGCAATCTCTTTCGTGCTCTTTCCGCCCCCACCTGGCCCCGCACGGGTGTACTTCAATCTTGGCGGCGTGGGGATCGTGTATCTCATGATCACGCTCTTTCCGCTCTCGCTCGCCATCGCCATCCTGCGCTACCGGCTGTGGGACATCGACGTGCTGATTAACCGCACAATGGTCTACGGTGTGCTCACCGGGGCGCTGGCGCTGGTCTACTTCGGGAGCGTCGTGCTGCTCCAGGGGCT
>JBHIAO010000618.1:0-3378 GCA_046758565.1 Anaerolineae bacterium
AGCGAGAAGTTCGGATAAGGGCCAGGTAGCGTAGGCTGGTATCTGCTGCAGATGTTCTAGCAGATGATCGATCAACACCGCAGGCATGGGAGTAGCTTGGTGGTGATAATCATTGAGCCAGCCGATCAACCCCGCCGGCCGTTCCACAATCGCGAAATCAACGCCAAAAACGTGGCGCAGGATGTACTCAATGCTCGCCTGCCGGCCTAATCGGCGTGACGGTGAGGGCGCCTGGCTTAGCCTCGAACGCTGAGCCGGCGAGAGCTCACGGACCACTGGATAGGCTAAGTTTGGAAAGAAAGTGTGTAGGGCCAACGTGACTGCATTGCCCTGCTGCCACAGGTCGTAGGACAGTTCGTCGAGCGGGCCGGCGGTGACGATGATCAGCGGCTGGTCAAGAGTGAAACGGCGTGCCTGTTCCACGCGGTAGCGCAGGTGAATCGGGTCGGACTCGTTGATCAATCTGAAACCGAGTTCTGTCAGCTCTGTCAGCACTTCCTCGTCCGCCAGCAGCCCGTCCGGGTCGCTTACCACGATAAGTGGATGGGTGTGGGGCGGAAAGTGGTGTAGGATACGGTCAATCATCACGATCCAACAGATTCTCTTGCACCGAAGCGGTGGTGGGAAAATCACACATCAATCTGCCGGATGCGAAGTACTCGGCGCACGCAATTCACGAATTCGGTAGCCAGTCCATCAAACCGTGGACAGCGATCTCGCAGGGCTTGCAGGTCAATGTGCTCCGCAATGGCCTCGGCGAATGGATCGACGCCGGGTTCAATTCCGTCGGTGAGGTCGGAGATCAGATTATTCAGATGCGTCTTCGGGTCCGGCAGGGTCTCCGGGGCTGGCTGGCGTGGCACAGCTTGATCGCCGTAGGTATCGTCTATCAGAGCAGCGCGGATGGCCTGTTCATCGGCCAGAAGCCAGGCCTCGATCGAGCGGACAGCGACTCCCAGTGCAAAGCAAAGCGGGCTGGGCTGGACACGGTCACGGGCGTCCCGCAGTGTGGTGAGACATTCCATGACCCGCGTGTTATCCGTGTCAACGATGGCAACGATGATTTCAGCTTCCAGTTCACGCAACACCTCGGCGTCAGCCGGCAGCGAAGCGATCAGTCCGTGACCGCGCCTGAGCCGGCCGGGGGGTGGTGGCAACTGCTCAACCGTCACAGTCTCGCCAAGGGTTTCCTCTGCCAGTCGCCTGAGGAGAATAGGCACAACCCGGTAATCGAAAGGACCTTCCAGCGAGTAGCCGATCCTGATTGCCGTCAAGGAACCAGGCTCCCGCTGGCGTAGACTTCGCCGAGGGTGTACGTTCCCTGTTCCAGCAGTTCCCGCAAAGCTGGGCGGTCCTCCAGGCTGACGGGCGCAAAACGTGTGGCTCCGTCGATCATGCGGGCCTGGACCAGTTCATGGGGCTCAGCCAGATCTACCAGGTAGGGGGAATGGCTGTTGAGCAACACTTGAACCGGATCTTGCTTCCGCCGGCTGATACCACGCAGCATGTTGATCACAAAGTCCAGCAGATGAGGATGGATGCCGTTCTCTGGCTCTTCCAGCGCGATCAACGCCGGCGGCTCGGGTGAGTACGCCAGGGTCAGCAGCGCCAGCACGCGTAGTGTCCCATCGGAGACCACCCGAGCGGGCACTACTTGTCCATCCTGCTCAAAGGTCAAAACCAGACGTCCGTCGCCACTATCCTTGACATGCACGCCAGTCAGTGCCGGGATCGCGCGATGCAACTCGCGCTGGATAGCCTGGAACCGCTTACGATATTCGGGTTGGAATTCGGACTCTCGTTCCAGAGTGGCGAGAACCGTTGCCAGGCCGGCGCCGTTTGACTCAAGGTCCCAGGAACTGATGCTGGGCGACGGCGATCGAATCGCTTGGGGATTCAGATGAAAGATGCGCCAGGAAGATAGCGCCCGTCGCACGTCCAGAACGAAGCCGTAATGGCTATCTTGCACTTGTGACAGCGCCGTCCGTTCCATGTGTTCCAGACGGTATTCGGTCTCCAGCGTGAGCCGCTCAGGCCCACTCCGGACCAGGACATTGCCATCGCCCCGGTTGCGGTCGAATTCCGTTTCGATGCTCCACCATGCGGGCTTGTCTCCGTCGGTCAGTATGGTCAGATTCTCACCGACGGAGCGCAAACGCCGCCGCCGCGGGTCGAACTCCAGGTAGAGCTTGTACTCGGCACCAGAAACCGGAATCTTGCCAATGTTTCCCGATACCGTTCCACCATCGAAAGTTAACTTGACACCCATTTGCCTTGGGCCTGGTTCATAGCCGGCCCAAAAAGCATCACCAGGATCGCCTCGATGCTTGGTGAAGGCATCCTTGAAGGATTCATGTGACAAGTTCGAGACAAACTGCAGCAAGTCAAACAAGTTGCTCTTGCCGGAATTGTTTGGCCCAACGACGACGGTGAACGGGGATAGGCTCAGGTTGATGCCGGCGTCGGGATCAAAACTCTTGTAGCCGTTGGCTTCAATTCGTGTCAGCATATCTTCACCCGTCGCGCCTTCAAATGGGCGCGTCACACCTCTTTGTTTAGAATCATTTCGCCATGCAGCATCTCACGACAGAAGTATACTTCAGCCAACGGCCCACGTCTAGGTACGCAGGCCGGCGTTGTCGTAGTACATCAGCAGTTCCGGGTCTTCTTGCAACACACGCTCCGGCAGACGTTCGGCGACTTTGACGATGGTGTCGAAGTCGCGCCGGCGCCAGGCAGCGGCGAAGCCGGCCCGCACGGCCTCGGTGCGGAACTGGCGCAGCCGGCCACGACCCTCGACGTATTCGTTGAACTCGCGCAGCAGGGCTTTTTCACGCAGCTTCTCCAGATCGCTGGCTTTGTTGGGGTCGGGCACGTACCAGCAGCCCTGTTCGTCCTGCAGGAAGTTCTGCTCCAGGATTTCGCTCAGCTCCGGCAGGGCTTCGTGGCGCGCCTGGTGCAGTTGGCGCAGGAATTTGGGCTGGATTTCCTGATAGGTCTGGGGCCGGCCGTCGGTCCTGGGGTTCAGTTGCTGGCGCAGCCACTGGATGGTGCTTTTCTCGTCGCTGACGAACAGGTTGAGCTGGGCCACCTGTTCGGCCTCCAGGCGAGCGCGGTCGTATGCCGGCGCCTGGTCGGGCAGGAAGTACATGCCGTCGCGTTCGACGAAGCGTTGGTCCAGGCCGGCGTAGAATTCGGCGGCCGAGAGGGGGACGGTGGCACCGCGCTGGATGTGGAAGGCCACCATGCGGTCGAAGAGCAGGTAGGGCTGGCGCTCGGCGACTGTTTCCAGCACGCCGTCCTGCCGGATGACGGTGGGCAGTTGCTCCAGGTGCTGGCGGATGAATTGCCAGGCGCCTGCGGGGGTGCCGGCTTCTT
>JBHIAO010000619.1:0-3358 GCA_046758565.1 Anaerolineae bacterium
TCCACTGCGCCCACTGCTCGATCTGGGGGTAGTCGTCGGACTCGTCAATGAGGTAGAGAAAGTAGTCGGTGGGGGTGGCGAAGGCCTGGGCGTCGAACCAGTTGACCCAGGGGTCGGTGTTGGCCCACATGTCCGCCTCCGTGCCACCTTGCCACGACCAGCTCCCGTAGGTGCCAATAGAGTAGACCCCGTTGCCCACCCCGACACCCACGCCGTCATAGCCGTTAGCAGGGGTGAAAAGCTCACCGTTCAGGCGAGATGTCCAGGCATCGTCCATCCGCGCGATCTCCGTCTCGCCGTCAATGAGGGAGACCTTGTGGCGGTGGGCGAGTTGGAAATGCCGATCGGCGATTTCCAGTGATTGGGTGTAGACGGCGGTACCAGGCTCCGGGTATGCCTGGCCCAGGTAGCGATCGTTGATGTTTTCGGGACTGTAGAACACCATCGTCCGGGCGTTGGGCAGGTCGGGCAGGGTGAAATTGCGCACGCGCAAGCTGATGGGAATCTGCCAGGTAACCTCCCCATCCTCTGTCACTTCAATCGTGCCGCTATAGTTGCCGGCGGGTATCGCCTTGGGAATGTAAATGTCGCCCCAAATAGCCTGGTTGGTGCCTGCAGTGATGGTGAAGGGGGTGTGAAATTCGAGAGGCACGGCGATTTCGGGATAGAACTGGTTGTGGCACGGCCGATCCTCCCAGGTGCCCGTGCCGATCCCGTACTCATCATAGGGGCGGCGGCAGCGCTCCGGGATGTGCCGCTCGTCGTAGTCGTCGTACGCCAGATCAATGCTCAGCCCCTTGATTTCCAGATAGCGCACGTAGAACAACTCGATGTTCCGGCCAACATAGTTGAACACGCCATCGCCGCTGGCTGGTACGGTGGTGATGGTGGCGCCGCCGGGACCGGTCAGCGAGGTCAAGCTCACACTGACGTTGGTGGCACTTGCCGTGGGCGCTTCCAGCACCAGGTTGAAGGCCACCACTTCGTTGCGAGCGCCGAACAGGGAGATGCCCGTGCCGTCCCACACCGAGTTGAGCACCGCGTTGGGGTCGCTGGTGGCACGCAGTTCGGAGCGCCAGACCTTGTCGCCGCCCTCGTTGGCCCAGACCTGGGCGATGTTGCTGGGGGCAAATGTCATGAGGCGGCCGGAAGATGTGAGAGCCATCACTTCGACTGAGCTCAGTGCAGGGCTTGACAAGCCCGCGTGGAGAGTCATAACCACCAGCAGGCTGATCACCACACTCGCTAGGCCGATCCGTCCTTTCGACAGCCCTTCGGCAGGGATCAGAACACTGTTCCGTTTTTGTTGCATGGTCTCATTCCCCTGGCTCTCATTACTGGGTGAACTGGTCCGCGCCGACGTCCCAACTACCTACGCGCGGATCGCCGTCAATGTCGCTGTCCACGTCGCTGGTCACGCCAGCACCGATGGCCCGCGAGCCTGGCGGCAGGTGCGGATCGCCCGGTGCCACCAGGTCGTCGTTGGTGGCGTCGGTGATGTTGCCCTCGGCGGTGAAGGAGGCGTTGCCCCGGTTCCAGATGGGTGCGGTGATCAGGTTGTTCTGGATGAGATGGCCGCTGGCGTTCCACACCTCAATGGCCCCAGGGTAGTCGCCGCCCAGAATGATGGTGTTGTGCTGCACCTGGGCGTTGTTGGCGTCCCTCAGTTCAATGCCGGCGTCGCCCGGCGTGGTTTGATAGATGAAGTTGTTGCGGATGATGCCCCCCTCGTGGCCATTGCCCAGGCCGAAAGCGACGTTGCGCCAGCAGTCGCGGAAGATGTTGCGCTCGACGATGGTGCCGCTGGCGTTGTTCCACATGAGTATGGCCGGCCCGCTGATGTAGCTGCCGCAGTCAATGTCCACCTCGCAGCCCGAACCGTCGCCCCAGATGTTGTAGAACAGATTGTCGCGAATCACCCAGTCAATGGCCTGGTGGATGTCAACCCCATCTATGTAGTCGCCCTGCACGCCGCCTGGAGTGTAGCCGATGGACGAGCAGGCCACGACGCCGTCGGCGATGCCCCCTGGGGTGCCCTTGACGTGCTGGGTGCCGATGTCGTACAGGTGGACGTTGTAGATGTGGGGTGCCTGGACCCCCTGCTCGCCCTTGAGGGAGATGGCGTGGTTGCGCATGGCGGTCATGGAGAGGTCGGCGATGGTGACATTGGCGCCGTACACCATGAAGCCCTCGCTGCCCACGCCGTAGCCCAGGCCCTGGATGAGCACCGCGTCGCGGTTGCCACTCGCGCTGCGAATGGTGACGCCGTCGTAGACCAGCACTGCATATTCGTCGAGCAGGTATTCGCCGTCGAGCAGCAGTATCTCGGTGCCAGACTGAGCGCCCTGGATGGCCCCCATCCAGTCGTCGTTGGGGCCGACCGTGATCTGGGTCTGCCGTGATCGGTACAGCGGGGAGTCAACGTAGGGCGGGCAGAAGTCGGTGGACGGAGTGCTGTCGGGGGTGGGGGTGACGGTTGGGGTAGGTGTAGTGGTCGCCGTTGCTGTAGCCGTCGGCGTCGGGGTGGGTGTAGGTGTCGTGCAGCTTTCCCCCCAGTGTATCGCTACCAGCATGATGTCCACGATGTCTATTTCGCCGTTGCCGTCCAGGTCGTAGGCCGGGTTGTAGTCCTCGTCGCCTTCAGCGGTGTGCCAGATGCTGGCCACCCGCATAATGTCGGCGATGTCCACGTCGCCGTCGCCATCCAGGTCGCCGTCGAGGTCACAGGGTGGGCTGGTAGGCGTAGGTGTAGGCGTTGGCGTGACAGTGCCTCCCACTGTGTAGGTTACCACCAGTCGGGGGCGTTGGTTGGGGACGCCGTGGTTGCGGCTGTAGTAGTAGTGGTAGGTGTAGTCGCCGTTCAGGGGACGGATCAGCAGGCCATAGTTGGGCATCCCCCCCTCAACCCAGGCACGCACGGCAGCGGTGGCGTCCAGGCTGAGCCAACCGTTTCCCATCCCGGTCGGTAGCGTGATCTGATCCACGACGGTGACTTCGAAATCGCCGCCTGGGGTCGCCCAGGCCGCGCCGGGGCTGGCCAGGGTCCAGGTGGCGCCGTCAGGGACGTAGCCGGGATCGGGCCAGAAGTCATTGCCGGTCCCTTCAGTCCAATCACGGGTCAGGCGGTAGAGGGCGATCTGCATGGCGTTTTCTGCATTACCGTCGTAGCGGTAGAGTTCTACGGTAGTGCTGATGATGGTGGCATCAGCGGGCAGGGCCGAAAGGTCCCAGCGCATCAGGCTGCGACGGTGCTCCTCACTCTCGCCGAAGAAGGTCTCCAGGTTCTCCAGTCCGCCCAGATTGGCGTTGGGTTCGGCGTCGTTGGCCAGGATCACGTCGGTGGTGCCGGCGTAGGAGG
>JBHIAO010000620.1:0-3351 GCA_046758565.1 Anaerolineae bacterium
GGCGCAACTGGCAAAGTGCGAGACGCACGCCGTCTCCCTACCAATCCATGATCGCTTTGCGCTGGCCGCCGTCGAGATTGATGATCGCACCGTTGAGATACCTGGCGCGCTCCGAACACACGAACGTGGCCAGGTCGGCGACCTCCTCCGGCTCACACAGGCGACCGAGGGGGATGCTTTTCATCGTGCGTGCGCGGGCCTCTTCACGGCTGATCTCCTTGTCGCGGGCGTACGACTCTTCCAGCCACGCCCACCGCTGCGTGTTGACCGGGCCAGGATTGATGGCGTTGACCCGGATGTTGTGTTTGCCGAATTGTTCCGCCAGCGACAGGGTCAGGTTCAAATCGGCGGCATTGGCAGCCCCGGCCGTCACCTCCCACCACGAGGGTTTGACGCCGTCGTTGCCGACGATGTTGACGATGCAGCCGCCACCCTGGCGCAGCATGTGGGGGATGACCGCCTTCATACAGCGGACGTAGCCCATAAACTTGAGCCCGAGGCTGGTGTACCATTGCTCCTCGGTCAGGTCGAGAATCTGACCCCCCGGCGAAGAGCCGGCGTTGTTGACCAGGATGTCGATCCGTCCGAAGCGGTCAATGGCCGCCTGTACCAGGCGCTCGACGTCCTGTGGTTGGCTGGTGTCCGCCTGAACGGGGACAACCTCGCTGCCACTCTCCTCCGCCATCTGGCTGGCGGCCGCCTCCAGCCGCTCCAGGTTGCGCGCGCAGATCACGACCCTGGCGCCCTCTCGCGCCAGCGCCTGTGCGACCGCACGCCCGATACCCTGGCTGCCGCCCGTGACGAGTGCTACCTTACCCGTTAGACCTAGATCCATGATGATCTCTCCTTGACTGCCATTTCACGACTCTAAATATCGTACGGTGATGCTCCGTGGTCGACCTGCCTGGACCAAGTCAAGCAGCTTCCAGGAGCTCAACGTCGGCGAGAAGACATGCCAGCAGCGCAGTCCTTTGCGGCAGGCTCGCCACTTCGATGTACTCGTCCTCGGCGTGGGGGCCGACGCCGACGGCTCCGAGCCCGTCGAGCGTGGGAATGCCCAGCGCAGCCGCGAAGTTCCCGTCGCTGGCTGCTCCCGAGGCGGCCTGGGCGACGTCAAATCCCAGGCCCCTTGCCAGCAGCCGGGCGCGCTCGAACAGCGCCGCGTTGCCGGCTGTCCGCTCCATAGGCGGTCGGTTCCAGCCACCAGAGACCTCCACCTGGCTGCCGATCAGACAGGGTTTCAAATCCCGAATTGCCGGCAGAATACGCTCCGCTTCAGCCAGCGTCGTGACCCGCACATCTATCTCGGCGTCGGCATCGGCAGCGATGACGTTGGGCCTCGTGCCGCCGCGTACCACCCCCACGTTTACCGTGGTTCCCAGGTCGTAGTCCGTCAGGTTGTGGAGGTAGGAAATCTGACGAGCCAGCTCTTCGATGGCGCTCACGCCGGACTGCGGGTTCGCGCCGGCGTGGGCCGCCCGTCCATGCACCGCCAGGTGAAACAGCCCCCACCCTTTGCGCGCCGTCTTGAGCGCGCCATCGGGCATCGCGGGTTCCAGCACCAGCACCGCCTGGCTGCGGCGAGCTTCGACCTCGATGAGCTCACGCGAGCCAGGGCTGCCGACCTCCTCATCACAGGTCAAGAGAGCGACGACACGCCTCGCTGGCCGGGCGCTAAGGGAGGCCAAGCCGCGCATTGCAAAGACGAGCTCCACCAGGCCGGCCTTCATGTCGAGCACACCTGGGCCAAAGGCCAGCCCATCTTCGATCCTAAACGGGCGCTGTGCCGCCTCGCCCAGCGGCCAAACGGTGTCCAGATGGCCAAGCACCAAGACCTGGCCGCCCACTCCACCAGCCCCGTCCCACGTGGCTCGCAGAATGTCCCCCATATCCGCCTGGGGCAGCACCTCCACTGTTCCACCGGCCGAGGACAACTGTTGAGCCATCTGCCGCACCATGCGGTCGAGGTTGACCTTGCTCGACGCCGGGGTGTCCTGGGCCACCAGGTTCTCCAGCAGCGCCAGCATGGCCCCCAACTGCGACTGAAAGTAATCCACTGTTGGCGGTGCCGCCAACAGACCCGGCTCCATCTCAGGCATCGGATTCTCCTGTACCGAGGTAGGCGTGGGCGAAACGAGCGTAGATCCGCGCCGCCTGAACCAACTCTTCCTTGTCCACACGTTCGTTGATGACGTGAAACAGCGCCGGGTCGCCAGGCCCCACCCACACGCCCGGCACGCCCTGGAGGGCCGTGTAGTACAGATCGCCGGCGGACAACGTGCCCTGTATCTCCGGCCGCCGACCGGTCACGGCGGCGATGCACTCATGCAGCAGTGCAATGGCCGGAGCCTCGGGGGCGACTTCCAGGGGCTCGCGTCGCTCAAGGATTTTGAAACGCAGCGTCGCATCCTCAGCCGCAGCCGCCACGGCTTTGCGAATGCCCGCCTCGATGTCGTCGGTCGTCCGATGCGGCCCGAAGCGCAGGTCAAAGCGCGCGGTGCATAGGTCGGGCACCACATTGACCTGCTCACCGCCGCGAATGGTGCCGAAATTAAAGGTGTCCTGACCGACCAGGCGGTGTTGACCACTCATCAGCTCACGGAGCGCGTGCCCGGCAGTGACCACGCGTTCGATCGCATTGACACCACCATCGGGAGCGCCACCGTGGGCGGCCTTGCCGATGGCCTCGACCTCGACCCAAATCCGGCCCTTGAAGGCGGTGGTGATGTTCAACTGGTTCGCTTCCCCGAGCAGGTGGAACGTCGGGCGTGGCCAGCCATACGCCTCCAGGCCTGTGGGGAATACGTAGCCCATGCCCATCTTGCCCGCCGTCTCGTCATCGCAGGTCGCGGCGAAGATGAGGTTGCCTCGAAGCCTCTCCTTTGAGTTGGCGATGGCGACGAATGCCTGAATCTGGGCAGCCAGTGAGCCCTTCATATCCATAGTCCCCCGCCCCCAGATCTCACCGTCTCGCTCCTCAGCGGTGTACGGATCCACCTCCCACAGCGAGCGATCCCCAGCGGGGACGACGTCCATGTGCCCGTTGAGCAGTAGGGTCGTCCCATCGGGGTCTTCGCCGCGCAGGAGAGCGGCGACGTTGGTCTTGCCTGGCTCACCCTCCATGATCACAACCTCGGCGCGAGTCCGGCTCAACGTCTCCCTGATGAAGGCGGAAATCGGGCCGTAATCGGCAGGCGGGTTCTCGCTTGGGATGCGGATGAGAGCCCGAGCCAGGTCAATGACCCCAGGTGGGAGGACGCCCTCAGGAGTTGTTTCTGATGCTTGCAATACTACTCTCCTTTCTCTGGGTCCACGCACATTTGTGGGGTAGAAGACCTTGGATGTTGGGCA
>JBHIAO010000621.1:0-3339 GCA_046758565.1 Anaerolineae bacterium
CGGCGGGCAGAGGTGACGTGGACACGGAACACATTTCAGGGTATACTAGTGAACGCCATGCCCTCAAAAGAGTTCTTTAGCGACTTGTATCTCGCGATCCAACCCCAAACTGCCGGCATGGGCAGCTACGTGCTCAAAGCCTATGATGCCTTGCCGGCAGAGTCGGAACAGCCGCTTGCATCCGCGGCATTGCCACCGTTGGACTACAAGCGTCTGTCAAAGTCGCTCGCAGACATCCTCGCCGGCGACCTCTTTGCGCGGCACCAGATGGGCGACTACCTGGCAGAATGGCTGTTTATGGCACCATCGGACACCAACGAGCAGGAACGGCAATACAACCCCGTGGGCGCGTGCCTCCAAGAGCGTACGGCGAACCTCGAGCGGAACCACCGTCTGCGCCTATGGATCTGCGTTGACCCCACACTGCTTGATCATCAAGAGTTCCGAGGTTACCTCCCCTTTGAGTGCCTGGAGCACAACAGCCGGATTCCCGTCAGGATCGTACGCGGCGCGGTCCCTGGTAGGGGCGAACGGCCGTATGCCCCTACCGCCGCCGAGCCGCTGGAGGTGACCGGCAAGCTCCGGGTCTTGCTGGTCTACGCCAATCCGGACAAAGACAAGGCATCCCACGCCTATCCGCATCTGGACCACCTTGGAAAGCACTTCGACGTGCTGTTCGGTGCGCTTGACCCCCTGGTCCATGCCGGCGAATTGTTCATCGATGTGCTGCGCCAGCCGACGCCAGAGTAGTTCGGGAGCAAGCTGGCGCAGTTCAATCCGCACGTGCTGGTCTTTGCCGGCCACGGCTACGGCTCCGGATCGGGTGGGTTGGTATGCGTTCGGGACGGTGCGCCGGAGCCGTGGGCGTTCCCGGAACTTGTGAATGCGGTTGGGAGTGCCCCGGAGCCAGCCTTGCGTTTGGCGGCCTTCATCGCCTGCCGGACCTTCGTGGCGGCGCCCAGCCTGCTCACCGCCGGCGTGCCGGCAGTGGTGGCGATGCAGCCGCTTGGGCAAGCCGACTTCCCGGAGAGGAGTGTGCCCGTGTTTGCCGGCAAGTTCTTCAGGGAGCTGTCACACCTCAATCCTGTTGCCGCTGCCCATGCCGCCACCTGTCGAGCGCTGGCGGCCAGCGAGATTCCTGCCACGGCGCTGATGCCGACGCTGTGGTTGGCCACACCAGAGGACCACCTCTTCGCCAGCCCCGAAGAGCGGCTGCGTACCGCCTACCTTGAAGCGCTGTTGGGAAAACCGGAAGTGGCGCTGCTGCCCTTCCCGGATATGGAAGGCGGGGTCAACTTTGACGAGTTGTATGTGGACCAGACCGTCGTGGAGGAGCGGCGAGAAGAGCAGCCCATGCCTTCCCCGGAAGCCGCTGCCCCTGAACGGGTGATGGGGATGGCGGTGGTGCAGGAGGTGGTGCGGCGCGTCGAGGTGGATCTGTGGGAGGTGCTGGAAGAGCATCGTCGGGTGATGGTGGAGGCGCCGGCGTGGACGGGCAAGAGCACCCTGTGCCGGTGGGTAATCCAGCAGTGCTTCGAGCAAGCTGAATGGCTGCCCATCTTCATCCGGTTTCGCGACTTTGCCCAGAGCGGGAAGTCGCTCCGCCGCTATCTGGAGGAAGACTACGCTGAACCGCTGGGGCTTGCGGAGCGCCGGATTGAGGTAACGCTGCCGGACGGAAGACAGGAGCGCATCTCCACCGGCCGCTGGCTCTATGACCTGTGGCAGGCGGGACGGGCGCTGCTCATCATCGACGGCGCCGATGAAGAATTCGACCAAAGCCGGCGTGAGCGTGCCTTGAGCTCGCTGCCTGTGGCACGGGAGCGCACGACACGTCCGTACGTCCTGCTTACCTCGCGCCCACTGGGAGATGGAGGGCTGTTGGGGTTTGAGAAGTTGTCGCTGAACGAGTTTGAGCGGTGGCACATCGAGAGCCTGGTGCGCCGCTGTGGGGAAGTGTTGGAGGAGCCGGAGGAGGCGGAACAGTTCATCAGGGAAATGGGCCGGCCGGGGAACGGGCGGGCTTTGGAGCTGGCAGCCAGACCGGGGCATCTGGTGCAGATGTTTGCCACCTACGTTCAGGACGGTGTCCTCCTTACGGCAGAGGAGGACCTGATGAACCGGGTGGCATACAGACGATTTGCCATCACCGGACGGGTGACGCCACAACTGATGCCTGACGAACAGGTGTACAAGCGACAGGTGGCGGAGGAAGCCGCCTTTCACATCCTGTTTTGTCGTCATGGGCAGCCGCAAAACCGAGCACCGATGCTGAACCTCGTGAGCCAGGCGCTGATGGAGGTGAGGGTTAACGGCACACCCATCTATTCCCCAAAGGACGCCCACACGATGCTGGAAGACCTTTGCCGCAACAGCGGTTTTCTCCAGCAAACGCGAAAGGGTGCCTACGAATTCGAATCGGTTCCGTGGCTGCAGTTCTTCGCCGCCTGCTACCTCGCCCGCAAACTCCAAGAAGGCGACTCCAACTTCAAGCAATGGATATTTGCCGATGCCGACGCTGCGGACTTATCCAGAATTAACTCCGCACTTTCCATCTGGGAAATATGGCGAAGAGTGCGAAGTTATTTTGGCGCGACTCCTTCGCAATCCGCAATCCGGAATTCGCAATCCAAAATAATGTGTCCACTCTGCTCCACTCCCCTGCCTCCCTTCTCCCACTACCTGTGGCGCTCAGAGTGGCACGCGGTGATTTTGCTCCTGGCGGGCGTGATGGCAGATGCCACCCCTTTGCTGCAGCGCATCGAAAAGGAGCCTGACGATATCTTCAATCGCATGCTTACTCTTCTCGCCCGAGCCTTAGGACGGGCAGCGAGGGCGGATAACGACGTCGTGCAAAGAACTTGTTCGAGGCTGATGGCGGCGTTGCGGTTAGAAATTGTCTATCCGGGCACTCTGGATGATGCAGCGTTCATGGGTCTGGGACGGACCAAGAGACCGGGCCATGTCACGCCACTCCTCAATGCCTTGAGCGCAGCGCTGCATGACAAGGACCGGTTTGTCCGCAGGGCAGCGGCCTGGGCGCTGGGGCAGCTCGGTGATCCCTCGGCTGTGTCGGCCTTGCGCGCGGCGCTGCAAGACAAGGACGAGGATGTCCGCAGGGCAGCGGCTCGGGCGCTGGGGCAGCTCGGCGATCCCTCGGCTGTGTCGGCCTTGCGCGCGGCGCTGCAAGATGAGGACCGGTTTGTCCGCTGGGCAGCGGCCGAGGCGCTTCGAGCCATCAGCGAATGGGAGGGCGTGCCTATCCTCAGGACGGTAGGCCTGAAGTCAAAACTGACCTCCTGGCTGCTGAGCAAGAGCCGTCCCTGAAGCTGGGAGGCG
>JBHIAO010000622.1:0-3337 GCA_046758565.1 Anaerolineae bacterium
CGCTCCGGTTGGCGTTCTGCGATGAGCTTGAAGGTCCTCATCAGCCACACTACGGGCCAAACGCGGTCCAGGATGGCATGGGAGATGGCGAGCAGGCCAACAGCCACGAAAACCCGGGCATCCCCCGGACCGAACTTGGCCAAGAGCACACCCAACAGGACCACGTGATACACCATCACATGGGATAACATCGCCCGCCAACTGTGAACCTTGTTCTGTGCCTGCCACTCGGTCTGCAATAGCCAATCTCCGAGGATGTGGGTTATCAACAGCGTCTCGAAAACTGTCATCATCCGCTCCCATTGCCAGTAAACAGTAAACAGTGATCAGTAAACAGTAAACAGTGATCTGGCTACTGATCACTGTTCACTGTTTACTGATCACTGTTCACTGTTCACTGAACCTACCACGCCCCCGACCGCCACATCTCCGGCAGAATCTCCGACTCCTCCACGCCAATGTCGGCCAGGATGGTGACGGCCCTGGTCAGGTATTCCATCGCTTGCTCCTGTTCCCCTTGATCCATGTAGACCTGACTCAGGTTGTCGTAGGCGCGCGCGACGCCGTGGCGGTTGCCGAGCTTCTCGAATAGCTCCAGGCTCTGCTGGTAGTGCTCGACCGCCGGCCCCCACTCATCCTGGTTACGATATACCAGGCCCAGGTTGTTGTGAGCGGTCGCCAGGCCGTACGGCTCCCCGACGTCCTCCCAGATCGACAGGCAGCGGCGGTGGAGCTCGCCGGCCTGCTCCCAGTCGCCCCGCCGGGAGTAGACGACGCCCAGGTTGCTGCACGCCTGGGCGATGCCCCAATCGTCTCCGGAACGTTCCACCATGTCCAGGGCCAACGCACCGAGTTCGACGGCCGCGTCCAGATCGCCCTGATGATAATACACCAGCCCCAACCCGGTGTAGATGCGCGCCAGCTCAGTGGTATCCTGCAACGCCCCTAGCTGTGTCAGGCCGGCCTCGAAACACGCCTTCGCCTCATCGTACCGTCCCCACTTCTCGCACACCTGCCCCCGTTTCCGGTGCAGGGCCACCAGGTGGTGAGGGTCTTCCACGTGCTCAAGGGCCATGTCGTATTGCTCCATGGCCGGCTGGTATTCGCTCACCACGTAGTACACATCGCCCAACCCTTCGTGCACAGTTGTCAAGTCAGCCGGCTGCACCCCGGCCTTCTGTGCCAGAGCCAGAGCCCGCTGGTAGTAGCCGATGGCTTCCTGGTTGGCGTACACCCGCGCCGCGCGGCCGGCGGTCTGGACCAAATATGTGAATGCTTTGTCGTGGACGCTGGCCTTCTCGAAGTGATACGCCAGCGTTGCCGACTGTTCGGCCAGTCGGTCGGGGAAGAGTGCTTCTATGGCCTCGCCGGCCCGCCTGTGCAAGTCCCGGCGTTGGGCGATGAGCAGACCGTTGTACGTCACCTCCTGCGTCATGGCGTGCTGGAAGGCGTATTCCTGCTCCAGACTTCCGAAGTCTTCGGAGACTTCGGAAGTCTTCTGCTTGACCAGACGGATGAATTCACGCCGGCGCAGTTCGTCCACTGATCTGTTTAGTCGGCCATTCGCCGTGGCCGGGTCCAACAGGCGGGCCAGCACCCCGTATTGGAATACGCGACCGATGACCGAGGCGGTTTGCAGAGTGCGTTTGTCCTGGGGCGGCAGGCGGTCAATGCGGGCCGCGATCACACCCTGCAGCGTGTCTGGCACGTGGATTTCCTCGACGGCGCGGGTGGCAACCGCCTGGTCTCCCTGGAGGATCACCAGGCCGGCATCGATCAACGAACGGAGCAATTCCTCCAGAAAGAAGGGATTGCCCTCGGCCTTGTCCAGGATGACCCGCCGCGTCTCAGCCGGCAGATTCTCGATCCTCAGGAGACCCCGTACCAGCCGCGAACTATCGTCACGGGTGAGCGGAGCCAACTCGATCACCTGATAGCCTGCGCTATCGTCCGTCTGCATCCGCCGGTGGAAATCCCACACCGGCCCCTCATTGGGGCGGAAGGCAAGCAGCAAGAGCAGCGGGACCTGGTCCGTGAGGGGCCACAGCGTCTCCAGCAGTTTGAGCGACGAGGGGTCAATCCAGTGCAGGTCTTCCCACACCAGCACCAGCGGCTGCTCGAGCGACCGAGCTGTGACGTAGCTGGAGAAGGCTTGTAGAATGCGTCCGTGCAGGGCTTCAGCCCCCAGGCGCTCTAGCCGCTCCTCCAGCTCATCTTCCAGGGGAACGTCTAGCAGGCGAGCCAGGAAGGGGTAGATTTCAATTGTGAATTGTGAATTGTGAATTGCGAATTGCGAATCCCGTGTTGCGTGGTTGGGTGACGCCTTGCCGCTCTGGCCGGTCTCTGACCGAGCCAGAGGGGGCACGGTCGGGAGACCGGCCCCAGCTAGACGCGCGAGGCTGCTGTGTAGGGTTGTTCCCACCTCGGCCGGCGGGGTGTCGGCGCTCACGCCCAGCAGACCATACAGAACGTCGCGCGCCATCCAGTAGCTCATGTCGGCGGTGTACGACAGGCAACGTCCCTCAACCCAGGTGGCGCCAGGCGCCAGCGACTGACGTGCTTCGGCAACCAGCCGGCTCTTGCCCAGCCCGGCCTCCCCGATCACGGCGACTCTGCTGCCTTCGCCCTCCTGCAAGGCGCGGATAGCAGTCTGTAGTTTCTGTAGCTCCGCGTCCCGCCCTATCAACGGTGAGTGCAGTCCTTCAATGCCGCGCCCAACGCCCGGCGCGGCCTTGAGGCCCAGCAGGCGGAAGACACGCACGGGATCGGCCTTGCCCTTGACCTGGATGGGGTCCAGGGTCTCCGTCTCGAACCAGGGGCGGATGAGCCGGTGGGTGTCCTGGGTGATCAGTACCGTGCCCGGCTCGGCGGCACTCTCCATGCGCGCTGCCAGGTTGACGGCGTCGCCCATGGCGGTGTACTCCACCCGCAGGTCGGTCCCCACCTCGCCCACTACCACCAGCCCGGTGTTGATGCCCACCCGCACGTTGAAGCCCGTGATGCCGCGCTCGCGCTCCAGGCGGGCGGCGTAGCGCCGTGCCCCGGCGAGGATGTCCAACGCGGCGCGGCCGGCGCGCTCGGGGTCATCCTCGTGGGCGATGGGCGCGCCGAAGAAGGCCAGGATAGCGTCGCCCATCAGGCGGGCCAGGGTGCCTTCGTAGCGGTAGATGGGCTCGATGAGTACCTCGAAGGCGCCGTCCATAATCTCCATCACCTCTTCGGGGTCCAGGTTCTCGGCCATGGCGGTGGAGCCCTTGACGTCGGAGAAGAGGATGGTGACGACGCGGCGTTCGCCACGCACGCGACCCTTAGCGGCCTGCAACTGTTCGACGTACTG
>JBHIAO010000623.1:0-3330 GCA_046758565.1 Anaerolineae bacterium
GGCCGATGCGTTCATCCCAAAACGCATCGGCCGGCCTCACAGCAAGAAAGGAGAAAGGATGTGAAACGGGAGCCATTGACAATAGGCGCAATTATTGTCCTTGTCCCCTGTCACGGAGCTGTCACGAAAGTCCCACAATTGCACCGCCAATAGCAAAAAGGCCAGCTGCCAACGACGCGTTGTCCAACGCCACTTCTGGGCCGGCGACCGCCTTGCCCAGAAGATCACACCCAACCATGCAACGCCACGCGGCAAGAACTGTCCGAAGAAGACTGTACCTCTTTGACTGACCTTCTGAAGACTTCAGTCCAACCTCAACAGTCCCGGCGCCAACTCTCCAGGCTCATACCCAAAGTCTACCACAATTGTGGAGCAGACTAGGTCGATGCCCCACCTTTGCGGCGTGATTGCCTGGTGGCCAGCCGGAGCTGTGGCTTGCAAGAGGTAGATGCCGGCTGATAGATTATCGCAATGGTATCGACCATCTGGACCGGTGATCGTTCTGCAAATAACACGTCCTGTATCATAACGCCGCAGTGTTATAAACACACCACTGAGAGGGGGGTCGCCTTCATCCCGCGAGCCATTGCCGTTGGCATCCTCCCATGCTGTACCCATCACCTGTGGCCCTGAACACGGAGGAGTGACGGCAGAGGATGTGGCCGTAGGCGTCATCGGCGTGGCCGGTGGATAAGGCTCCGGCGTGAAGGGTGCTGTTGGCGGAACAGGCGTGGCTGGCGGGTAGGATTCGGGCGTGGACGTGGCCGGCGGTGGAATGGGTGTGGCCGTCGGCGATGCCTGCGCAAGATCAACACTGTCCGGGCCGCGGCTATCCTCGGCGATACGACTGACAATGGGGGTTGACTGAAAGGCCTGCGCCGATTGAGGTGATGCTGGCCGGGCAACGTGAATAAGACCAGCAATCACCAATAACGCTGGTAAGACGGCCAAGAAGACAGATTTTCGACTGTCCTCAGAGCGGGCAGGTTGTTTCCGCATAGCGGGCAGGTTCTTTCCACACAGTCGATGGTTGAGAACTCAGTGCACAACCGCCGACAGGTTATCACTGGGCCTCCCCCAAGTGCTGATAGTTCGTTTTGGCGAACGCCTACTGTCGAACGCTGAACGCCTACCAGAGGAAGTGGATCTATACAATAAGTCGAATGGGGACGATAGTATCCCTCTCTGGAATGGGCGATCTGTCAGAAGTCAGTGGTTTGTAGTCTGCCCATCGCCTCCTGGAGCCGCTCCTCCGGCGCGCACAACGATAGTCGCATGTAGCCCTCGCCGGCCTCGCCATAGGCGGTGCCAGGTGTGATCCACACGCCGGCTTGGTCCAACACGTGCATCGAGAAGTCTCCTGACGGCCAGCCGTCCGGCGTGTGGACCCAGATGTAGAGGGCGGCCTTTGGCTTGTAGGCTTTCAGCCCGACGGCGGCCAGGCCGTCTAGCAGGATGTCGCGCCGGCGCTGATACACGGCATTGCGGTCCGCAATCCAGCCCTGATCGCCCTGCAGAGCTGCCGACGCAGCGATCTGAATGGGGTTGAAGATGCCCGTGTCCACATTGCTCTTCACGCGAATCAGGCCGGCGATCACGTTGGCGTTCCCTACTGCCATTCCCACACGCCAGCCGGCCATGTTGTAAGTCTTGCTGAGCGAATTGAGTTCGACGGCGACATCCTTAGCTCCAGGTACCTCGAGCAGACTGGGTGCTTTATAGCCGTCGAAGGTGATATCGGCGTAGGGGTTGTCATGCGCGATCACGAGATTATGTCGACTCGCAAAGTCAATCAACTGTTCGAAGAACGACGTAGGCGCCACAGCTCCGGTTGGGTTGTTGGGATAGTTCAGCCACATTACGCGAGCACGCTTCAAGACGTCGACGGGGATGGCGTCGACGTCGGGAAGGAAATCGTTCTCGGCCAGGAGTGGCATCGGGTGACTTTCGGCGTCGGCTAGCACCGTGCCCATGTGATAAGTGGGATAACCCGGATCGGGAACCAGCGCGACATCCCCTGGTCCTACCACCGCCAAGGCCAGGTGCGCAATACCCTCTTTCGAGCCAATCAGGGGCACGACCTCGGTGTCAGGGTCTAGATCAACGTCGAAGCGCTGCTTGTACCAAGTCGCCACCGCCTGGCGGAAGCTGGGCATTCCCGTGTAGCTGGGGTAGCCGTGGTTCACCGGATCCTCGGCAGCCTGCTTGAGCACGTCCACGATGTGGGCCGGCGTGGGCAGATCCGGACTGCCAATGCCCAGATTGATCACATCCACACCTTGCGCCCTCTTCTCCGCAATGAGCTTTGAAACGTGAGCAAAGATGTAGGGTGGCACTCGTTCCATGCGTTTAGCGAGCAAGATCCAACCTCCTCTGTTCCAATGTCTCTTCAATAACCCGACCCACACGAGTCAGGCTGTCAACACTTAGCTTGTCACACGTGTCGCCAGTGGTGTGCCAGTAAGGGTAGTCGAAATCGATGATGTCAATGGCCGGGATTCCCTGGTTCAGAAACGGACGATGGTCATCGATCAGGTGAGGACCGACTTGAGGTATGAAGTACTCCGAATAGCCGAGGTCGCCGGCCACGCCCCACACGACCTCGCGAATCCAGTTGGTCGAGAAGCCTTCCCAGAAGATCCGCTGATCCTGATCGCCGATCATATCCAGCAAGATCATGAAATCGACCTGGGTGTTCAGATGTTCGGCCATGTAGGTCGAACCGACGATCCAATCCCAGCCTGGCAGGCCCCCACTGCCGTTGTCCTCAGCGTCGAAGAAGGCCAGCCAGACCTGATGACCAGTGTTCCGGACGCTCAGGGAGCGGGCTAACTCAAGCAGGACTGCTACACCACTGGCACCGTCGTTGCCCCCAGGCACTGGGTCATTCCGCCGCGCCGGATCGGGATCGTTGTTAGCTTTGGCCCGTGTATCGTAGTGAGCACCGATGATGACCGGCGTACCCTCGCCCTTGCGACCAATTAGATTACGCACTGTGACACCTTGGTACTCGAAGGTCTGCTCTTCCACGGTCCAGCCTTGGGCTTCCAACTGCTCGATGATGTAGCCGCCGGCGCGCTGTAAAGCCTCAGAGCCGGGCGGTCGTGGGCCAAAGTCGCACTGCGCCCACGCGTGAGTGTAGGCCTGCTCCCCGTCAAAAACGATGAGCCCGCGGCCATCAAACCGGAGAAATGGGATGAATACGTACAAGTCCTCCAGAACTGCCGACAGCGACGTCCCTGTCATCCACAGGAGGCCGGCTGTGAGAAGAACAGCGACGCCAAGTCCCACGAGGATGCGACTCGACCACGGAACCACATTTCGCGTAGG
>JBHIAO010000624.1:0-3314 GCA_046758565.1 Anaerolineae bacterium
TAGCGGCTGCCGAAGGTCGCCAGGCCTCGCACGAGGTTGAGGCCCGGAGCCGATGCCGTTCTCTCTCTGAGCTCCACCACCTCCGGTTCATCCAGAGGTATGACATGTGACGTCATGGTCCTATTGATATCGGATGCGCGGGTCGAGGAAGGCATAGGCAATGTCCGTGACCAGATTGGACACCAGCACAGCCACAGAGATGACGATAAACAGCCCCATCAGGATCGGGAAATCGCGATTCAGTGTGGCCGCGATCAACAGCCGGCCGATCCCGGGCCAGGCGAAGACCGTTTCAGTGAGCACAGCACCAGCGAACATGAAGCCCATTCGCCCGCCGATAACGGTGACCACCGGCAACAGCGCATTGCGCAGTCCATGACGACGGACTACGTACCACTCGGGCATGCCCTTAGCATGGGCGGTGAGGATGAAGTCCTGATCGAGAACCTCGAGCATGCTAGTGCGGGTCAGGCGTGCCGTAAGCGCTAACTGCTGGGCGGTCAGGGCTACGACTGGCAACACCATGTGTCTGAAGATGTCCAACCCATAGCGGACTCCTTCGTAGTGCTCGCGCGCAGTGGTCATTCCTTGCACGGGAAACAGATCGAGGCGCAGTGCCAACAGCATAATTAGCATCTGCGCTAGCCAGAAGACGGGGACCGCGTGCCCCATGAGGCAAAGGGAGCTAATCCCTATGTCCCTGAGGGAGTGGGGGCGGTGGGCAGCCAATACCCCGAGGGCGATGCCGACCACACTGGATACCACAAGCGCTGTAACCATGAGCAGTAGTGTGGCCGGCAGACGTGAGAGAATGATCCTCATGACTGGCTGCCCATACGTGTAGGAGATGCCTAGGTCGCCGCGCAGTACATTGGTCAGGTAGACCAGGAGTTGCTCGCTGATAGGCCGGTCGAGCCCGAACTTGACACGCATAGACTCGTAGTAGGCTGCGTCGCCATATTCCCCGGCCAGTGCCACGATGGGATCGCCGGGTGCCAGGTGAATCAGCATAAACAACACCACGACGATCCCCAAGAGCATGGGCACCATCTGCAAGAGACGACGAACAAGATACCGCGTCACTGTTCCTCGCACCAGGCAGTCTCCGCAAAGTGGCCTGACCAGGCCTGGAAGTCATGGCAGTTGACGCGATGGCCAAAAGTGAAATCTGTCTCCACCAGCCACAAATACGGTAGGTCTGCCTTCAGGATGCGCTGGATCTCGGCATAAACCTTGGCTCGCTCGTCGCGATCTGCAGTGGCGGCAGCCCGGCTAAACAGTTCGTCAATGCGCGGGTTGGCGTAGGTCGCCCCGTTTGAGAAGGGGATCGGACCAATGTTGTCCGAGACGTACATCCGGCGCACGCCGATCTCAGGATCGGTGTTGTTGCAGTAGGAGATCAGATTGGTATCGAAGTCGCGCTTGGTAAAAATCGTCTCGACAGCAGCGCTCCGTTCCAACGGCCGAATCTCCAGCACGACGCCTGCTTCGGCCAGATTCTCCCGCATGACCTCGCTCCAGCGATTGAAGACCGGGAATTGCACGATGTCCACGGTGAACCGTGTCCCGTCGTCGCCGCGTGGGAGGCCGGCTGCGTCCAGAAGTTCCTCGGCTTTCTCGGGATTGTGTTCGTACGTCGGTTCGGGATCGATGTGAGCCCATGCGATAGCGCTGGAAATGGGGGATGTCGCCACACGTCCCTGACCAAACTGCACCCGTTCCAACAATTGCTTCCGGTTGATGGCATGGGCGAAGGCCTGGCGCACCCGCAGGTCTTGAAGGACTGGCCGTTCCAGGTTCAAGGTCAGCGTCATAACGCAGAAGCCACCACCTGGACCAGAGGCAACCTGGGCCAGTGCGATGTCGCGATCGGCTTCGAGTCGCTCGATATCGGGGCCGGGAATGCGCCACATATAGTCAATTTCGCCCTGCTCCAGAGCTGCGAGTTGCGTACTTTGGTCGGGGATGACGCGGAAGACGACCTCGTCCAGGTACGGTAGTCCTTCCTTGAAGTAGTTCTCATTGCGGACTACGCGCACCTCTTCGCCCGGTATGTGCGATGCGAATTTAAAAGGCCCGGTTCCAATCGGGCGCAGATTCGCCTCGGCTTGTTGTGGGTCGGTCCCCTCGTAGACGTGCTTGGGTAGGATGGGGGCTTCAGTGACGTTCAGTCTCTGCAAAAGGGGTGCATAGGGCGCTTTGAAGTGGAAGGCGACCGTGTATTCATCTGGCGCCTCAATCGCTTCGAGAACGCTTTCCAAACCGGCTTTGGTACGCGAATGGTATTTGAGCAGCACCTTTTCGAACGTGAACTTTACGTCCTGGGAGGTGAGTGAGGTGCCGTCGTGCCACTGGACGTTCGGGTGCAGATGAAAGGTGTACGTACGTCCATCATCCGAGACTTCCCATCTCTCAGCCAGGTCAGGCACGGGATTGGCATTGGCATCCAGGCCGACCAGCCCGTTGAACATGGAATCAGCGACGGCGTGAACGCCAAAACCGGTAGTGATGCCAGGGTTGAGATGGCTGGGGTCGCTGCTGACAGCGGCCACCAGTGTCCCTCCGTAGCGCGTTGTGCTCTCTGGTGTAGGCGAGGGCTCGGGCATGGGCAACGAAGGCGACTCGAGAGACGTCGGTGTGACGGGTGGCGGTACTGGTGCACAGGCCGCCAGCAAAAAGATGAACAGAACTGTCCAGAGCGAGTGATGTTTTCCGAGCATAGCGGATCTCCTTTCGTTGGCGAGTTGCTCATATTAGTATACTAATATTCCCAGCGCTAAGAAAAAGCGTTCACGCATCCCGGCGAATAGAGCGCTAATCCCGCAGATTCACCGTCCAAAACTTAACGCAGCCCTTGGCCGCAACCAAACTGCGTAAAACGTGAAACGTAAAACGTGAGGGTTTCCGGCGTGAGCTCATCACGTTTCACGTTTCGCGTTTTACGAGGCGATAATTCACGCACATGACACAAATGTTGCGGGGTAACGCCACAGAGAGGTAGGCAAAACGTGGAATTACGCCTCGCGCAAAGACTTCACCGGTGTGTCTTCGTCGCAAGTGCAGCCGGCACAACCACATTTCCCACTGAACACCGCGCGCTCCAGCCGCTGAACGCGTTCCAGGAGGTTCAGCTCCTGGGCAGCCATGGCGTTCAGGATTTCAGGCATCTCTGTGATCAGCCGCACCTGGTGCTCCAGGGTGGGCGTTTCGATGCCGTTCTCCCAGAAGGAGATGGTGCTCTGGCTGACGTCGATGCGGGCCGCCAGTGTCTCCTGGGTGAGGCCTCGCATCTCCCGCGCGGCCCGGATGGCGTG
>JBHIAO010000625.1:0-3304 GCA_046758565.1 Anaerolineae bacterium
GCAGCCGGGCTTCGCGTTTGGCCAGCTCGTAGCGGCTGCGGCGGACGATGACGTTTAGCCGGTGCGCGACAAAGTGGATCAGCATGTCGCGCAGCGAGAGCCGCTGCGGGCGCACAATTGTGTCGCCGTTGATTCGTTCGGAGACCAGTGCCAGGGCGTTGACACCGAACGTCTCCCGCAACTGGCTGTGGCTCAAGACGCTCTCCAGCACCTCGTGGGCGTCGGCCATGCGGCTGACCTCGATGATTGTCCTCATGCCCTCGTGGTCCGATTCGTCGCGCAGGTCAGTGACGCCGCTGATTTTGCCCCCTCGCACCTCGCGGGCGATGCGCTCCAGCACGGTGGACTTTTGCACCGCGTAGGGCAGTTCGGTGATCACGATGTTGAACTTGCCCCCGCCGATGTCTTCCATGTCCACCCGCGCCTGGGTGACGATCCGTC
The DNA here is from genome assembly GCA_046758565.1 of Anaerolineae bacterium. Taxonomy (GTDB): domain Bacteria; phylum Chloroflexota; class Anaerolineae; order Epilineales; family JAANWY01; genus JBHIAO01. Next base: position 442 of record JBHIAO010000625.1, read on the forward strand.
CCCGCCCGGTCTCGTAGGCGGCGCGAATGGTGTCTAGCTTGCCCTCGCCGTTGGGATCGGCCCGGTAGCGATAGGCCACTCCACCGGTGGGAAAATCGGGGCCGGGGATGATCTTCATCAACTCGTCTACGGTGATCTTGTTCCGTTTACGCCAGCGGTTGGCCACGTAGACCACCGCGTCGCAGACCTCGCCCAGGTTGTGGGGCGGGATGTTGGTGGCCATGCCCACGGCGATGCCCGTTGTCCCGTTAATCAGCAAGTTAGGCAGCGCGGCCGGCAGGATGACCGGCTCCTTCAGGCTGCCGTCGAAGTTGTCCACGAAATCCACCGTGTCCTGGTCAATATTCTGGAGCATGTACTCGGCGATCTCGGCCAGTCTTACTTCTGTATATCTCATCGCCGCCGGGCTGTCGCCATCAACACTGCCCCAGTTGCCTTGGCCGTCCATCAGGGGGGCGCGCATCGAGAAATCCTGCCCCATGCGGATCATCGCCAGATAGATCGACTGGTCGCCGTGCGGGTGATACTTGCCTAAGCAATCCCCGACCACGCGGGCCGATTTCTTGTGGGGCCGGTCGTGGCGCAGTCCCATGTCGTGCATGGCGTACAGGATGCGCCGTTGCACCGGCTTGAGCCCATCCTCGACGCGGGGCAGTGCCCGGTCGGTGATGGTCTCGACGGCGTATTGAAAGTAGGCCTGCTCCAGGTCCGTCGTCAGCGAAACTGTCTCAGTCAGCATCTTCTTCGTCCCCGTTCTCACCATTCTCTTCCTCGCGCCAACGTTCCAACAGCCAACTCCGGCGTTTACGTGCCGACTTGCCCATCAGGGTGCTGATGATCTGGTTGGCATGGTGCACGTCATCAACCGTCACCCGGCGCAGGTTGTCGTTAAACGGGCCATCATCACCGACCTGAAAGACTGTCTCGCGCAACTGCTCAGGGTTCATCTCGCCCAGACCCTTATAACGCTGGATCGTTATGCCGCTACGACCCCACTTCTCCAGGATGGCATCTCGCTCCCGGTCTGAGTAGGCATAGCGGGTCTGTCTTCCCTTGCGCAGCAGATACAGCGGGGCCACGGCCACGTATAGCCGGCCCGCCTCGACCATCGGGCGCATGTAGCGCCAGAACAGGGTGTAGAGCAGGGTGCGGATGTGGTCGCCGTCCACGTCAGCGTCAACGAGGATGCCAACCCCACCGTAACGCATGTCCTCAACGCTGAAATCGGCACCGACCCCGCCGCCGACTGCGGCGATGATGGCCTTGATCTCGTTATTGCTCAACAGGCGAGTCAACTTGACCCCTTCCACATTGAGGGGTTTGCCGCGCAGGGGCAGAATGGCGTGGTAGCGCCGGTCGCGGGCCATCTTGCACGAGCCGCCCGCGCTATCCCCCTCGACGACGTACAGCACCGTCTGCTCGGTCGACGTGCCCTTGCTCACGTCGGCCAGCTTGCCCGGCAGGCCGGAGTCCACTGCGTCCAGTATGCTGCGCCGGATGACCAGCGAACGCGCCTTGCTGGCCGCCACCCGCGCATGGGCCGCCGCCTGCGCCTGCTGGACGATGGTCTTGCCCAGTGAGATCTTTTTGCGGAGCGACTCCAGCAGCCCTTCGTAGACGATGCTGTGGACGATACCCTGCGCATTGTCGCTGGCCAACTGGGTCTTGGTCTGGCTGGTAAAGAGGGGGTCGTGCATCGAGAGTTTGAGTACCGCCGTCAGCCCGGCCAGGGTGTCGCTGCCCCGGATGCTGGCTTGGCCCTTGCCTTTGGTCAGCTTTTTCTCCGAAGCGAACTGGTTGATGGCTTTGGTGATGGCGCTCTTGAAGCCGGCCACGTGTTTGCCCCCGTCGGGGGTGGGGATGGTATTGACAAAGCTGACGATCTCGCTGTTGTCCACATTGGTGTGCCACTGGAGCACCACCTCGACGGCGACCCCGTTCTGTTCGCCTGTGACTTCGATGGGGCGGCGGTGGATAGGCCTACGCCCCTCATTGAGCCACCGGACGTACTCGACCAGGCCGCCATCGTGACGGAAGCGCTTTTGGCGCTTTTTCTTCTTGCGGCCATCGGTGAGCTCCACGGTCACGCCCGGCAGGAGAAAAGCGATGACCTGCAAGCGCCGGGCCAGGGCATCGAAGTCAAAGTCGGTGGTATCCAGGAAGCGGGGGCTGGGCTTGAAGGTGATCGTCGAGCCGGTGCCCAGGTTCTTGTCGGCGTGGGCTTTTATAGCCTTCGCCTCCCCCTTCCCCCCTACCTGGCCCACCACCTCCTTTGTAACCGGATCGAGAATCTGGACCGGGGTGGCGGGCAGGCCATCTTCGTGGCGTTGAAAGTAGATCACGCCATCGCGGCGCACCCGCGCCTCCAGCCATTCGGACAATGCATTGGTGGCCTTGACGCCGACGCCGTGCAGCCCGCCGCTGGTCGAATAGCTGCCTTCTTTGAACTTGCCCCCGGCGTGCAACTCGGTGAAGACTAGCTCTAGTGTAGGCCGATTCTTCTCGGCGTGCATGCCAGTCGGAATGCCGCGCCCGTCGTCAGTGACGGTGAGGGAGCCGTCGCGGTGGATCGCCACCTCAATGTGGGTGCAAGCCCCGGCCAGGACCTCGTCCACACTGTTGTCTATTAGCTCATGAGCCAGGTGGTGCAGGGCGGCCAGGCCTGTGCCGCCTATGTACATACCTGGTCTTTTTCTTATATTAAATGGATACTCCAAGACTTGAATGTCTTCGGTATCGTACTTTGCAGGCATAGTTACCTCCGCTTACTGGCGCTGCCGTGTCCGGCGGTTCCGCTCAATGACGTTCTGTACCACTTCATACATGTCCCGGCGCCGCTTGGCGTGCTTGAGATGGGGTCTGA
>JBHIAO010000626.1:0-3303 GCA_046758565.1 Anaerolineae bacterium
TTTATGGGTGGCCGGCGGTTAGAAACCGCGCCTACCATTGCGAAGCCGGCCTGCGCCGGCTAACCCACGAAGGTGGGTTTCGCAACGGTAGCCGCGACTTATAGTCGCCACTCATTTGCGCTTCTCCAGCCTGCCTAATAGGTAGTTGACAACGTAATCCTGGGGCTTCTCCTGGGGTCGCAAGATCGGCGTTGACTGCTTTTGGCTCCACACAGTCTCCGGCCGGCTCTGGAGAATGACCACGTTCTTGGGGAACAGCAGGTCCTGATCCACAGCCCACTCGATGTCCTGAGGCTGGCCGTAGTGCCGCTCGATCCGCTTCCCCAGCCGGGCCAACTCGACAACCTCCTGGTCCGTCATGCAAGGCTGTGTCTGGCGCTCGGGCGGCACCGGGACGAGGGTGACCTCCTGCAGGTGAGGATCAGGAAGACACTCCACCATCTTGGGCGAGATGGTTCGCTGGACGATCTCCAGCGTGACCTTGTCTACCCAGTATTCGTCGGGGGTGACTTCCCCTGCCACCACGGTTTCGCCTAGCCCCCAATTGGCGTTGATGGCGATTTTCGTTCGATCGCCGTTGAGGGGGTTGAGGGTGAACATCACGCCCGCGGCCCGGGCGTTGGCCATCTTCTGGACACCGACGCTGATCAGGACTTTGTCGTGGGGAAAGCCCATCTGCATGCGGTAGATGATGGCCCGGGGCGTGAAGAGGCTGGACCAACACACCAGGGTGCGAATCAGCACATGCCCGGCTCCCTGGACCCACAGGTAGGTGTCCTGTTGGCCGGCGAAGCTGGCCCCCGGCAGATCCTCGGCGGTGGCGCTGGAGCGCACGGCCACCGGCAGATCGTCCACGCCAATCCGTTCGACCAGATCGATGTACGCCTTGCGGATCGCTTCGGTGATCTCATCCGGCACCGGGACAGAGCTCATGAGCGGCCGAATAGCGCGGCTGGCCGCTTCCACTGCCGGGATGTCATCCGGATGGAGCGGCGCCAGGAGCCGGGAAATCTCGTCCCGGATGTCACTCTGGTCCAGGAATGCCTGGTAGGCCTCGGTGGTGACGGCGAACCCCGGTGGCACCCGGATACCGGCTTTGGTCAACTCGCCCAGGCTGGCGTTCTTGCCCCCAACCTGGGCCAGGCAGCTTCGATCCAACTCGTCGAACCATAGGACGAATGGTGATTCACTCACAGCGTTTGCTCCCCTTTAGTCTGGTAGTCGGATGGTCTGGTAGTCAGGTAGTCCCGTGGTCTGGTAGTCACCGCACCAACTGGCTACTCGACTGTTTGACTTACCCGACTACCAGACTACCAGACCACAGGACTGTGCTCAGTCCAAGACCGTGACGTTCCCGGTGTTTCCATCCACCCGCAGCCGCTGGCCGGTCTGGATCAGCTTGGTGGCGAAGCCGGTGCCCACCACAGCCGGCAGCCCGTACTCGCGACAGACGATGGCTGCGTGGGACATCATGCCGCCGATGTCGGTGACCGTGGCCTGGATGCGCGTGAAGATAGGCGCCCAGCTCGGCGTGGTGATGGGGCATACCAGAATCTCGCCGGGTTGCACCTGGCTCAGTTCCTCGACACTCTTAATGACCCGCGCCGAGCCTTCCACGACACCGGGCGAACCGGCAAAGCCTGTCAGCTCCTGGACCTCCTCGGGTTTGGGTTTGGGCTTCAGCCAGTCCCCGATGGTGTCGGTGGTGATGCCCCACAGCATGATGGTGAAAGGCTCGGTCACCACCTCGGGAGGCGGGCCCAGGGCCGGCGGCGGACTCCATTCGTACATCATCTGGATCATGGCCTTGCGCCGTTCGACCTCCTGGGGCCAGTACTTGGGGCCCCGGGCCGGCGTGCCGACCGCCCACGAGGTCACAAGGTCGTACAGGGCTTCGTGGATTTCGAAGCGGTGGAGGTAGAAGATGTCGTCCACCTCTTCGAAGAAGCCATTCTTGACGAAGATGCGCCCGAACTCCCGTACTTTGTTCCACATGATAGTGTGATGCCAGTGCTCGACGTAGAAGTTGTGGTCTTCGATGTAGGGAAAAACGGTGCGAGCCAGTTGGAGGAGATCCTGAAAGGCTTTCCGGTTTTCCTCATTGTCCAGCACGCCCAGGTACTCCTCGGCAAGCCTATCTCGCTCTTTGCGGATCGCCTCCAGAGGCCGGTCGATACTCTCACCGCGCTCCAGCTTCTCGATGTAGCCCTGCAAGGACACAAAGGGCAATGTCATGTCATCGATCCAACTGGGATGGTGGTGGTAGAATCCGGGACCAGTGGAGAAGTAGAACCATGGATTCTTGACCGATTCCAGGGCAGCGATCCACTGCCGGCCCGTATCGGTCTGCTCTAGCTCTGCCAGAATCTCGTCGGGGGTTCTGCTGTCCTCCTTGAAGGCGCCGGCCACACCCAGCTCTATGGCCTTGCGAGCCAGGCTCTTGAGTTCCATGTCCGGCCGGAACAGGATCACGTCGATGCCCGATACCATCTTGGCGACGGCTTGATCAGGAATGTCGGGAAACGCCTTCTTGCAGAAGTCGAAGTAGGTCAGGTAGGCGGCGTAGCCCAGATTCAGAAACTCGAAGTGGTGTTGCCAGATCTTGTAGCAGTTCTCGATTACGCGGTCCCATGCCTCCAGGAGATGGTAACCGCTGGTGATCCCCCGGCCCTCGGTGACCACCGACTCATCTTCGTACTCTGGCAGGTCTGGCACCTCCAGGGCTTCCAGCTCACGGATCACCCCTTCGGCTTTGATCTTCCACTTGTCGAACAGGTCGTTCCAGTTCTCATAGTAGTAGCCGGCACGCCGCTGGAAGTACTCGATTCGCTGCTCCACCACCTCGGGGTCGGTGATGGCGTTGGGGCTGATGTACAGATAGCCATTCAGCACCCGCTGGTCGATGCCCAGCGCCGGCGGGACGATGAACACGCGGGAGTTGTACTGGCCCAGAGCCACCCACCAGCTCTCGCAGGTGATGGTATCAAAGGGATACAGGGGCTCCGGATGGTGCATGCCATCCTGGAACCAGAACTTGTTCTCCTCGAACTCCCTCCTTTCATCGCTAAAGAGATAATAGTAGGGGTACAGCTCCTCCCAGCCCTCCAACCCAGGAGGGATACTTATCTCAAAGGGACTCGGGAAACCGTTGGAGGTCTGATTGGCCATGCTTCCGCTCCTTCTTTTGATAACCCGTTACCGCATTGTTGACGCGTTAACGAGAGGTGATCAGCACAATCAAAATCAAAGTAGACCCGTTTTCCACTGAACTTATGGAATCATCACCTCCTCCTCAAAGCCAGC
>JBHIAO010000627.1:0-3297 GCA_046758565.1 Anaerolineae bacterium
CGGAGAGAAACTCATTGAGGGTAGGTCATGAGGAAGTCTCCTCCAAAGGTGTGGCATAGCTCACCGGTTGTTTCAAGCTCGCGAGACCGGGCGCGGCAAGCCCCTGGCTGCCTGGCCCCAGGCGCTCGTAGTATCTGGCTGCCAGGGCCAGATCCTGAAGCGCAGTTCCGACAGATTTGAACACAGCATGGCCGCCGGCAAACGGCTCCGGCGGACGCCCCACCAATTGAGCCAGAGACAACAGGCCATCGGGGGAGATACGCCCACTCTCCAGGGCCCGCTGAAGATCGCCGGCCTCGGTCGCCGCGTTGAGCGTGTCCACGACAACCAGTTTCGCCCGCTCAAACGTGGCCTCGTCCACCTCTATCGCCTCCGCGCGCGTGCTCCCCACAGCGCAGATGAGGGCACTGTCCGCCAGCCATGACGCCCGCAAGACCGGCTCTGGACCCGTGGCATTGGTGGCGAGCACCACCACAGGCTGGCCGCGAACCGCCGCCGCAGCGGAGTCGACCGGCTCCACGGCTAACCCCAATTTCTCCGACATCTCGTCCGCAAAGGCGCGGCGATGTTCGCGTGTGAGGCTGAACACGCTCGCCGAGACCAGGGGTAACACGACGGCCAACGCCTCGAGCTGCGTCCGAGCCTGATGCCCGGAGCCGAGAATGCCAACCGAACTCGCCACTGGCGGTGCGAGACGCCGTGCTGCCACCCCGCTCGTGGCGCCTGTGCGCAGGTCAGTGATGAGCCGGCCATCGAGGATGGCAAGCAGCTCACCATCCTCAAGACGATACAGTAAGACGAGATAGCGAACCCCCACTCCACGGGCAAGATGAAAGGCTTTTGTGGCCGCGTAGCCGGTGGCATAGTCAGCCGCGAACATCAGCCGCATCCAGCCGCCCTCGAGTTTTGTGGTCTGTCGGGGTGCGATCAGCGTGCGCCCGGCCGCTTCATGCGTGTATGCTTCCTCGACCAGGTCAATGGCCTCCGCCATGTCGAGCACGTCAGCAAGTGTTTCCTCCCCCAGGATCAGAGTCATCTTACCTCCGTGACCGGTCGAATAGCGCTATTTCTGGCTCCGGACCTGCGTAGGCCCCGGCTGCATCAGGGAACATAGTCTTGACGATCTTGAAGCGGTGTATGTCGCTTGTGCCGTCTGCATGCAAGAAGATAGAAGCGTCACGCAGGTGTTTTTCGACACCCATTTCCCGCATTGCGCCGCTCCCGCCATGGAGCTCCATAGCATGCCTGCAAATGTCAAAGACCGTCTCCGCCGCATAAAGCTTCGCCATGAGGCCCAACTGAGTGGAATCCGAGGATCCCCCATCCAGCGCCCGGGCGGCATGGTAGGTGAAGACCCGCACCGTCTCCAACCTGGTAGCCATGTCAGCCAGGCGCGCGGCCACGACCTGATGCTGGATGAGCGGCCGGCCGCCCTGGACATGCTCCTGAACGTATGCAACCGTATCTTCGAAGGCCGCCCGGCCTACGCCCAAAGCACGGGCTGCGTTGAGGATCTTCCCCGCACGGAAATAGGCGCCGGCCTTTTTCAGAGCGATGTCCTTAACCAGCAAATGGTCCTCCGGGAGCCGGCATTCTTCGAAGACGAGCTCTGCGTTGATTACAAAGTTCTGTCCGATCTTCTCATTAGCCCGCTCAACGGTGAAGCCCGGCGTGTCGCGAGGCACTAAGAAGCTGCTCGTGCCATCCCGGACACCTGCATCGGGGTTGGTGTTGGCGTAAACTATGTATAGCCTGGCCAGGTAGCCGTTGCTGATGAACTGCTTACGGCCGTTCAGTACCCAGCAACCATCCCTGAAGGTGGCCCTGGTGTGCATGTTGGCCTCGGGTACGTTGTAGGGCAGCCAGCGGTCCGAGGCGCCACGGGGCTCGGTCAATGCATGAGCCATGAGAAAGCTGGGATCTTCCAGGTAACGAGCGAACCACAGTTCTTGCATGTGCTGCGGAGCACAGCCACCAAGGAGGGCCGACACCTTCCAGTTTTGAGCCAGGGTGACTGCAAAACCGGGATCCCCACGCGCCAACTCTTCCACAACAAGCGCCAGGGTCAAGGCATCGAGCTCCATTCCGCCATACTTCTCCGGCACGCCCAGGGCGCGCAGCCCCAGCTTGTCTGCGGCCTGGAGGAGCTCTTTGGGCCAGCGCTCATCCGGCGAGGCCAGCCACTCCCGTTCACGATTCTCCCTTACGAAAGGGATAACGACCTCGTCTACAAAGTCGCGGCACATCCGCCAGACAGCAATCTGGTCCTCCGAAAGCCCAAACATCCGCATTTCCATAGTCATACCTCCATGAACCAGTGCAATGTTTAAGCGTTCACGTAGGGTGAAAGAGTCCAGACTTCCGAAGTCCAGGGCGCTGCTTTGCCCAGTAGAATGCACTCAAATGGCCAACTCGCCTTCATTTGTAAGGCTCTGTGGAGACTTCGGAAGTCTAAGGTGAACGCTTACGTCTTGCTCACTTACACGGGTCATGCTGATCAAAGTGATGCCCTGTGCCTTGCCAAGAGGTAGGTCATAAGGTTTCGGCCAGCCAGTCAGCGACAAGAGGCCGAGCAAGGTAGTGAATGTTGTTGCACACATGCACACCTTCGTCAAATACGATCGTCTCCGTCGGTCCCTGAGCCTCCGTGGCAACTTTGTGCGCCTGTTCCGGCGGCGAGGCGGGATCCGTGCCTCCGTATACTTGCAGCAACGGCACTGTAATTCGCTCGGCTGCGCCAGCCAACGTCATACTGCTTTGCACCTCCGGTGCGTTGTCACCCATGTATTGTTTTATGGCAACTTGGGATACAGGATCCATATCGGGCCAGCGCCCTGCCGGACTATACCAACTGCTCATTGAAAACACGGCGCGGATGCGATCGTCAAATGCAGCCGCCCGACATGCGAACAGGCCGCCATATGAAATCCCGCCAACAGCCAGGCGTGTCGTGTCCAAACCTGGCCGCTCCATCACCCAATCGATAACCGCGCGGATTGGTACTTCAAAGTCAGGACGCAGTTTCAGTCGAAAACTCACCGCTCCGTGGCCTGGTCCATCAAACGCCAGAACTGCCATGCCGCGCGCAACGATATGCTCACCCAGGTCGTACAATTCCTCCTTGGTCGAATCACCGCCTGGGACCAGGATGACGATGGGTGGCTGCGTTACGCGGTTCGGCTTGCGCAGATAGCCGGGCAGCGTTGTGTCCTCAAATGGGATCTCGACCAGTTCCATGGGCGGGTTGACAAGCGGCGCTGCCTTGCGCAAGCAGTCTTCCATCGCGTCGAGCGCAGC
>JBHIAO010000628.1:0-3295 GCA_046758565.1 Anaerolineae bacterium
GAGGACGATCAGATCAACGCGCTCGCCAACATTGCCGTCATAGGGTCGAACATAAACATTCGGATTAGTGCAAAGGACCCGATGCATTATATCGAGCGTTACAGGATTTCAAATGAGAAGCTTGCACAGCAGTTCATACCGACTGACCGCAACGAGTTCAGTGTGGAGAAGTATCAAAGCTTCTTGAAGAACCGGGCGAAGAGACTTACGGAGCAAGCTAACATGTACTTGGCATCACTTAGGAAAGAGATTGAATTGTAACCGAGGTGGAGCGTGAATGTGCTGGATTTTTTTCTCCGCAACCGCGCGGAAGTGGTGGAGCTGACGCTCGAGCATTTGTGGCTGGTCGGGGTCTCGACCCTGCTGGCGGTGGCGATTGGTCTGCCGCTGGGTATCCTGCTGACGCGCTGGCCGCCGCTGCGCAAGCCGATCCTGGGGAGTGCAAATGTCATGCAGACCATCCCCAGCCTGGCGCTGTTTGGGTTTTTGCTGCCGATGCCGTGGATTGGCGAACGGGCCGACCGCCTCGCCATCTTGGCGCTGACTCTTTATGCCCTGCTGCCCATCATTCGCAACACGCACGCCGGAATCCTCGGCGTGGACCCCGCTGTGGTTGCGGCCGGGCGCGGCATGGGGATGACCGACCGGCAGCTCCTCTTCCAGGTAGAACTGCCGCTCGCCCTCGGCGTCATCATCGCAGGTGTGCGCGTGGCTACAGTGATTTCAGTCGGGGTGGCCACGATTGCCGCCGCCATCGGCGCTGGGGGCCTGGGTGAGTTCATCTTCCGCGGTGTGGCGATGGTCAACAACCAACTGATCCTGGCCGGCGCCATCCCGGCAGCTATGCTGGCGCTTGCCGCGGACGTGAGTTTGGGACTCATCGAACGGCGTCTGCGGCCAGCCCGCTAAGGGGTCCATCTGGCAATTGATCGGCGGCATTCCTGCCCCGTGATGCTACCCCACCGTAGCTTCAAGAGCTGGGTCACGCGGTCTTGACAGTGGGGTTGTCTAGAAGTATAGTATTCTTTTGAATACTAGACTTCCATGGCCAAACTGAAAGTCAAGAAGCGCCGTCTAGACGCCGAGCTTTATGCACGGCATGCGGACCTGTGTAAGGTCTTTTCCCATCCTACGCGCCTGCAAATCTTGAACATCCTGCGGGAGCAAGAGATGTCTGTTTCCGATCTGGCCGACTGGCTTGAGGTGGCAATTGGCAATCTCTCGCAGCACCTGAACATGATGAAGCAGCGGCGGGTGTTGGTCTCACGCAAGGATGGGAACAACGTCTACTACCGACTGGCCAATCCCAAGATGCTAAAGGCATTCGATTTGATCCGGGAGATTCTGTTCGAACAGATGCAGCAAGAAAGTGCTTTGGTGGAACACATGGAGCGCGTACAGAGCCGTTAAGCAACAGGCGGACTTATCCGCGAGGGGAGGATCCCAGCGATGAATATTTATGATGCGGTTAAGTTTCTCCACATTTTGACGGTGGTGTTCATGGCCGCCCCGCTCTACAACCTGATCGTTGTCAACGAGCGGCTGCGCTTCGGGAAAGCCCCCTATGCTGTGGATCGCTACTTTGAGAACCTCATCAAGACCAACGCCCTGCGTTGCTTCGTCTTCCAGGCGACTGCGTTTCTCACGGGCATCCTGCTGATTCTTCTGCCGGGACAATCGCTAACGTTGCTCTTCACGAATGAGATCCTGCTGGCAAAATTCATCCTACTGCTGATTCTCACCGTTCTTCTCTCCTACGTTCACTTTGGCATTCAGCCACGCATCGAAGCCCTGCTCGCACAGGTTCCGGGCGAGGAAATTCCATCTAGCATTGCAGGGCAACTTTTGCCGTGGCGGGCACGACGCAAGAAGCTGGCCGGATTCTGCCTGTTCTTTGTCATCACGCTCGTTCTACTGGGCCTCCAGGTGTTCGTGCGCTTCGACCCGCTCCTAACGGGCCTCCTTATCTTGCTAGCCGCGCTCTTCTCGTGGCGGGTATACAAGACCAACATTCCGTACGGGTGGGTTTGATACGGATTGGCAATGAGAAAGCTGGTCCATTTTTCTATTGACCACCCTCGGCTGGTAATGGTGTTGACGGTCGTACTGACCGTCGGCTGCGTGCTGGCTTTTCCGAAGATCAAGATCGATACCGACCCAGAGAACATGCTCGAGGATGAGCAGCCGGATCGCGTCTATTACCGCCAAGTCAAGAACGACTTCGGCATCTACGACCTCATCGTTCTGGGCATCGTCGATAATCAAGGCGTCTTTCGTCCCGAGACGCTGGCCCAAACTGCGCGGCTGATCGATGGCATCCTGCGAATCAAGGGGGTGGTTACCGCTGACGTACTCAGCTTGACTACAACTGACGATGTACGCACCGCAAACGGGGTTCTGCACATCCGCAGGATCATGGAGACAGTCCCGGCCACGGCAGCCGAAGCTGACAGCCTGCGCCAGGCGGTACTCTCCAACCCCCTATTTGCCGACAAACTGGCCTCCTCTGATGGGCGAGCCCTGGCCATCTACATCCCAATCGAGCGAAAGGACGAAAGCTATCGCATCGCGCAGGAAGTGGAAGCGTTGGCCCGGCAAGAGTTGCAGGGAGGTCAGCAATTTTACCTGGCAGGCTTGCCGGTCGCCGAAGACACCTTTGGACACGAGATGTTTGTCCAGATGGCGGTGACCGCCCCCCTGGCGATGCTGTTTATCTTTGTTCTCCTGTTCCTGCTTTTCCGCCGCGTGTCGCTGATCGTAGCGCCCCTGCTGATGGCCATGCTCGCCGTCATCTGGACCATGGGCCTTTTGATCGGCTTAGGCTTCACCGTTCACATCATGAGTTCCATGATCCCGGTCTTCCTGATGCCGATTGCCGTGCTCGACTCAGTTCACATCCTGAGCGAGTTCTACGACAAATTCCCCGCGCTGCAGAGCAAGAAAGGAACGATCCTGGCCGTCTACGACGAGCTTTTCACACCCTGCCTTTACACCTCGCTCACCACCGCCGCCGGCTTCAGTGCCTTGCTCACGGCCCGCATCCCGCCGGTACAGGTATTCGGAGCCTTCATCGCCTTCGGCGTGCTGGTGGCCTGGCTCCTCACCGTCACTTTCATGCCGGCTTATTTGAGTTTGCTGAAGGAAGAACGCCTGCAGCAGCAGCTTTCGGCTGCGGCAGCGCGTCGAACCTGGCTCAATGGGCTACTCGCGGGGCTGGGTCGGGTTACCTTTTCCTGGCGCAAACCGATAGTAGCCGCAGGGCTTGCAGGCCTAGTCATTGCTGCGTGGGGTCTAA
>JBHIAO010000629.1:0-3291 GCA_046758565.1 Anaerolineae bacterium
TCGAGACGGGCGGTCAGTTCACGGCCGAGATCGACCCGCTGCTCAAACCCTAGGCAGCGGCGAATCCCTGCGCTCTCGTTCTCGAGGGCCATTGACATCCTGCAGCACGGCTGACAAAGGGGTGACAGCGAGCCTTCCACTCTCCGAGAACGCGGCAACCATCTGCGTCATCGCAACTGTGGCAAGCCGGAGCTCTTGGCACGCCGGGAGAGTGCGGAGCCGGTGCTTCAGCAGGGTGGCTCGAGGAGCTCAGTTCGAGCTGAGCTCCACGGTCAACTTGCCGCCCGACTGGACCGAGAAGCCATTCTTCAAGATGACCGTGCCGCCGGAGCGGAGGGTGAGGTCACCTGTTGGGCTGACGGTGAGATTCGGTCCCACGGAAAGCGTGTCGCAGGCCTCGACAAGCTCGGTCGTGATGATGGTCTGGTTGGAGAGCTCCAGGTCCCCGCAGAGGGTCGCGAGATCCAGGTTCGAGGTGGTCCCGAGGAAGACTTCCACCGGTTGGGTGGACGTCTCGAGGCCGTTCTTGGCGGTGACGGTGTAGATGCCCGGGGCGTCCAGGTAGAGGGTGTAGTCTCCGTTGACATCGGTGGTGGTGAAGTGCCCGGCGGTGGTCGACACGCGCGCACCGGCGACGGGGCTGCCGCCGCTGGTCACCTGGCCGGTGAGCGTGGCGGGAGAAAAGTGGGTGGCGTAAGAGCCCAGGTTGCTCCCCCCGCGGGCGAGGACCAGCGCAGCTGCCAGCGTGAGCAGGAGCAGCAGGAAGGCGTTGAAGCCACTACGCAAAGGTCCGTGATGGAGTGTGGCGCGCGGTCGTCGAGCTTTCAGTCTCCACTTATCGGAGAAGTTCAGGTCTTCCGAAGGAGTCATCTGTTTCTGCCTGTCTGCCATCGACTCGATGGGTTTTGAATGTGGGCTAACGTCATCAAGGCGTGCACACTCTTATGACGTTCCCTTGGCGGTCGACAAAAAATGGGCCAATCACCTCGGTCAAGCCGCCGCCGAACTCACCGCACGAGGTAGGCTCCTCGCAGGGAGTGCATTCACCAGTAAATCCCCCGCATGAGCTGAGCGGTTCGCAAACAGCCACCCCGTCGCAGCAGGGTAGCCCGGTAGCGTCGAATCCGGCACCGCACGGAGTGCACTCCGCCGTGGCGGTCTTCTCCATGGTCTCAAACTCGATGAAAAAAGGATCGCCGACGCCCAAGGGATCGCCGGGCCCGCCGGTGTACCAGTCGCCTGCCACGATGTTCGTGCCCGCCTGCGTACCCACGGGAGTCATTAAATCGTTGTCGTAAAAAATCTTGGAATTGACGATCGTGAAGAAAGTCGTGTCATAATCCAGTTGGTTGCCCGTCCCCATTGTCTGGGCCATCGCCCACGTGGCAAAGGGAGGCGGACTGAAGGGGAACTTAATTACACCATCTGGGTGTGCGCGCGCCCATCCCACCTGGGTCCCGGTGGGGTTGGTGAAGGCGACTACCTGCTGTTCTGACTTCACGCCCATATAATCCGCGCCAGGAAGGAATTCTATCGTGTGCCCGCCCGCGGTACACGCGTGTGCTGGCTCAACATAAGTCTCGTATATATTGATGCGTCTTCCGTTTACCCGGTAGAATCCTCCCTTGTATACCTCGATTTCCTCGCTAAACCCACAGTTGCGGCAGCTGATCGACGCATACTCTAGAGGCTCCGCGCTGCATGTCGTTACAGTTCCATTGTTATCCTCGAGGATGGGACTGGGGGCTCCGTACATGATCCGCCGGGTCCCGGCGACCGTGGAGTTGACGGCGATCAGACGGTTGAATACGTCGTAAGTATAGGTGGAGGTGACACCGGGATCTGAGTACAAGCTCAGCCGGTTCCGGGCGTCGTACCCGTAGTTGAGGGTGAAGGAGGGCCAGTCCTTCGCCGTGCGGCTGCCGTTGGCGTCATGGGTGTAGGTAACCAGGGTCGCTGCGCCGTCGGTGATGGCAAGAGGCCGGTTGGCGGCATTGTAGGTGAAGAAATTCTCGAACGGAAAAATGTCCGCCCCGCCGCTCATGGCCAGCTGAGTGCGGTTCCCGTTAGCATCGAACGTAGACGTCCTCGTGTAAGCCCCGTCGCCCTGCCCGCCGCTCTCGCCAACCACTCTCTCAACCGCGTCATGGGTGTATGTGATGTTCTCGCCACTCTCCCGGACCGTCTGAATGGTCCTACCGACATTGTCCCGGCTGTAGGCGAAACTCTGGAGGACAGACCCGGTAGGGCCAGTGTGGGTGATCGACAGGGGCCGGTTGTTGGCGTCGTAGGTCGTGGTGGTGACGACACCATTAGGCCGGCTGTCGGTAAGACGGTTCCCCTCGTCATCGTAGGTCATGGTTGAGGTGCCGGCGCCCTCGGTGAGGGTGACCAGGCGGTCCGCAGCGTCATAGACATAGGTGACGACATCCCCCTCGGGTCCGGTCTTGGAGGTCAGGCGGCTCTCGGCGTCGACACCGTACAGCACCGATTTCGTGAGAAGGTTGTCGGTGTACTGGGTCTGGCGGTTCAGGGCATCGTAGATAAAGGTGTAGTCGCTCGAGGCGTCCACGGCGGTCAGGAGGTTGCCGTTCGGGTCATAGGTGTAGGTGGCCGTTGAGCTATCGGCAAAGGTCTCACCGGTCAGGCGGTTCAGGGCATCATAGGTCTTGGTCGTCGCCTGACCCTTGGCATCGGTGTGGGTGGTCAGGTTCCCGGCCGCATCATAAGCGTACTGCCAGCTGCCGCCGGTCGGGTTGATTCGGCCGCTCAAGCGGTTCAACGCATCGAAGCTCTGGGTCCAGTCGTTTCCCCGCCGGTCGGTGTAAGTGATGAGATTGCCCTTGGCGTCATAGGCCCGGGCATCGGCGTTGCCGAGAGCATCGGTGACCGAGGTCACCCGGCTCAGGGAATCGTAAGCGTAGGTGGTCACGTTGCCGAGAGCATCGGTCACCTGAGTGAGCCGACTTCCGGCGTCGTAGGCGAACTGGGTCTGATGGCCTAGCGGATCGGTCACCGCGGTCAGGTCGCCCTGGGTGTTGTAAGTGAAGGTCGTCGTGTTGCCGTTCCGGTCGGTGCGGGAGGTCATCTGCCCTGCCGTGTCGAAGGTACGGGTCATGGAGCTTCCCAGAGGGTCGGTGCTCTGGGTGCGGTTTCCCTGGGCGTCGTACTGATGGGTCCAGGTGTTGCCGTTGCGGTCGGTCTGGCTGAGCACCCGGCTGAAGGTAGGCTCGTAGGTGAAGGTGCTGGTGTTGGCGAGAGCATCGGTCCGGGTGAGGACGTTACCTTGGG
>JBHIAO010000630.1:0-3290 GCA_046758565.1 Anaerolineae bacterium
CAGCCCAGAGTCTCGAAGGGGTTGCACGCCATGCCTCGACGCATGCCGCCGGCGTTGTCGTCTCCGACAAACCGCTGGTCGAATACCTGCCGCTGCACCGGCCCACGCGCGGCGACGTTGACGAGGCGTTGCCAGTCACCCAATACCCGATGGAGGACGTCGAGGCCATTGGCCTGCTCAAGATCGACTTCCTGGGATTGGCTACGCTAACAGTAATGCGCCGCGCCGCCGAACTCATTGAGAAATACCAGGGCGTGAAGCTGGACATGGACAGCATTCCGCTCGACGATCCGGCAATTTACGAGCTTCTCTCCAGCGGCAACGTAACTGGCATCTTCCAGGTAGAAGGCGCCGGCCTGCGCCGGGTGCTCCAGGACATGCAGCCGACGCGATTTGAGCACATCATCGCCGCCATTTCGCTATACCGCCCAGGCCCGATGGAATACATCCCGACGTACATCGCCCGGATGCATGGTCGGGAAAAAGTCGAGTACCGCCACCCGAAATTGAAGCCGATTCTGGAAGAAACTTACGGCATCATTGTTTATCAGGAGGAGATCATCCAGATTGCCCGAGACCTGGCCGGGTACGATGCCGGCGATGCCGACCTGATGCGCCGCGCCGTCGGGAAGAAGAAAAAGAAGGATTTGCTCAAGCACCGCGGCAAGTTCGTGAAGGGCGCTGTCGAGCGTGACATCCCCAAAGAGGTAGCCAACCAGATTTTTGACGATATCGAGTTCTTCGCCCGTTATGGCTTCAACAAGTGTTTACCTGGCGACGTGGAAGTGGTGGACGCCGGCACGGGGCGGCTGGTGAGATTGGAAGACATATATCACGAGACAGCCCCAATCGAGCAGACGATCATCTGTGACACGGGGACGCTCAAGATGAGAACTCACCACATCGCCGCCGTGCACAACAACGGCGTCAAACCGGTCTTCCGGCTAACCACGGCCCTGGGGCGGCAGATCGAGGCGACGGGTAATCACCCTTTCTACACGTTTGATGGATGGCGACAGTTGGACGAATTGCAGGTTGGTGACCTCATCGCGGTGCCCCGTTGCCTGCCCGCCGGAGGCAATACTCAATGGCCTGACCACGAAGTGATTGTGCTGGGCCACCTCCTGGCGGAAGGCAATCTGTGCCACCCCCGCTCGGTTTATTTCTACACGCAGGACGAGGAGCAACTGGATGATTACATCAAGGCAGTTGAGCAATTCGATAATGTGATATGTAGTGTCAGCTTGCACAAGGGCTCTTACTCGGTCTACGCCAAACGCATCCAACGAGATCAGGAGCCGGGCGTGGTACGTTGGGCGAAGGAGTTGGGAATATGGGGTAAGAAAGCCAACGAGAAGGAAATCCCGGCAGCAGCTTTCGAATTGAACAGCCGACAGATTGCGTTGCTGCTCAGTCGCCTATGGGCAGGTGACGGCCATCTGAGTGACCAGGGTGACGGTTACACCTACTGCTATTACGCCACTGCCTCGGAGCGTCTGGCTCGTCAGATACAGCACTTGCTGCTACGGCTGGGAGTCGTAAGCCGACTACGTACTGTGAACTTCCCATACCGGGACGGGCGCATCGGCTACCAGGTTTTCGTAATGGGTGGAGAACACATCAAGAACTTCGCGGCCACCGTGGGAGCGCACTTCATCAACGAGCGGTATCGTCAACTGTGTGCTGCTGCGCTCGCAACCAATTACGACACGGCGCGTGGCACAAAAGACGTGGTCCCAGTCGAGGTAAAAGAGCTTGTGAGGGAGGAAAAGGCAGCCGCCGGTATTACCTGGCAACAGATGCGCGATGAAGCTGGTGTTGCACAAGGAGAATTCCGTCCCACGAGCTCAGCGTTGAAGCGAGGCTTTCGCCGTGAGACAATCGCTCGCCTGGCTGAATTTTTTGACAGCCACGGACTGTCCACGTATGCCGAGAGTGACGTCTACTGGGACGAGATCCTGAGCATCGAATACGTTGGTGAAAAGCAGACCTATGACTTGACCGTGCCCGATTTCCACAACTTTGTGGCCAACGACATCCTGGTTCACAACAGCCATGCGGCTGACTATGCCATGATCACCTGCCAGACGGCCTACCTCAAAGCCAAATACCCGGTCGAGTACATGGCAGCGCTGCTGAGTGTGGAACGGGACGATACTGACAAGATCGCCCTCATCGCCGCCGACTGCCACCGCATGGGCATCAAGCTCCTGCCGCCCGATGTGAACCACAGCGAGCTGGGGTTCACCATCGAGGATCTGCCGGACGAAATCTACCAGGAAGACGACGTCAGGCGCCGGCGAGGCATCCGTTTCGGCCTGGGTGCCATCAAGAACGTGGGCGAGGGGCCGGTTGAGGCTATCCTCGACGCTCGTCGAGAAGGTGGGCCGTTTGAGAGCTCGGATGATTTCTGCCGGCGCGTTGATCTGCGCAAGGTCCAACGGCGGGCACTGGAATGCCTGATCAAAGTCGGCGCTCTCGACCGGTTCGGCCGGCGCGATCAGTTGTTGGCAGTCATGGACCGGATGTTGGGCGTCAGCCAGGAGGCCCATCAGGCGGCCGAGATCGGGCAGTTGACGATGTTCGGCGGAGAAACCGCGGCCGTTCTGCAGAGCTCCATTCTTGACTCACTTCCCAATCCGCCGGAGACACCGCGCAAGATTCAACTCGGCTGGGAGAAGGAACTGACCGGCCTGTTCCTGTCGGAGCACCCGCTTCACCGAATGACGGACGAACTGGATCAGCACGTGACCGCCCGCTGCGGCGAGATCGACGTGTCTATGGCTGGGCAATCGGTGACTCTGGCCGGCATGGTCCGCTCGGTGCGGCGGATTACCACCCGCAAGGGCGATCCGATGGCCTTCGCCCAGATCGAAGATCTTCAGGGAAGCGTTGAAGTCACGATCTTCCCGCGCACGTGGGAGCAAACCCGCGAAATATGGGAGGAGGACAACCTTATCATCCTCCAGGGCAAGGTTGACGCACGCAACGACCGCGCCCAGGTACTCTGCAACATGGCCAAACTCTACGAGCCCGAAGGTGAAGGGGAACAGCGGAGCGGAGGAGCGGAGGAGCGGAGGAGCCCTTCGACTACGCTCAGGACAAGCAGAGGAGCGGAGGAGCAGGGGAGCCCTTCGACTACGCTCAGGACAAGCGGGGGCGCACGGGTGCAGGGGACCGCAGCAGCGGAGGGGCGATCTGAACAAGAGTTGGCGGTCGAACCTGACGATGCTGGGTTCTCGGCGGCGCAAGCAGATGATTCGCCAGCCGGCGGATCTGTGCTGGCGGAC
>JBHIAO010000631.1:0-3287 GCA_046758565.1 Anaerolineae bacterium
GAAGTGAAGTGTCATCCGTCCGACGCCACTCCGCTGCGCTGCGTGGCTTACTACAAACCGCTACAACCCTCTTCCATCCAAGAGATAGGCTACCAGACGCTCGTGCTGGCGGAAGTCGGCGATGATGAGGTCGGCGCCGGCCTCGATCAGGCGTTGGCGCTTCCACTCGTTGACCCCGCTGCGAGTGGCCTCGTTGGAGGCGACACCCACAGCAATGCCCCCCACAGACTTGGTATCCTCGATCTCTACGAACCCATCGCCGAACGATACAAACTCACTCCCCGAGAGGTGATTCTCAGCGATGATGCGCTCGATGACCATTTTCTTTGAAAAGCGCTTGTGATCGTCCAGAGCGCCGTAGATGCCGGCAAAGTAAGGTGTGATGCCCAGCGCGGCCGCCTCGTCCAGGACATAAGGTTCGTCGGTTCCCGAGGCCAGGTAGCAGGTGACATCTCGCGCACGCAGGGCCTCAAGCATTGGGCGCGCGCCGGGCACCATCATCTCTTCCGGCGGCACCTGGCCGGAATTGAGGGCAACGAGCCGGCCCTCGATGCGCTCCATCAATCGCTCATGATACATCCGCTTGTAAGCTTGGGCGGACCGAGGCTCCCCACCGCGGTTGCCCACTTCCTCGCAGAACTGGATCATCTGGTAGATCGTCTGTTTACCCGTCAGCCGCTCCACGTAGTCCGTCACGACGGCGTGGAGTTCCTCCTCACTTTCGTGGTGAGGGGCCTGCAGCAGGATCTCGACCATCATGGGGATCATCACCCCCGGCCAGCCTTCTCGGATCAGGGAGATGGTACCGTCGAAGTCGAACAGCGCGTGGCGAATTCGGTCTTGCTTGATGTGAGGATTTATTATTTCGATAGCAGGTCCCAACGGTTTCTTTACGGGCCTCACTTGAACTCGTTGAGCCAGCGGATTTGGTTCTTCAGTTCCTCGGCAGAAACCGTGTTCAGTAGTCGCAGTAGGCGGTGGAACAAAACGCTAAGGTGTTCGTTCAAATGCAGTTTTGGGGCATCAAGCGGCGACGGCATGAGCGTGGCGTTCCTTCCAGTGCTCGTAGGAATTCGCTTGGCGCGCTTGATCAATCTCCTCTCTATGATCGTGATAGTACGCCAATGCATCGAACACCTGAGCAGGTGTCAGATAGTCCCAATCCGCCAAGATTTCTTCTACGGACATACCTACTTTGTAGTAGTAGCCAACCACATGCCAGACAGCGATCCGTGTCCCTTCAATAATGGCCTCCCCACCACAGACGCCGTCAATCTTGACGATGTGTGGGTGAGAAGTACGATTAACAGTTCTGCCATTCGTGCTCATGAGCAAAGTGCCTCGCTTTCTGTGCTGGCTATACCCCACCTTTCAACCTTCTGCGGATAGCGACGTCTTGATCAGCCAGCTCGCCTTCGATTATGCCACTATTCCTGCACTACGTCAAGCATTGCAGAGCTATGCTGTTCCCCACGATTCAACTTCTAGTGCCGTGTGCCAGTTCCTCGGCCAGGGCGATGGCACCCCACAGCGGCGCATCGTCGCCCAGCGCCGCCGGCACGATGTCTACCCGCATCTCTGGCAGCACGTTGGCCTGCGCAGCAGCCCGCACCACCTGGAAGTAGCGCGGGCCGGCCTTGGCCACGCCACCTCCCACGACTACACGCTCCGGATTCATCAGGGCGATGGCGTTGCCGATCCCCATCCCCAGAGCCCGAGCCGCCTCGTCCAGCACCTGCTGCGCCAGCTCGTCGCCGGCCTCAGCGGCCTGGCTGACGAGCTTCGCGGTCACTGCCTCGACTTCACCGCCCGCCAACTCACGCAAAACCGCGCCGGCCTCCGGCTCTGCCAGCAGGCGTTCGCGGGCACTGCGGGCGATGGCCGGGCCGGCCGCTACGGCCTCCAGGCAACCGCGCTGCTGTCCGCAGGTACACACAGGCCCGCCGCTCTGCACGGCCGTGTGCCCAATCTCGCCGGCCAGGCTGTCGGCCCCGTGATAAACCCGTCCGCCCAGAATCCATCCTCCGCCGATGCCGGTGCTGACCGTGATGTAGAGTAGGTTTTGGCAACCCTGCCCGGCACCGAACCGCCACTCTCCCAGGGCGCCGGCGTTGGCATCGTTGTCTACGCTGACCGGCACACCCAAGGCGGACTGCAACCGATCGCGGAGTGGAATATTCTCCCAACCGGGCACGTGATGTGACAGGAGCACCGTGCCCTCGGCTGCGTTCACCGGCCCGCCAAAGCTCACGCCGACGGCTGCCGGCGGCGTGTCTCCCAACAGATCACGGGCCAACGATATCATCGTCTCGAGGTCGTAAGCTGCATCTGCGCCGGGTGGGGAGAAAACCTGCCGGCGAGCCTGCCAGTAGCGATGGCCGGCCACGGTCAGGCCGGCGGTGAGCTTCGTGCCGCCGAAGTCGAGAGCTAGCAGGAGCTGAGTCACATCTCCGCTTCGTCACGGATGGCGGAGTAGATGAGGTGCGTCAGCACGAAGTGCGCGTCCTCGATCTGCTCCATTGGCTCACAGGGGGCGATGATGCACACGTCACACCGCTCCACCATGTGGCCGCCGTCTCGCCCGGTGAAGCCAATCGTCGTCAAGCCCCGCTCTCGGGCCCGGTCGAGGGCTCGAATCACGTTGGGGGAGCGCCCACTGCCGCTAAAAGCGACGAGCACATCGCCCGGCGTGGCCAACGCGTCGAGTTGCTCGGCAAAGATGGTCTCGTAGCCGCAATCGTTGGCGTAGGCCAGCATCACCGGGATGTTGTCGGTGAGGGCGATGACCTTCATACGCGGTCTGCCCTCAGCCACGGTGCTCTTGAGCAGGTCGTTGGCGAAGTGGGAGGCGGTCGCCGCGCTGCCGCCGTTGCCGATGAGGAATATCTGCTTGCGGTTTACCCTGGCTTGCTTGAGGATAAGGATCACCTGGGCGATCTGGTCGTGTGGGAGCTGATGCAGGATGTCACTAACCTCATCGAGATACCTATGGATATACGACATATTTCGCTCCACTTTCATCACCAAGATGTGAGGATCTACGCATGATTGTGGGGCACAAGACTTTAGGTGTTGGCTCTGCCCCCCTCTTAACTCCCCCCAGAGGGGGGAGAACGGGCTATCCTCCCCATAGGCGTCAACCTAACGGTGAAATGGCCAGAAAGCGCCGGTCGAGTAGCGTCCCGAAGGGCGCGTATCGAGGATTCTGTTGAAAAACGCCCCCACGCACGGTCGAGGCCCCAGATATCGGGTCAGGGGACCCGAGCTCACCACAAAATGTGGACAGC
>JBHIAO010000632.1:0-3287 GCA_046758565.1 Anaerolineae bacterium
TCCACGTCACCTTCACAACCAGACCGTAAGCCCACAGCGGGTTCTGCTTCGACTCCGGCAACTCGAAGAGCAACCGCGATACGGCTTCCAGCGGCGTCGTTTGCCAGTCGCCCAACATCAGCGGTGTGTCGGAGATGAAGCCGCCTTCCAGCAGGCTGGCGATCACCCGCATCACGTGTGGGGGAAACCAGTCGCTTCGAGGTAGGCATGCCCCTGTTCGTCGGGGTGGAACTCCCAGAAGGTGGTGGTCAGCAGGCCGGGCGATGGGGCCAGGCAGCGGAAGGCGGCGAAGTTAATCTCGATGGATTCGACGGTGTCCAACTGGCCGGCGCCGTACTGGGCCATCATGTTGGTGGTGCCGGGCGTCGCACCGAAAGCCGTGACGAAGGTAACGCCCCTACGCCGGCCTTCGTCGTGGTATGCGTACTGTTCGTCCTCGGCACCCGGGTCCAGCCCGTTGACACCGGCCTGGATCGCAGCGCGGGTCACCAGTACATCGAACTTGAAAGGCAGCCCGTCCATGAGACGTCGAAATCGGTGAACAACCCGGGCAGGGACGCTTCATCGGTAACATCCACTCACGTTAAAGAAGAAGCACCCAGAAAGCGAAAGCCACCAGACTCGCTCAGCAAGCACTGGTGGCTCTTGAGAAGGGCTCGCGATCCCTCTGAGGGCTGTCTTCCGACCACCCCCCGATCCTGGCGCGGACGCGGTCAAGGTGGGAGTGACGACAACGCGCCGGCCACCGCAGCGTGGACGTCGATGCGGCCAGGCCCCTCCTGGTCGCTCTCACCGCGGTTGGACGGATCAATCGGTACGACGTGTTCCCGCACCCATCGCGCCACCTCGTAGCCGTTCCACTCGAATAGCGACCCGAGCAGCGCCGCCTCGCCGGCGACGAAGGGGGCGGCCATGGAGGTGCCGCTCCACCAGGCGTAGCCCCCGTCGTAGTAGGTGCTGTAGATGTCCACCCCCGGGGCGTAGACATCGACCACGTCGGGGTCAGTGGCGGAGAAGCTCGCCACCTGGGCCTGCCGGTCGCTGGCGCCCACGGCGATGACGTAGAGGTCATCGCCCCTCTTGTAGGCAGCGGGATAGGGCGCCGGCCCCGCACCGCCCCCGTTGCCGGCGGCGGCCACGATGACACAGCCCCGTCCGAAGGCATACTCCAGAGCGGCCTCCAGGGAAGCCGCGTTGTGCGGCGCCGTCAGGCTGAGGTTGAGCACCCGCGCCCCGTGGTCGGCAGCGTAGACGATGCCCTGGGCGATCTCGTAGTAGGTGCCGATGCCGTCGCTATTGAGCACCCGCACGGGCATGATGTTGGCCCCAGGAGCCACCAGGGCCACGATGCCGGCCACGTGGGAGCCGTGCCCCGTGCCCTCGTCCACCAGGCCGTCACTGTCATCATCCAGCCCGTTGGGCGCGTCCGAGGGGTCCGAATCCATCCCCACGAAGTCGTAGCCGGGCACCAGCCGGTCCACCAGGGCGGGATGATCCAGATCGACACCCGTGTCCAGCACGGCCACGATCACGCCCGCGCCCGTGCTGTACGGATGGGCGCGCGCTGCCTGAATCGTGGCCACCGCCCACTGGTCGTAGTAGCCCCGGGCACCCGGCCCGCCGCTCGCCCCGAAGTAGCGCTGTCCCGTGTCGGGGTGCTCGGCGTAGTAGTTGAGCTCGGCGTACAGAACGTCGGGGTCCGCATTCAGTTGCGGCAGCAGCTCCTCCACCGTCTCTCCCGGTGGAAGGGCCAGGAGGTACAGGTTGGTCTCGGTGATACGGCTGATGGTCGCCGTGCCGTAACGGGCGTTAATCCTGGCGATCGGTACCCCCGGTTGCGGCTTGACCACCACTTCCGCCGACGGATATTCATCGCCATCGCCCTCCGCCCACGTCGAACCGCCATTGAGGACGAACAGCCCCAACAGCAGAATGAGCAAGCAAAAAACCCGCGCCGATATGCTACTTCTTGACATCACGCTCCTCCTCCCGCTTCGGATTTCGAATTTCGGATTTCGAATTTCGGATTTGGCTTTCAAGCTGTTCTACCAGTGGCAGGCCGGTCTTGAGAGAAATTCGCAATTCGAAACCTGTGGTGAGCTTGTCGAACCATTCGCAATTCGAAATTGAGCTACTGGAAGCATCTCCTCCCAAGCTCAAATTCCTATAATGTCTAATGACATTGCCCCATCAACACGAACGGGGCCCAGTAGTAGGGATGGTCGTACCGCTCTCTGGTCTCCAATTGGGCCTCCCGCAGCGCGGCTGCGTTTCCCTGGCCTGCCTGCAACCCCCGGTAGAACCGCCGCATTAGATAGGCCGTGGATTTGTCGTTCACAGCCCACAGGCTGACCACGAGGGAGGACGTGCCGGCGTACAGGAAGCCCCGCACCAGGCCGATGAGCTCATCCCCCGCCGCCACCCGGCTGACCCCCGTCTCGCAGGCGCTCAGGGTGACCAGAGACGCCCCCAGGTCCAGATTGTAGATGTCGTGCACGATCAGCCAACCGTCGGCCAGCTTGAGGGCTGAGAAGAGGGGATTGTCCTGGCGGAACATGGCATGCGTCGCCAGGTGGATCACGTCACAGCCCGGCCCATGCTCTTGCAGACGGCTCACCGTCGCCGCCGGTCCGGTGAAGAGCAGGGGCTCAGCGAAGACGGAGCCCACAGCCTCGACCTCACCCAGCACGTGGGGGATCCTCTCATCGGGCAGGCCCATGATCAACACCCCGGCCGCGTCGGAGCCGTCCTTCTCGAGGCAGAACTTAAGGACGCTGGCGCTGGGCGCGTAGGATACCTGGTGCGACTCGATCAGGTACCCCTGCCCGTCGTGCAGCGCGTGGAAGGGGACGTAGTGAAGCGCGCCGTGAGGGACGATGATCAACTGCCTGTCCGCTAACTCCGCCACCAGAGGCTCGATCAGCCCTCGATAGAGCTGCGCCAGGCAGTCCTCGGCCGAAACCCGCAGCGCAGCCAGATGCCGGTGGACGTAGGATCGGCCATAGCGGAACTTGTTGAGCTGGAAGGTCAGTTGATCCAGGAGTTCCCACACCTGAGCCGGCCGGCAAAAGCCGTCGTGCACGCCCAGCCCATCCCATGTCAGGGTGAAGGCGACGATCCGGTCACGGGCCAGGTAGTATTCGATCAGCAGGGCATCGTCCGGCAGGTGGCGCTGGATATCGCTGAGCAGGGGGGCATGGACTTGCCGCAGGGACAGGTATTCCTCATTCCTGAGCTTGAGCTGGCCGAGAAGGGCCGTGATCTCCTCTTCGCGACGGGCTGCCGCT
>JBHIAO010000633.1:0-3286 GCA_046758565.1 Anaerolineae bacterium
CGGCACTACGGCGCGCCCCAGGACATCGAGTGGTGCCGCGCCGGCGACCGCTTCTTCATCGTGCAAACCCGCCCCATCACCGCACTGCCGCCAATGAGTGCGAAGCTCGACGTCCCAGGCGATGACGACTGGCCTGTCATGGAGAAGAAGCCGGCCCAGCCGTTCGATGTGTGGACCCAGACCAACGTCGGAGAGGTATGGCCTCACCCGGTGAGCCCGCTGCTGTGGTCAGCCGTCACGCTCACGCTGAACCAGAGCACGCGGTTCGCCCTGCGAGACCTGCGTGCGCCGTATCTCGACGACATCCAATGGACCAACCGTTTCTATGGACGGGTCTACTTCAACGAAGGTGCTCTCGCCCACATCTTCAACCAGGAGTTCGGGCTGCCCGGCTCCTTCATAGATGCCGCGTTCGGAACGCGCGGTAGTGCCGACGTGCGGCACCCAGGTGGGTTTCATCTCCTCCGGTTTCTGCGCCGGCTGCCGGCATTTCTGCGGATGACCGTCGGACGCATGGGGACGGATCGAGAGCTGGAGGCCATGTTCCCCCAGATCGATCGCTGGGTTGACGACTTTGCTGCGCGCAATCCGGACGAGCTCAGCGATAGTGTTCTGTGGGATGAGCTGGCGACAACCTGGGCGCCGCGCTCCTCGCGCGTGATGAACCTGCATACAGCAGTCAGCGCCTCAGCCTTCGCAAGCTTCAGTCTGCTTGAGCGGCTGCTGGGTCGCTGGACCGGGCGCGGAGAGCTGGCGCAGGACCTGGTCACCGGACTTTCAGGCGTGTACACCGCTCAGATCGGTGCTGCCCTCTGGGAGATGGCGTGCGAGCTCCGCGCTCTGGGTCTGGCTGACGTCGTCCTCGACAACTCGCCAGAAGATGCATTGGTGCAATTGCAGATGATGCCTGAAGCCCGGCCTATGATCGACCGACTCAATGACTTTTTACAGCGGCATGGGCATCGTTGCGCAAACGAGGCAGAATGGTTGAATCCGCGCTGGGCGGAGGAGCCGGCCCAGGTCATCGAGGTGGTCGCCGGCTACCTGAAAGCTGGGGACCGGATCAACCCCGTTGAGGCCGAAAAGCGACAACGACAGCGACGGGAGGAAGCTGTAACCTGGGTAGAAGCCCGGCTGGACCCCGTCCGCCGAGCCATTTTCCGAGGCATCCTCGCCAGGACTCAGCACCTGACGCGCCTGCGGGACAACGGCAAGCATTACTCCATGAAAGCGGGGTTCCCCTTTGTTCTGATCTACCGGACACTCGGCCGGCGCTGGACGGACCGTGACTGGTTAGACCAACCCGACGACATCTTCTTCCTGACTGTCCCCGACGTGGAGCGAATCATCGCGGCCGGAGACCCGGTGTCCGCCGGCCTGGACCTGCACACGCTCACAGCCGAACGGCGCAAGGCGTTCGAATACTGGTTCGACGTCGAAGTACCGGAGGTGATCGGCCCGAATGGCCGGCCGCTAGACCAATCGGTGGAGACTTCTCACGCGGGAGAGACGACAGGACCAGTGCTTCAAGGCATCGCAGCCAGCGGCGGACAGGCACGCGGCACCGCGCGCATCATTCGCAGCCCTGATGAGATGCATAAGTTGCAGCAGGGCGACATTCTCGTCACGCGGGCCACAGACCCAGGATGGACGCCGGTCTTTCCAATTGTGGGCGGCCTGGTGCTGGAGGTGGGTGGCCAGCTTTCGCACGGCGCGATTGTGGCGCGGGAGTACGGCGTGCCGGCGGTGGTAAACGTCAACAATGCTATGCAGCGTATCACGGACGGCGAGGAGATCACGGTTGATGGCAGCGCCGGCTGCGTCTACCTCGACGGCCAGCCAGGCGAGACACCAAAGGCTTACAACCCCGAAACAGGGGATTGGAACGCCAGCCTGACCGGCGACTTTCTGTGGTCAAACGTCAATTTCGGTGAAGCAGTCACCGACGTGATGACGCCCCTGAGTTGGACGGTGCTTCAGCTCATCTTCGGAGAGTGGGCCATCCTGCCAGGATACCACACGACCGGCAACATCTGGTGAGACAGCGCGCCAAATTCGATGCCGCCTGGCAGCGCTTCGAGGCGCGTTATCCGCGAAGGGCGAAATCCATGCGACGTCGCATTGATCAAGTCGCGCCACGCACCCGCATGCGCGAAGCCGCCCGTTCGGAGTACACACGCGATCGTTGGATTGTCCGTGCATTCGCTGTCCGCGCCGGCGAATTGGCCGGCCTCGGGGACGATATCTTCTTCCTGACCATCGATGAGGTGCTGGATGTGCTGGCCGGCGATGAGACAGCAGTCGAGTACATCCCTGCCCGACGGGACACCCATGAGAGGTACAGGGCTCTGCCACCCTATCCGTCGATTATCCGCGGCCGCTTCGATCCCTTCCAGTGGGCGGTCGACCCCAGCCGGCGCAGCGACATCTTTGATGCGCACGCCCCTATCCCCACCGCAGTGCGGGAGGATGACGGGTCCCACACCATCGTCGGGGCTGCGGGAGCCGCGGGTCGAGCTGAGGGCATCGTCCGCCGGTTGGACAGGCCAGAAGAGGGAGAGCAGCTTCAAGAAGGTGAGGTCCTGGTTGCCGCGCAGACGGACATCGCGTGGACGCCCCTCTTCCCACGTGCGTCGGCCATTATCACGGATGTGGGTGCACCGCTCTCCCACGCCGCCATCGTGGCACGGGAGCTGGGCATCCCCGCCGTCGTCGGCTGTGGGGATGCCACCATGCGCCTGCGCAGCGGTGACCGGGTGCGAGTTGATGGCGGACGAGGTGTTGTGGAAATCCTGGAGGTGGCCTAAACGCAATACCTTTCGAATAAGCGGCGTCCAGACTTCGGAAGTCTTAGAATCGCCTTGAACTGGCAGAGTTCCAGCCGATTTCAGGCCGATTCCGCTTCGGAAGACGCATCACCAGACTTCCGAAGTCTTATTCGAAAGGTATTGGGCCTAAACGGTGCTGGGCTGCCGTGATGAACCCGTACCACAGGAGAAATTCATATGTCTCGTAGCGCATTACTTCCTAGTGTTCTTTCTCTGCTGGTCCCCGGGCTCGGTCAAATCTATGCCGGCAAAGGCGAGCGTGGCGCAGCCATACTCGTGGCTGTAATCATCGCGGGAAATCTGAACGCGATCTGGCTAAGCCTCTTTGCTACAGCCAGTCCCAGGCCCGAAGCATTCTGGGCCTATACACTGCCAAGGCTCCTCCATGATTTGTTCGCAGCCTATGGAGTAGTATTCTGGATATGGCAAGTGGTAGATGCTCACCAGCAGGCAAAACA
>JBHIAO010000634.1:0-3264 GCA_046758565.1 Anaerolineae bacterium
TTTTACGAGGCGATAATTCACGCACATGACGCAAATGTTGCGGAGTAACGCCATAGCTGCAGCTAGCTCTGCTCCGGCCCTATTTCTGCACGATCAGCTTACCCTGCATGCCTTTTCCCCAGTGGTCTCCATCGTCCTGGAAGCAGCCGATCTCCCACTCGCCGACCTTGTCCTCCGGCACGGTGAAGGTGATGGTCACCGCCTCGTCGCCCTCATAAACGAGGACCATAGTGCCGTGGTCCATCTCTGCTTCGTGCTCATGCTCCGCCTCTTCGGCTTCGTGACCGTGCTCCGACTCTGCGGCTTCTTCGTGGCCCGAGACCTCACTCAGAGCAATGGGCTGGCCGCCCCGCTCGGCCTTGACCTCGATGCCCTCGAAGAAGTCCATCATGAAGCCGGACGGCTGATCACCCATCATCATCACGTTGCGGCCGACCATAAACTCGTGATCCTTCTCCCCCTTGTTCACCAGGGTGATGCGCACTTCCTGACCCGCCTTGACCCGGATGGTGTCAGGCTTGTACAGGTATTTGTCCGAGCTTTCTTCCGTCATGGTAATTGTGATCTCCCCCGAAGGTGCCGCTCCGCCACTCTGACCGCAGGCAGCCAGGACAAGCATCAGCATCACACTGATAGCCAAGCAACACAGCCCTTTGTGCTTCATGAGAATTCTTCCTCCTTACGCGCAATTGTCCACCCACAGCATCGCCACCCTGCAATCATTGTACGCCTTTGCGTGACAGGACACAACGGCATGCTAGCCTGTTCGTAGGCAGAACAAAGGGCGGTCTGAAAGACCGCCCTCTTAGACGGGTATGACCTGGCGGATCGGACAGGTGGGTAGTACGACCACCGCCGGCGGACCGTCGAGCGCCAAGACGAATTCAATTATGAGTGATAATACCAGATGACCTTTGAAGCTGGCTCAGCGGAGCCGCTTACATTCAGATCAGCCCCTCGCGCAGCGCGCGGGTGGCCGCTTCGGTCCGGCTCTGGGCGTGTAGTTTCTTGAGGATATTGCGCAGGTGGAAGCGGACGGTGTGCTCGCTGAGGGATAGGCTTTGAGCGGTCTGGTGGTTGGTGTACCCCTGGGCTACCAGTCGGAGTACGTCCACCTCCCGCTGCGTCAGAGATTCCACCTCAGAGGCTTGGGTTTTGGCACCACCTATCTGCTGGAGAACCAGCCAGGCCAGCCCAGGTGGAATAGCCGCTTCCCCCCCCGCTAGACCTGCCAGGAGCTCGAGGAATGTTTCGGAGTGGAGGCTCTTGAGGAGGTACCCCTGGGCACCACAGCGGACTGCCTCCATCACGTCCTCGTCGTCATCCGAGACAGTCAACATCACAATACGCGTGTCCGGCATCTCGGACTTGATGCGGCGGGTAGCCTCCAGTCCACTCATGCCCGGCATCTGGATGTCCATCAGGATCAGATCGGGGTCCAGCACCCGAGCTTGCTCTATGGCCTCTTCGCCGTTTCCAGCTTCGCCCACCACCTCCATGCCCTCCGCTGTAGAGAGCAAGGTGAAAATGCCATCACGGAAGAGGGGGTGATCGTCCACCAATAGCACACGTAACGGCTTCATGGTGCCGCGTCCACTGTCATCTCCAGGGGCATTTGAACCACCACTTGTGTCCCGCCCTGCGGGTCCGACTGGATGTCGAAGGTGCCTCCCACGCTTTCCGCTCGCTCCCGCATGTTCTGCAAGCCGAAGGTGAGGCTGGGTCGGGCTGGCAAGGTTTGCGGGTCGAACCCACGACCGTTGTCGGCCACTGTGATGTGCACCCACCCATCGTTCGTTTCGAATCGTACCCACGTCTGCGTCGCCTGAGCGTGCTTGCGGACGTTGGTCAGCGCTTCCTGGATGATGCGCAACAACTGGACTTCAGCGGCCGGGGACAATTTTACTCCATCAGCGCTCTCGTTCAGGACCAACTCGGCCCGAACGTTGGTCTGCAAGCGATATTTGCGCAGGTACTCGGCCAGGCTGGGCAGGAGCCCACGCCCCGGCGAGACGCTAGTCTTTAAGCCCAGGATGCACTCGCGCACGTCGGCGTAGGCCTCCTGGGTCACCTGCTGTACATGATCGAGGGCTTGGAGTGCCTGGTCCATCTCCCCGGCTGTGAGCATTGCATGAGCAGCCCGGGTCTTGGCACTGACAAAGCCCAGAATCTGGGCCAACCCGTCGTGCATCTCCCGGGCGATTCGGTCCCGCTCTTCCAGCACTGCCAATTGTTGGGTCTGTTCGTAAAGCCGCGCATTCTCGATAGCGATAGCCGCCTGGTTGGCCAGGCCCTCCAGCAACCGGGCGTGTTCCTGGGTAAACCGATGGGCCTTTCGGCTGCCAACGCACAAGGCGCCGATAATCGCCTCCCCCCGGTGCAGGGGCGCAGCCAGGTGGGCTTCGAAACCAGCCCCTTGGAGGATAGAACAGTCCACGGGACAGTCGCTGGTGCTCAACATCGCTGCTCGTCCCCCTCTTCTCTCAATGAGCGCCATACACCCGCCCGACGATGACTCGCCGGCCACGTACTGCCCCGGCGTGCCGCTTCCCGCATGGCTGATCAACTGTCGGGTCGCTTCGTCTCGCAGGCAGAGGGCGACGGACTGGCTGTCCAGCAGCTCGCGCGCCTTCTCGACCACCGAGTTCAGCACCCGGTTGACGTCCAGCATAGCCGAGATCTCGGTGCTGACCCGGTACAGGGCCTCTGCCTCCTGTTCCTTGCGGATGATCTCTTGCTGCATGCGCTCAATGACGGCAAACAAAGCGTGGGAGAACAGGCCGGCCCCCAGGCCGACCACGGCAACGATCAGGAGATAGGTTTCCCGTTCCGAGAGAATCCAGGGGTGAAGAACGAAGTGGGTGATGTACTCAAAGACCACGATGAAGCCGGCTGGCACCAAGATCGCAACCCATTTCAGCCTACCCAGGCTCAGTCGTGCCATCTCTCGTACCCTTTCTACCGATCTACAGGCCACACATCGCGGTTGATGTGATGGAAACCGTAGCACAAAATTCCACGGCCGTCAAGTGCTCATCGGGCTTATGCGGAAAAAGATTAGTTAGCTGAAAACTCACTTTATCAACCCCAGGACTCTGGCCAGGAATTCCAGGGCATTTTGGTTCAGGAACACGATGGCAAAGAAGAGGATGACGAACAGGATCGTGAATTTGCGATCTAGTTCAGTCTTAATGCGAGCCACCTCTACGCGCAGGCTGGCGTTGTTCTGGGCGATCTCTTCTCGCAGGCTGGCGTTGTTTTGGG
>JBHIAO010000635.1:0-3262 GCA_046758565.1 Anaerolineae bacterium
TCAGCCTCGCGCCGAGCGGCCAACAGCCGATTGAGCGCGAACATGTAGGCTTTGGCACTGGCCACCACGATGTCGTTGTCTGCGCCGCGACCGCTGAAGACCCGCCGCTCGACGCCGTTCTCGCTGACCGGATCGTCGGCCTCGATGCGAATGGTCACCCGGCCCACGGCGTCAATCCCTTCGGTAACAGCCTGGATGGAGAACTCGATGAGTTCGTTCGGTTCGCCGATGACGCGGTTGATGGCCCGATAGACGGCGTCCACTGGCCCGGTGCCGTGGTCGGCGTCGCAAAAGACCTGGTCGTTTGGCCCACGGATGCGGACGGTGGCGGTGGGGATGCTGTGGTCACCGCAGGACACCTGGACGTGTTCCAGGTGATAGGTCTCTTCAAAGAACACCTGCACCTCGTCGGCCACGATGGCTTCCAGGTCGCGGGTGTCCACCGTCTTTTTCTTGTCGGCCACCTCCAGGAAACGCTGGTACACTTTCTCGAACTGGGCCTCGTCGTCCAGGCTGTAACCCAGTTGCTCCAGGCGATGGTGCAGACCGTGTCGCCCTGAGCGGGCGGAGAGGATGATGTCCGAATCGGGCACGCCCACATCGCGCGGGTTGATGATTTCGTAGGTGGTGCGTTCCTTGAGCACACCGTCCTGGTGGATGCCGGACGAGTGGGCGAAAGCGTTGGCCCCCACGATGGCCTTATTGGGCTGCACCACGATGCTGGTCAGATCGCTTACCAGCCGACTGGCGGGATAGAGCAGGCGGGTGTTGATGCCGGTCGTCACGCCAAAAACATCACGACGGGTTCGCAGGGCCATCACCACTTCCTCTAACGAAGTGTTGCCAGCTCGTTCGCCGATGCCGTTGATCGTGCACTCCACCTGGCGAGCGCCGTTGGCAACGCCCGTCAGCGAGTTGGCCGTGGCCATCCCCAGATCGTTGTGGCAGTGCACGGAGATGGTTGCCTGGTGGATATTGGGTACGTTCTCGGTGATGCCCCGGATCAGCGCGCCCCACTCCTGGGGGGTGGTGTAGCCTGTGGTGTCGGGGATGTTAACCACGGTGGCCCCGGCATCAATCACCGCCTCCAGCACCCGGTAGAGATACTCAGGGTCGGCCCGGCCGGCGTCTTCGGTATAGTACTGCACGTCCTCGACGAAGCGTTTGGCGTACTTGACCGCCTCCACGCCCTGTTCCAGCGCCTTCTGGCGCGTGGTGCGCAGCTTGTACTTGATGTGGACGTCGGACACGCCCAGGCCGGTGTGGATGCGAGGTCGTGCCGCCCCCTGTAACGCTTCGGCGGCCACGTCAATGTCCTTCAGGTTGGCCCAGGTCAGGCCACAGATGACGCAGTTGCGAATTTCCCTGGAGATGCGTTGCACGGCCCTGAAGTCGCCCGGCGAGGAGATGGGAAAGCCAGCCTCGATGATGTCCACGCCCATCTGCTCCAACAGGTGAGCGATCTCAACCTTCTCGTCCACGTTGAGAGCCGCGCCAGGCGATTGCTCTCCATCGCGAAGAGTTGTGTCAAAAATCATAACGGTATCTTGAGTACTAACCCCACTCTCGTCCACGAGGCCCTCCTTTTTTGAACTTTGAGCTTTGAGCTTTGAACTTCATTTCCCCCAATTCTCTGGCCGAAGGGCGCGAACGGCAGCGCCCGCTCGCCACATCTCCGATTCCCGCATCTCACGCAGCTCGGCGTCCAACTTCTCTTTGTAATCGGGCGCGCTGTTGGCTGCGAGGACGATCCGCGTCTGTTCACCAGAGACAACACTTGCGTACAGTTCCTCGAACACCGGTATGACCGCCTCTCGGAATCTGTGGCGCCAGTCGAGGGCGCCGCGCCGCGCCGTCGCGCTGCAATTCTCGTACATCCAATCCATGCCGTTCTGGTCAACCAGCCGGATCAGGCTCTGGGTCAGTTCCTCGACCGTCTCGTTGAATGCCTCGCTTGGGCTGTGCCCGTTCTTGCGGAGGGTGGCATACTGGGCTTCCATGATGCCGGCGAGTGCGCCCATCAACACCCCTCGTTCCCCCGTGAGGTCGCTGTGCACTTCTTTCTCGAAGGTGGTGGGGAAAAGGTAGCCCGAACCAATGGCGATGCCGATGGCCAGGGTTCGCTCCATGGCGCGGCCCGTGTAATCCTGATGCACGGCAAAACTGCTGTTGATGCCGCTGCCGGCCAGAAAATTAGCCCGCACGCTAGTACCCGACCCCTTGGGCGCCACCATGATGACGTCTACGAACTCGGGGGGAACGACGCCGGTCTGATCGCCGTACACGATCGAGAACCCGTGAGAGAAGTACAGCGCATCGCCCTCCTTCAGATGGGGCTTTATCTGGGGCCAGGTCATCATCTGAGCCGCATCAGAGACCAGGTACTGAACAATAGTGCCTCTTTCCGTGGCTTCTTCGAGAGAGAAGAGCGTCTTGCCGGGCTCCCATCCATCCCGCAGGGCCTTTTCCCAGGAGTTGCTACCCCTCCGCTGTCCCACGATGACGTTGATACCGTTCTCCTTCATGTTGAGAGCTTGGGCCGGGCCCTGCACCCCATAACCCAAGACGGCGACAACCTCATCGCTCAGAACTTCACGAGCTTTCTCCAGTGGGAACTCGTCTCTCATAACGACCTCTTCCACTGTCCCTCCAAAATCAATCTTAGCCATTTGTATCCTCCTTGGTTTGGATATTGGGTACTGGATATTGGGTATTGGCCAAGTTCCAATACCTAATCTCCAATATCTAATCTCTAATCTCTAATTTCTAATTTCTTTTGCCCATTGCTGCCGCGCACCATCGCCACGCGGCCCGTGCGCACCATCTCTCGGACGCCGAAGGGGCGCAGCAAGCTCACCAGAGAATCTACCTTGTCCTCTGTGCCGGTGATCTCGATCGTCAACGAATCGGGAGCCACATCCACCACCTTGGCTCGGAAGATGTCCACCAGGCTAGTGATCTCAGAGCGGGTAGCGGCGCTGGCCGTCACTTTTATCAAGGCCAACTCCCGGATCACCGCCGGTTCGTCGGTCACGTCGGTGACCTTGGTGACGTTGATCAGCTTGTAGAGTTGCTTCTCCACCTGCTCGATGATCGCCCTGTCTCCTTCGCTGACGATGGTCATGCGAGAGATGCCCGGCGTCTCGCTGTGGCCGACGGTCAGGCTCTCAATGTTGAAGTTGCGGCGGCGGAACAGACTCGAAATCCGGTTCAGCACGCCGGGTTTATCTTCCATCAAAGCTACCAGAGTATGCCTCATCTT
>JBHIAO010000636.1:0-3252 GCA_046758565.1 Anaerolineae bacterium
TGTACTCCAAACACTGGCCCAACGTGCTCAAAGAAGGCCAACAGGTGGACGTGGAGCAGGCCGTGGATGACCTGGACGACCTGGTGGACTCGCTGATCAAATCCTACGAACTCAAGCTCTTGCCCGCCAGCCTGGACGAGACCACCAAACTCTACCTGCTCTACATCGCCGGCCAGAAGACAGTCAGTGCCGACGAACTGCGCAAGCGGCTGGTCACCGGCGGCGGCAGCCTGGACCTGTTCACCAAACGAGAATACCTGCTCGCCAAGGGCAAACGCATGGCCGTGGCCACGCCGGGTCAGCGCATGGCCTTCATTGAGCGGGAGATGGAGCGGGATAGAGACCTGCCCCTGATTGACGTGGCCCATCACCTGTACGCCACCTACCAGGCCGGCCAGCCTGTCCAGTGGTTCCTGGGGCGCTGGACCAGAGACGAACTATTGGCCGTCCTCGAGCACCTGTACCGCAAGAGCGGCGACCGGGTCTGGCGCTCTCTGGCCGAGTTGACTCGCAGCATGCCGGCGCCAGCCACGAAGCCGCTGCTGTAGTGGCGTTGTCCTGCGCGTACTTTTCGGGATCGCGTCGTGGCCTTCATAGACCCGTCGAAGTTACGAAATGCAGCACAATGCACGACATCGAGGTAGATCAAAGCGGCCGCACTGACACACTGACTGTTGATACGGCTCTCGCGTTCTCCAACGACATTCAATCGGTCATTCTCATCCCCAAAACCGTGAAGCGGGAATGTTACCAACTGCTGAGGGATGGGGGAATGCGCAAGGACTTGATCTCTGTCAAGCTCTTTGCCGCCGGCTTGATACTGCTACTGGCACCCCATGTCGGCACCGTGAGGCTGATTACCATTGATCTGGAATATCCAGGGTGGGAGAACGAGATCAAAGAGCAACTGCTACGCCACCTGCGAAAAAGGCATCCCGAGCTGAGCAATAGGCAGATAGCCTTCGGGCAAGTTGGCAAGAAGTCAAATTCTCACGAGATAGCACTGGCCACCTACCGGCGAGAGAAGCAGCCAGACAAACAGGTGCGAATCGAAGAGATGCTTGAAGTCATCATCTGAGGCCATACGAAAAGGCCGGGGCAGCTCTGTCATGTGAGCCTCGCAGCCATGTTACACCGTCCGGTCAAGGATAGGATTCGCATGGCCACCCGACCTTATCGTGATTGTTATTATATCACAACCGGAGAGAATGCGCAAACATGGGGCAATCCGTGGCGAGCCTTCCCGCTCCTTATGTAAAAGCCTGGCTGAGCGCCAACGCGAGGGCCGGGGATGAACTATTGAAGAGGCTGATCAGGCTCCGCAGCAAAGCTCCCGCCATAGGAGGATGAGAGACATGAACAAGAAAAGCCTGCGTTCGGGATACAACTTCGTGGAACGCAGCCTGTTGGGCAGGAAGATCGAGGATATCGAGGAGACCATGAGCATTGTTGCCTTCCTGCGAGCGTTGCACCGGGGAGAGACACCCCCTCGCCAGGTGAAGGTGGAAGAGCTGGACCGCCTGCTGCTGCGCATGTCAGATCGCGACTCCGGCCGCTTCCTGCGCCGCATCCTCTCCGATGCCGGCGACACCCTCATGCAGCGCGGTCCGGTCGTCCTCTTCGCCGTGGCCAAAATAGGTCAGAACCTGCACCCCAAGTTCGTGGTGGACGGCAAGGACGTGCCGTTCTTCCACCTCTTCAGCAAGGGGCTGAGGCAGGAGGACGTGGGGCACTTCTGGTCGGGGTTTAGCCTGTCCTAGACGCGCTGAACTCTCCCGCCGACATCCCAGGGCGGAGGTTCAGTCGAACCGCTCAGGCCTCCAGATGCTCATCTTCGAGTACCTCAAGTTCATCTTCAAGCTCTACGGCGCGGAGCCGCTGGCCGGCATGGAGTACCTGCACGGCAAAAAGGGGTACCTGTGGTGTACGTGGGCGCGGTGGACGCCAAGGTGATAGACATCTTTGGTATTGACACGTCGCAGTTGTTTGCAGATGTAGAGTATACGGGGTACGATGCCGATATCCGGAGTATGCTGCTGAACTGGATTTGGCAGATTGACCCCGCTTTTGAGAAGGAGCGCCTGATATTCCGCCGTATCGGCAAGGGGTCACCTGCCCACAGATTGGCTATAGATGTCTACAGGGGACAACGGAATGCTGATAGGCAGATGAGCGAGGCAGACCTGTTGGCAATACTTGGAGAATGAAAAACGACCGGGGGAGCTTGCGCCCAATACCCGCTCAGTCCCCGGTGGTTTGCCGGGAAGGCCACGGGTCACCCGATCTGTTTATATCATACCAAGAATCAGGCGCTTTGTCAAATGGGGCTTCGAGGCGTGACATGTGATACATGTTCTTGATGAACAAAGTTCGACACATTCGATGGAGCGTCGTTTGGTGAGCTGGTGAAGCACATCCTGGGTGGAGAAGAGACCGATCTATTCGCTAGCCGATAGTTCAACTGGTTCAACCAAGGGTTCATCAAGGGAGTGGACGAGCCCGGCTTCTTCCGCAACTCCCCTCCTGCTTGCTATCCCCCACCTGTTACTGGTCGCCCTGCTCCTCGCCGGCTGTACCGCAGCGCCAGCTCCCACCACAACTCCGCTCCCACCAACGGAGACCCCACGGCCCACCGCCACTGCACCTGCCCACACGCCGGCCATAGCCCAGGCACAGACTGAAGCGTCGCCGACGCAAACAGCCGCACCCACGGCCCCCACACCCACTACAATCGAGACACCGGAGGAGCGCGCATTAGCTGAGCGCGTTCTCATCATCAGCGTGGATGGCCTGCGGCCCGATGCGCTGTCTGAAAGCGTCTCGCCGAACATCGTGGCCCTCGCCCAGGCCGGCGCGTACACCGGGAAGGCACAAACGGTCCTCCCGGCGGTGACGCTGGTCAGCCATGCCTCCATGCTGTCGGGCGTCAGCCCCGCGCGGCACGGCCTCACATGGAACGACCCCGTGGGTGATCGCCGGGCCTGGCGTGCGCGCCGGCCACGTCCTCGCCACCCAGGTTAGCGTCATGGACACGGCGGCCACGCCGCTGTTTGCACTCGGCCTGGACGTGCCGGCCGATTGGGAAGGCCAGCCGGTGACCGAGGCATTCGTTGAGCAGTGATGCAAACAAAAAAGGGCCGGAGGTTGTGTCCGGCCCTGTCACTACCACGCCAGTTGGCTATTCGACGATGAAACTTTCGGTCCAGGCCGGCCGGGCCGGCTTGGGCTCCATCGCCTGCCACGCCTCGTCGG
>JBHIAO010000637.1:0-3246 GCA_046758565.1 Anaerolineae bacterium
GTGCCGAGGAGGCCTTTACCGTTTACGATCATCCTAAGGTCTGGATTTTCCGCAAAACCGAGCACTATTCGCGAGACAGGGTGCGCGAGATGCTGGCCTCGCCGGCGAAAAAAGACCGTTTGTAGCAACTGGCTATGTGTAATACTTTTCCGAATTCTGCATCTGTATCTATGACTCCGAACTGCATGCGTGCCGGTGATTTTGCTGAGAAGTACCGTGCCTACCTGCCGCGTATCTTGAACTACATGCGGCTGCGGGTGGGCGACGAGACTTTGGCGCAGGACCTAACTGCGACGACGTTTGAGCGGGCGTTTGCCGGCATTGAGTCCCTGCGGTCCGAGGATGCCTTCGGCGGATGGATTTTCACCATTGCGCGCAACGTGATCGCGCAGCACTACCGTGATCGGCGGGAGGCAGTCTCCCTGGACGGGCTCACCGACATAGTCGATCCAGCACCATCACCCGAGTCACACGCAATAGACACTGTTGAGCTACAGGAAATCCTGGCCGGCCTGCAGACCCTATCGGAGCGCGAACAGGAGATCATCTGGCTGAAATTCATCGGTGAGCTGAAGAATCGAGAGATCGCACCCCTCATGGGGTTGAGTGAAAGTCATGTGGCTGTGATTCTGTACCGAGCATTGGGAAAGTTGCGTGAGTCGGTAGTCAGTAGCCAGTGACCAGTAATCAGTGAACAGTGATCAGTAGGTAGACTAACTGTTCACTGTTCACTGATTACTGATCACTGATGACTGGATGATGTGGCAAATGAGTAAAAACGGAGATCGCTTTGGCGGGTTAGACGGTGACCTTAGCGACGCTGAGGAGATCCGAGCTGCAAACCAGTTGTCGGAGCAGATAGACCGCATGCTGGCGGGCCAGCCGGTGGACTCGGCGGACCCGCGGCTGGTGGTGGCCGAGGGGCTGCGCTGGCTGAGCGACTTGCTGCCAGCGGTGGATCCATCCTTCGAGCGCCGCGCCTTGGCTCCATTGCAGCGTCCGGTTCGCCGCAGGCCCAGTTTCCCTGCACTGGGATTTCCCGTTCGCGCTCTGTCGCTGGCTGTAGCAACGGCGGTGGTTGTCATTGCCCTTGTGCTCACGGTTCCTGGCCAGACGGCTCTGGCGCGTTTGGCAGCCATCTTTCAGCTCGATTCTGTGGAGGTCGGCATCAACGTGGCAACGGCGACGCCGGCCGACGTGGACCGCGTCGTGGGGCCACGGATTGAGCGGCGCCTCGATAGCCTGGAGATGGCCCAGCAGGTGGCGCCAGTGCCGATTCTTCTGCCGAAGGACCTGCCGGAGCATTGGTCTCTGAAGGATGCAACGGCGGTTTACTATCCAGATTTGCCTGCTAACGTGCCATTGAATATCATTCTCACATATGAGTCGCCATCGGGTGCCTCACTGAAGTTTATTGAGTACTTCATCCGGTTGGGTGATAGCCTGACAGTTGATTCGCTGAGTCGAATCGACGAGACAACGACCTCGGTGCGGGAAATAATGGTTGATGGCCGGCGGGCTATCTTGGTCGAAAGTGGCGGAATACAGGACGCCCATACGCTAATCTGGCAGCAGGACGGCATCCTGCTCGAAGTCGAGGCACTCAATATGGGTTTTGAGAACCTGCTTGCCCTTGCGGCGTTGATGCAGCCCGTCGAGAAGGTACTCGGGTCGGGGCGAGATGAGGTCACGGATCACGCATCACGTGGTTCGATGCTCCGCTAACCTGGTCCTACCGGAAGATACTATAGCCTGCTTTTGCTTTGACGTAGATATGCATGTCGCAGTAGTCGGTGGAGGCGTGACTGGGCTGAGCGCAGCGGACGAGTTGTCGCAGCGCGGCGTCAGTTGCACTATTTTCGAGAAAGACGCGGCTTTGGGTGGATTGGCCGGCTCATTCAAGGTCAACGGCGTTTATGTGGAGAAATTCTACCATCACTTGTTCACTACTGACACTGCGGCGGTGGCGACGATCGAGCGCCTGGGGTTGGCAGACAGCCTGGAGTGGCAACCGACCACAAACAGCTACTATGTCAATCGCATTTATCGTCTGAGTTCACCGGTTGATTTGCTAAGATTCTCGCCTATTAGCTTCGTAGATCGTATCCGTTTGGGGTTACTCTATCTCAGCACGCGG
Source organism: Anaerolineae bacterium (assembly GCA_046758565.1). Taxonomy (GTDB): domain Bacteria; phylum Chloroflexota; class Anaerolineae; order Epilineales; family JAANWY01; genus JBHIAO01. The sequence goes on from JBHIAO010000637.1 coordinate 2,138, forward strand.
TTCGTTAACGATTGGCACGCGTTAGAAGAAATCACCGCGCGGGAGTGGTTGGTCAGAATGGCCGGCGAAAGTGTCTATGAAGCTGTTTGGGAGCCGTTATTGCGCGGGAAGTTCGGGAAATACGCCGACGATGTGGCCGCCGTGTGGATTTGGAACAAGCTGAAATTGCGCGGCAGTTCGCGGGGCAAGAAGCAGGAGGAGCGCCTCGGTTATCTGCGGGGCGGCTTTGGGCAAGCGATAGACGCGTGGGAGGAGCATCTGCGGACACGTGGCGTGGAGATACGACTAAGTTCGCCGGTGGGCGAAATCCACATTGAGGACGGCGCGGCGACTGGCGTGGTAGTTAACGGGCAGTTCCGCCCCTTTGACCAGGTATTGGTTACGACCGCGCCGGCGATATTCGGTGAGATTGCTCCGGGCTTGCCGGCGGACTACCGGGCACGTTTGGCGCAGATCAGGTATCTGGCAAACGTGTGTCTGGTGATGCGCCTGGACCGTAGTCTATCCGATACCTATTGGCTGAGCGTGGGCGATCCGACAATTCCGTTTACGGGTGTTATTGAGCATACGAACATGCAGCGGCCAGAGCTCTACGGCGGCGTACATCTCGCGTACCTATCGCGTTACCTCGATCCGGAAGATCGGTATTATCAGATGTCAGCCGAAGAGCTATTGACGGCATACTTGCCGCATCTCCAAAAGATGTTCAGGGGCTTTAGTCGTGACTGGGTGAAAGAGGTGTGGGCGTGGCGCGAACGCTACACACAGCCGGTCATCGGGCAACGCTATTCTCAACTCAAGCCTTCGTTTAAGACACCGGTTGCAAACCTGTGGCTCTGCTGCATGGCGCAGGTGTATCCCGAAGATCGTGGCATGAACTACGCGATTGCGTCAGGGCAGAAAGTCGCGGCGAAGATGATGGAAGCCATCGAATGAATTCGACGGCTGATACAGGAAACCCGTTAAAACGGGTTTGCATGACGTCCGAACACGCTTCAGCGTGTTTTGGATATCAGGCCGCGAATTCATTCGTGGCTCCCAGGACGGCAAAATGAGCCATCGAATGAATTCGACGGCTGATACAGGAAACCCGTTAAAACGGGTTTGCA
>JBHIAO010000638.1:0-3232 GCA_046758565.1 Anaerolineae bacterium
CTCAGAAAACCACCGCCGGCTCATACTCCCCAAACACCTCGCGCATAGCATACGCAATCTCGCCCAGAGTGGCGTGAGCCTCGACGGCGGCCAGGATGTGGGGCATGACGTTGTCGGTGCCGGCGGCTGCATCGGCCAGGGCAGACAGGGCGTCATCTACCTGTGCCTGGTCGCGCCGGCGGCGCAGTGCCTCCAGCCGGCGCATCTGTCGCTCAACGACCTCAGGATCAATCCGCAGGATCTCGGCCACGCGTTCTTCTTCTTGCACGTACTCGTTGACGCCAACCACGATGCGCTCCTGCGACTCGATCTCTCGCTGGAGTTGGTAGGCCGCGTTCTGGATTTCGCGCTGCGTGTAGCCCAGCTCAATGGCCCGCAGCGCACCTCCCAGGTCGTCGATCTTGTCGATGTAGTCCTGAGCGCGCTGCTCGATCTCCCGGGTCATGCGTTCAACGTAGTAGCTGCCGGCCAGCGGATCCACGCTATCGGCCACGCCCGACTCGTGGGCGATGATCTGTTGCGTTCGTAGCGCAATCTCCACCGACTCCTCCGTGGGGAGCCCCAGCGCCTCGTCGTACGAGTTGGTGTGGAGGGACTGGGTGCCGCCCAGCACCGCCGCCAGGGCCTGGATGGCCACCCGAACAATGTTATTCTTCGCCTGCTGAGCGGTCAGGGCCACGCCGGCCGTCTGGATGTGGAAGCGCAGCATCATCGACTTCTCGTTCCGTGCGCCGAAGCGCTCGCGCATGATGCGCGCCCACAGCCAGCGCGCCGCCCGGAACTTGGCGACTTCTTCCAGCAGGTTGTTTTGCGAGACGAAGAAGAAGCTGAGCTGTGGGGCGAAGTCGTCCACGTCCAGGCCGGCTTCCAGGGCCGCTTCGACGTAGGCAATGGCGTTGGCCAGAGTAAACGCAACCTCCTGCACTGCCGTTGCACCTGCCTCGCGGATGTGGTAGCCACTGATGGAGATGGTGTTCCAGCGGGGCAGGTGGTCCTTGCAGTAAGCGAAGATGTCGGTGATCAGGCGCAGCGACGGCGCGGGCGGGTAGATGTAGGTCCCTCGGGCCAGGTATTCCTTGAGGATGTCATTCTGGATGGTGCCGCGCAGCACGGCGGGATCCACACCTTGCTCCTTCGCGACGGCGACGTAAAGGGCCAGCAGGATGGAGGCGGTGGCGTTAATGGTCATCGAGGTGCTGACCCGGTCCAGGGGAATGCCGTCGAACAGGATGCGTACGTCTTCGAGCGAATCGATGGCCACGCCCACTTTGCCCACTTCAGCTTGTGCTAGTGGATGGTCGGAGTCATAGCCCATCTGAGTAGGGAGGTCGAAGGCTACTGAGAGGCCGGTCTGACCGCGTTCCAGCAGGTACTTGTAGCGGCGGTTGGAATCTTCGGCGGTGGCGTAGCCGGCGTACTGGCGCATGGTCCAGAGCCGGCCACGGTACATCGTCGGGTAGATACCCCGGGTGAAGGGGTACTGCCCGGGCATCGCGACACTCTCGACATAATCGATGTCCGACACGTCGATGGGTGTGTACACCCGCTCCACCTCCACACCCGAGGTTGTTGCAAAGGAGTCCTGTCGCTCCGACGATCGGGCCAGGGCCGGCTGCAGAATGCTCTCCTCCCAATTGCTCTTCAATTCGTCAACCTTTTTCATGTCTATTGCTCCCCTCTGTGAGTTGGTCTTTTGCCGGTTGGCACCAAGTGTGGTATCATTGACGAAGTTGATGGCCCTCAGACCAATCGTAGCTGAGGAGAATTTGCATGCCTGCTGTTGTCATACCTCGCCTTCTCCGAGACACGTTCGGGGACGACGTCTCGGAGTCGCTGGTGGATTTCTTCAATGAGCTCCTAGCCAACTCTCGGCAAGAAACGATAGTATTTGTTGAAGAGAAGTTCGAGCGACGCCTGACCGAGGAGTTCTCGCGACTTCGGGCGGAAGATTTAGCACGCCTGGATAAGCGAATTACTGAGGAAATCAGCCGGCTCCGAGTTGAAGACATCGCTGGACTCCGTCGGGAACTGGCCGATATGAGAGCTGAACTGCTGCAAGAGGTGGCGGAGAGCATGGCCCAGTTGCGCCAGGAGATGGCGGAGAGCATGGCCCAGTTGCGCCAGGAGATGGCGGAGAACAATGCCCAGTTGCGCCAGGAGATGGCTGGATATCGGGCCGATCTGGTACGCTGGATGTTTATCTTCTGGGTCGGACAAGTGGGTGCCATTCTAGCAATTCTGTTCGTGTTCTTCAAGTAGGGAGCTGTAGGATGGCTTTGCTAGTCGCCTTGTCGCTGAAAATCACGGGAGTTCGCCAAGCGGCATAGGCCCTGAGTTACGGTTCTTCCCGGCGGAGGTCCACCAGTTCCTGTTCGACCTCTGCTAACTCCTCTTCTATCTCGCGCTTGTATTCCTCCAGGTCTCGCTTGTACTCCTCCAGCCATTGGATGTATTCCTTACGCCTTCGGAAAGGATGGCCGAAGAAAGGACTTGTCCCCATGAAGAACCCAAATTCCCCAGGTCCCCAGAAGGTCCTGAATGGGAACCCGAAGAAGCGATGACGTCGGTGCCGCATATCTAAACTTCCTCCTGTCTAGATCTCGAAAATCAGCAACTTGGACAGATGAACAATGTTCTCGAGTCGCTCACCGACCTGTTGACCCGTCAAGACTTTCATAATGCTCCCTGTCTCGTGAACTCCGGTGTTTCGAGGACTCTGTTGAAAAACACACCAGTGCACGGACAAGGTCCCAATCGGATCAGGGGACCCGAGCTCACCACAATATATGGATAGCCCGGGTCCCCCGACCCGGTTTTTCAACAGAGTCTTCGAGGGCTTCCCCGTATCTATGCTCCCTAGCTCCCCTGCACCCCTGCTCAACTAGTGCCCCAGCACGTCCACACTCTCGCCACGTTTCTGCCACAACAGCTCAAACTCGCCGAAGCGGCGCAGTAGCTCACGAGCGCGGTCGCATAGAGGACGCAAGTGGAGCTGTTTGACCTTCCAGTTGCCGGCCACCTGGTTGATGATGAGCCGGCTGTCGCCCCGCACCTCGATAGAGAACTTCGACGGATCGCGGCCGGCCCGCTCAATCACGCCGACGATGTCCTGCAGGCCGACGATCAGTGTGCGGTACTCGGCCTCGTTGTTGGTCATGTCCTCGCCGAATTCCAACCGTTCGAGGCGCTGCTTGTCATCCACGTTGCGAATGAGCACGTAACTCCCGTACCC
>JBHIAO010000639.1:0-3214 GCA_046758565.1 Anaerolineae bacterium
TCCCAACCCCGACGCCACATAGCCCACGAATCCCAGGCTGCCGGCCAGCGCCGACCGCTGGCAGGGATAGGCCAGCCGGCGGGGGTTGGTGCCACTGCGCAGCAGCAGCCATGAGAGGGACACCAGACCAAAGAGCCAGAAGGTCCATTTCCCACATCGTGGACTGTGAGTATAGTCCTTGCGTGTCATCTTTCAGACCCTTTCATGATTCCCGAGCAACTAAGCCACCCTTGCGAAGGTTACGAGTAGCCTTGCCAATAGAGCGGTTCTCGGCTTGCGAGGACACTGCCGGCCCGGAATCTGCTCGTGAACCTTCGCAAGGTTCCCCTACCAGCCGAATTGACCTCACGCTGGAATGATACTACAATATCGTCAATCCAAATGACAGTCTGAGAGACGGTCATTCCAACTGATGAACCTGGAGGTCGCAGATGCTGCGCAACCGTGAGCGCGAACTGAGCTATCTGGAGGCACGCTACGCCAGCGGCCGGGCGGAGTTGGTGGTGCTCTACGGCCGCCGCCGCGTAGGCAAGACGACCCTGATGTACCACTGGGTTCAAGACGAGCCTCACATCTTCTTCTTCGCCACCCAGGACGACGCCGCCACGCTGTTGCGCCGCTTCTCTCACCTGGTCCGGCAGGCAGCCGGTGAGACCCCCGACCCAGCCTTCACCTACCCTGACTGGGAGACCGCACTCCGCGCCCTGGTCCCGCCGGCCCGCGAGCAGCGCTTCATCGTCGTGATCGATGAATTCCCACGCCTGGTAGCCGCCCACCCCGCCATCGCTTCCTACCTGCAGATGGTGTGGGACATGGAGCTGCAGTACACCCAGGTCTTCCTGGTTCTCACCGGATCTCTGCTGAGCGTCATGCGCCAACAGGTGCTGGACCCGGATGCGCCCCTCTACCTGCGCCATACCTGGCCCTTCGAACTGAAGCCACTGACGGTGGCTGACCTGCCGGCCTTCTTTCCCACCTACACGCCCGCTGAGCTGGTGGAGACCTACGCTGTGTTGGGAGGCATGCCCTATTACCTCATCTCCGTGGACCCAACGGCTGATCTGCTGACCAACGTCCGCCGCGCGATTCTGGAACCCACCGGGCCACTGTTCAACGAGATCCCGCTGCAACTGCACCTGGAGATGCGGGGCATGGACGTGCCCCTGTACATGCGCATCCTGCGGGCTATTGCCCAAGGGGCCCATACGCGCACCGAGATCCTGCAGGCGGCAGCGATGGAAGGGCGGAACCTCTCCCACTACTTGCTCACGCTGCAGGAAATGGGATTGGTGGTTGCCCAGCAGCCGTTGGAACGCAGCCCCGGGCAACAACGCTGGGCCCGCTACCATCTAAAGGACCCCTTTCTCCGCTTCTGGCAGCGCTTTGTTGGCCCTCGCCAGGCGGAACTGGAGATCGGCCATGGGCAGGAAGCGGTCTGGCATGAGATCCGCCTCCAGATGCCTCACGTGGTCGCACCGATATGGGAGCAAATCGCTCGCTGGCACCTGCTGCGCTCCGCACACCAGCATGGACTGCCGCCTGTCGCCGAGGTGGGATCGTGGTGGAGCCGGCAAGCTCAACTCGATGTAGTCGGCGTGGACCGTCGCAGCCGGTCGGTGGTGTTCGGCGAGGCCCGTTGGCGCCAGGAGCCGTTCACCCAACGGGATCTGGAACGGCTGGTGGGGCGAGGGCAGCACTGGCTGCGCGGCAGCGATGCCCACTGGGATGTCCACTACGCCATCTACGCCCGGAACCTGGCACCCGGGCTGCGGGCCTTGGCCGAGCAGGAACGAAACGTGCATCTCTTTACTCCGGTCGAAGTGGTGAGCGGCAACGACGCATAAGAGCTTGTTCTGGAAGAACCCTTGCGAAGGTTGCGAAGGCGCTTGCAGGACGCAAACGCTCTCGTTCGCCAGGAGTCGCGCTGCTGCCAGGGTCATCCATGACCTTCGCAAGGGTTGCCGAATTACCTGAGAACCAGCGGCAGGTAGAGCCGGTACTGCATACCCCCGATCATGCGGCTCAGGCCGCCGTCCGTGCCGACCCACACGCTGCCCTCCGAGCTGACCGCGATGGCCTGGGCCCGATCTTCCACCAGGCCCTCGGTGCGGGTGTAGGTTGTCCAGACGTCATTGCTCTGATTGTGGGGCGTGCCCCCGTCGTCCAGCACCATCACCCCGGACCAACCGGTAGCAATCCACTTGCGGCCCCACCTATCGATGGCGATACTTTGGTTGCAGTCGCCAACCCGGAAGGTGGTCCAGATGTCGTCAGCCTTGTCGTGGGGCGTACCCCCATCGTCCAGCACGCTGACCCCGCCGCAGGCGCCAAACCACTTGCGGCCAGTCTCATCCACCACAATGGCGTAGACGGAGTTGCCGGCCAGCCCATCCGCCGGAGTGAAATGCGTCCAGACGTCGTCAGCCTTGTCGTGAGGTGTCCCGCCGTGGTCCAGCAGGCTCACACCCTCACTCTCGTGGGCGAACCAAACCAGGTTGGGACCATCCACGGCTGCGACGTGTACCCGGTCGCTGGCCATCCCATCGGCGGTGGCGAAGTTGGTCCAGGCGTCATCGGCCTTGTCGTGGGGCGTGCCGGCATCGTCCAGCAGGCTGACGCCGTGTCCGTCCGTCACGAACCACTTGCGCCGCGCCCCGTCCACGGCTATGCCCTTCACCCAGTTGCCCACCAGGCCATCGGCCGTGGTGAAGGTGGTCCAGGTGTCGTCGCCCTTGTCGTGAGGTGTGCCGCCGTCGCTGAGCACTTTGACCCCACCCGAGGTGCCAATCCACTTGCGGCCAGCATCATCCTCGGTGATAGCCATGACATTACCTGTGTCGAAGATGGTCCAGTTGCTGCCGTCGAAGGCGACCAGCCCACCCTGAGTGCCGATCCAGGCCAGATTTGCCCCCTCAGTTAACACCGCCTGGACGTCGCTGTGGGGCAGCCAATCACCGGTGATGTAGCTGGTCCAGACATCATCGCCCTTGTTGTGAGGCGTGCCGGCGTGATCCAGCAGGCTCACCCCACCCGGCCACGTGCCAGACCAGACCTGGTCCGCCGCTCCAACGGCTATGGCCCTGACGTCGTAGCCGCTCAATCCGTCGGCGGGGGTGAAGGTGGTCCAGGTGTCATCCAGCTTATCGTGGGGCGTGCCGCCATCATCCAGCACGTTCACCCCGCCAATGGTAGCGACCCACTCGTTGCTGGCTGC
>JBHIAO010000640.1:0-3212 GCA_046758565.1 Anaerolineae bacterium
GGGCTGAAGGCGCCGGCCGGCATGTCGGTGACCGCCGTCTGCCTGCTCCCATCAGGGTTCATGGCATAAATCTGGAGCTGGCCGGTCCGGTTTGAAACAAAACTGATAAACGGCTGCGGCTCCCACGCCAGGCCGTAACCCTCAAACTCCTGCCTGTACACCGCGTTCGCCGTCACCATGTGCTCGTTACCCCCATCGGCGGCCATCACCCAGATCTCATTCCGGACGCCGGTCCAGACGCCGTACGCGATCTGCGTGCCATCCGGCGACCACACGGGGTGAAAGTTGTCGTAGTTATTGTGGGTGAGACGAACCTGCTGGCTCCCATCGACATTCATCTTCCACACCTGCCATCGCCCGGACCGATCGGAGATGAAGGCAATCTGGCCACCGACGGGGGACCACGATGGATGCTTATCGTCCCATGGGTTGTTGCTGACCCGCAGCACACCGCCACCGTCGGCATTCATCATGTAGATCTCGCGGTCGCCATCGCGGAGGGACATGAAGGCGATACGCCTACCGTCCGGGGACCAGGTGGGCTGCCAGTCACTGGCGTTTGTCAGCCGTGTGAGCTCAGTGCCGTCTGGGTCGATGAGATGGATGCCCGATTCCCCCTCGAGCAGCCCTGCGAAAGCAATTTTGTCCCCCGCCGGCGCCCAGTCCGGATCAGTCCCCGGGCCGATTTCTCGAAGACCTGAACCGTCGGCGTTCATCACGTATAGTGTGCTCTGTCCTGACAGGGGCTTAGAAACGAAGGCCAGCCGTCCCTCAAACATCGGTGCTATAACAAGCGCGGTCGCTGTCGGTTGAGGGGGCGGATAGGAGGTTGGTTGCTCCACTGGCGTAGGTGTCGGCGGTAGCGGCGTGTTCGTCGCGGTCGGACGGATCGAAGTGGCCACCGATAACGTTGCCGTATCAGTGGCGGTCACCAGCAGTCCGGCAGGCACGGTAGGGTCTTCCGGACTTGTCACTTCTCGAGACACACGCTCATACATCCAGACAAACAGGATGAGCAAGCTGGTCGCGACCAGGATTGCCAGCGCGCCCACCACCGAGCCCAGCCGGTCGCCTTTCTTCTCAGCAACTTCTTTCCCGTGGTCCGCCACGGGACGAGCGACACCGGCCGAGTGCACGGGCCGCCGCTCGCTGGCGCGGACGCCAGACGCTGCGACGGCTATTGTCTGCCTGGGTTGTTCAGCAGCCGGCCCTTCCCACAAGCGATATGTGGGATCGCCATACAGCACGAAAGATGCCCACGTGGCTTCCGCCGGCCGCTCCTGGAGCAGATGGCGTCGTGTAGCCCGCAGTGCCTCACCCACGGGGTCGCCAGCCAGCACCCGATCGTAGAGGGTCGCGGCGAAAGCTCGCGAACCGACGTCGTGCACCGACCACAGTGCGCCGATGAACGCCCGCGCACCACCGAAGATAAACGCCGAGGCCAGGCTCTCTGCAGCCGCCCCCAGATATGTCTGCGGTGCAGGAGCGGTGTCCTGCACACCCGCGCGTCCCGACAGACAGGCGTTGAGAAACAAGAGGGGGGCTCCTCGTAGCACCCGTTCGATCTGGCTGGCCGGCAGCAGTCGATCCTGCGCCAGTTCCAGGGCACTCTCCTCAGCGTCATCTTCGCCAAAGCGAGCGTGGCCGGCGTAGTGAATCACATCGTATCGGCCGGCACCCAGTGCTTCCTGCACATTCAGGTACGACGCTCGCTCAGCCAGGAGCAGATCGCACGGGAAACCGCGCCGGCTCAGGGTCGCCACCAGGTGCTGTGCCTCCGCGGCCGCACCTTCCAGGTCACCACGAGGATCGGCGATGAACAGGAAGGTTGGTCGTTTGCGCCGCATGACGGCACGACGCGGCGGCGTCCGTCCAGAGATGAGCCGGCGACCCACAGCATGTTTGATCCCGAGAAACGCCTGGCCATCGTGAAGCAATTCCCACGGGATGGCGGGATCATTGGTGGAGATGGTCAGTGGGCCGTCCCAGGTGCGCAGGAAACTCTGTACCGTGCGCGGGAGGAAGAGGCTGTACATGAGCCGGCCGGCCGATGCGACGGCGTCCGGTTTGAAAGGTTCCGGCGAGGGGCCGGATCCCACGACGCGTTCCAGGGCCGCCAGAACATCCAGGCGATCTCCAGTAGGTACCGAGACCGTGCCGGCCAGGACCGATGGACTGCCAGTGGGAGTCTCCAGGCTAACGGTGTACGTGTCGTCGGCCCGAAAAATATAGAGCACCGCCGAGCGTGTGATCAGAGCGGAATCCAGTCCAGCCAGTCCACCCACTCTTCAGCCTCGCTAGCCTCCCAGATCAGATACAAGCTGTCTAGTTCGTTGTCTCTTTGCCCGATGCTTCTATGTGAAGGCTGAACGGAACTTCCCAGGTGCGTGCGTCATGTTCAAGCCGGAGCAAGAAGGTACGATTGATCGGAACGTCGCGGAGTTGGATCGCGCCGTCGGCCGGCACGGTGCGCATCTCCAGCAGCCGGCCATCACCATCGTGGAGCGCCACGATCGCGCCGGGCAAGGAATTCTCGGATTGGGCATCGAGAGGCCGCACCGCGATCCACACGACGTCCTCGCCGGCCCGCCTGAACCGCAGATCGACAGCAAGGGACTCCTTGGCATCCGTCAGACGGAACGCGACGACGGGCGTGTCCCCCGCTGGCCCGCGCATCTTCGCCGGTGCACCGGCCGCCGGTCTGAGTCTCAAGCCGGCCGGCAGTTCACCCAGCCGCTCGAACTCGTGCAGCATCAGCACGGGAAGTTCTGTGGTGTAGCGGCGCACCCGCTCGGCAACCTGAGACCAGGGCGCTAATTCACGTGTCCCCACTGCGAGAAAGGATAAATCAAGGCGCAGATCAGAACCGGGCTCCATGAAATGACCCCCCTTTTCTAAGCGTAGCGTCGCCAGGATATCCCGGTAGTCGCGCCGGCAATCGGGACACAGAGCCAGATGACGGTACACATCAGGCATGCGCTGAGCAGGATCGTGGCCGGCCAGCTTGACATCTGCATACACCGTCAGGCGTTCCTCGTCCAGGCCGGCGCAGGTGAGTTCCGCGTCTTCGGTGAGTAATATCGCCTGAAGAATGCGCTGCAACTGTTGTGCGTTCACAGCCGTATCCACCTACTCCGGCAAATCGCCGAAGCGTTCCCGGTAGCGAGCCAGTTCAGCAGCCAATTCATCGGCCCGCCGGCGCTCTTCCTCAG
>JBHIAO010000641.1:0-3207 GCA_046758565.1 Anaerolineae bacterium
CGTAGACCGTCGCCTCGCCCGGCTCTCTGGGCTGCGGAGGTTGGGTGAGGTAGCGTACTGAAGTGAACGATACGGTAGAGACGTCCTTCTCGGTCAATTTGCTTCACCCCCTTTCCGTGAACCTCGACGGCGAACTGTCGCCGGCGGGCGAAGAACCTGACGTAACCGTCCTCGGAAAAGACGGCTTGAATGGCCGGATAGCCCCCCTCTTCCAGGATACGCTGCAGGTTGTCGTCGGTGCCCGAAGGGTGTGGAGGACCCTGAAACCGATGGCTGTGAAAGATGGCATGCAGCGCCTGGCCGTGCTCGTGGAGGGAAACGGCGACGCGAGTGAAGTCCTGTATATCGAACGAAGCCCGCGCCCCCGACTGAGTGGCCAGCTTCACCTCGATGAGGTGCTCCAGGGTATACACGTGATCCCGCTTCAGCCCGGTGACGGCCAGCATCCACTCCGGCTCCTGGCTTGTACTGAGCCCAGTCGAAGTATGGGTACCAGGCAGGCGTTGGGTGAGATAGGCATGAGCCTCGGCCAGGGTAGCCGGGCTGATCCAGTACGTTGGCACCTTCTCCTCCGGCACCGGCAGGGCCGGCCCCAGGACCGCCTGCACCTGAGCCGGCAAGGCGGATGCTGTCTGAGCGGCTTGAAGGAACCGCTCCAGCTCTTCCCGGTACCGATCGACGGATTGGGCATCGCCGGCCTGAAGAGCCCGGTTGAGCAAAGCCAGGCGCCGGGCGATCCCCTGGGCCCGGGTGGCCTCCAGGCGCTGGAGTTCTCGCTCAGCCCGGTCCCACCAACGCGCGTTGGCGGGTTGGATGAAACGTCGTAAGTTGAACATCTATTGCCTCCTTTACCCTCTGACACCCAACGCCTCGCCGAGGACCGCTTCCACACTGGCGATGGCATGGTCCAGCGAGGTGGGCGCACGGTGAAAGTGTATCTTGTACCGTCCGTCGGCACTCCTGTCCCGGAAGCACGGGTGGTGGTGGGTGCGACGCTCCAGATCCGGCAACGGCGGATCCCAGATGTAAGCCTCGAAGCCACCAGGGTATGGCTCCCGGATGAGGCCGCGCCACTGACGGCCAGCGGCGCGATAGAAGCCGGTGTACTCATGGTTGCCGTTCCGCTGCCACCCCTTCTCGACCCAAAGGGGATCACGGCGTTTGGGGATGATCAGAGGCATCCCACGGCCCAACGGCGTCCCTTTGAGCGAAGGGGGTAGGTCCACCCTTGTCCGGCGGGGTGGCCCAAGCGCCACATGCAGTTGTGTTGGCCGGGAAGTACGCATGTCTACCTCCACATGATGGTGTGGTACAGGCTCTGCGCGGGTCTGCGCCGGCTCGGAAGTGCGCGCGTGTACCTCCACGCGGCGGGGCGGCCCAAGCGCCACAGGACCGGGCCGGGTCGGGCGGGCTTGCAGTCGCCGCCGGCCCACCCTGCGCACCAGCCAGGCCCATAAGCGCCGGATGGTCGCAATCACCAGCCAGGCCGCGGCGATGATGAGTCCGATGACAACGGTCCAAACTGCAAGTTGGTCCCATGTCATACTCCACCTCCAGAAAAAGTCACACGGTTGGCCCCCACCCCGTCTGTGCAGGGGTGTAGGGGTGCGGAGGTGCAGAGGTGAAAGGTTGATCTTCAGAAGGCCCGATCACTTCTCCCCTGCTCCTCTGCACCCCAGCACCTCCGCACAGACGGGGGATGAGAGCCGGTCATTCGGTCAACCGACGACGATGTCCTTGGGCACGGCGAAGACCTTCTCGCCGTTTTCCACCTGCTTGTGGACATCATCCTGGCCGCTCAGGGAGACAAAGCCGTCGCCTCGCTTGAGCTGGAGCTGCCAGTTTTGCGGGTCCTTACCGGCCGCGCGCAGGATATCCGCGGCCGTGGTGCCCGGACCGATGGGCGCATCCCGGGCTTCGGCTTCGTCGCCGGCACCGGGGATGATCAGAGTGATTGTCTTCTCCATGGTCTCACCTCCTTTCATGGATTGATTGGTTTGGCCAACCCCCTGGTTGGCTTTCAGATCACCGATAGACGAGAGCCCCGTTGCTCCTCCCATTGACAGCGGTAGAGAGCAAAGCGATGCATATCCCACCGCTGGCCGGCGTAGAAACGGTGTTCCTTGAAGCAACCCTCCTCCTGGAGTCCGGCCTTGCGGTTCAGGCCAAGAGAACGGGTGTTGTATGCGTACACATCACTGTACAGCTTGTGGAGCCAGGAAAAGTTGCTGAACAAATAGTCCGCCATCAGGATAGCCGCCTCAGCCCCGTGTCCTCGGCCTACGAAGTCGGGCATAGTGTAGACAGTGAAGAAGCAGTAGCCATCGTCGGGGTGGGCATCGTAGGCGTAAACGGTGCCGGCTGGCTCTTCTGTCACGTTGTCCATCGCCATGAACCGCGTTAATTCCACGTTCTGCAGGCGATAGATGACCCGGTCCACCGCTTCTTCGTGGCTGAGGATACGCCGGTCGGCCGTCCACAGACCCAGATCAGCCAGGTCTGAGGCCCATTCGGTCAATAAGCCGTAGTCTCCCGGGTGAACGGGACGCAGATGCACCAGTTTGCCACGCAAGGGATGTTTCACTTTGCTCCTCCCATTGTATCCGAATTGGGATGATGGGGCCGGGGGCCACGCCAACGGCATGGGCTCCCCGGCAGGCTTACTTGCCGCCTGTGCCGCGATCTCGGGTATAAGAACCATCCTGCCAGCGGATGCGACCACCGCCCACGCGGCGACCCCAACCCCGGTCAGACCTCTGGAGATAACCTCCTCCCCGATCGCGTTCCCAGCCCGAACGGCGCCGATTGTCGGACCACTTGATCCAGCCTCCGCCGCGGTCCTGACGCCACTCCCGGGTACCATCCCGGTAGGTACGTTTGGTTCGGCCACCCGAAGAGCGACGCTCCCAATAGTCACCGCTACTTGTGCTCTCTGCCATCGTCCTCACCTCCTTCCATTTTGGATTTTGGATTTCGGATTTCGGATTTGTTTCACAATTCGCAATCCGCAATCCGAAATCCGAAATATCTTTTATGTTGAGCGTCTGTCAACAGAATCCTCCCGACCGCGCCCCACAGGTTCGCGCCGGGGTTCAGGCAGCAGGAGCCCTGGCGGTTGACCGTTGGCCGGCGCCGGCAGCCAGCGCCTGTCCGGTTCGGGCCAGCCGGCTGATGCGTGCCGGCACGCCTGATACGCCGCCATGAAGC
>JBHIAO010000642.1:0-3204 GCA_046758565.1 Anaerolineae bacterium
ACCGTTTTCAGTGGTGATGGGAGAACCGGGGATCGGGTTCTGGTTCCGGTCGTTCCACTTGTCGTCGTCCTTGTTTCGGATGGTGCCATTGTGGTCCAGCACGGACACACCGCGACCGTATCCGCTGGTGGCGTGGTAGGTACCCATCCAGACCGTATTCTGCGACTGCGGATCATCTGGGGGACCGAAGGCCAGGCTCTCGACGTCGTTGCTCGCCAGGCCGTCGAACTTGTCAAACCGAACGTAGTTCAGGCCGCGGTCTCCGTCGTAGGGGAAGGCGATGACACCTTTGCTCCGCATAGCTGCCCACACATACCCGTTGGCGTCGAGCTTCAAGTGATTAATCGTGCAACTGACGCCGGCGTCTCTTTGCGGACCCTCCTCGCAGGTCCACGTCCTCCAGGTATCGTCCTCGGTCCCGGGCGTACCGGCATGGTCCAGCCGGCTAAGTCCACCCAGGATTTGAACCCACCGACCTGGGTCATTGGGGTTCGCCAGAAGGAATGCGCACGCGTTGTTGGCGTTCGCTGCACTGAAGGCGAAGTGCTTCTGGGTGGCTACCCAGATGCGATCGCCGGCCACGGGAAGGATGTCGGTGATGTTGTCCGACGCCAGTCCCAAAACCAACTCACTCTGACTGCACGATGACATGTCGGCTGTGTTAGCTACTGTGTAAGTCTGAAGCCACTCGTCGTCAGTTGGGTCCAAGGTGCCTTTGGTGTCCACCTTTACTAAGCCGCCACCCACGTAGGCCTGGGCCAGGACCGGTTCGTCGCCACCGATGTCGAGCATAGCCTCGTTGTCCCAGTATTGGCTGGTTCCAATCCAGAGAAAGCCGGAGTCGTCCACGGCCACAGCGGTGACCCGGTCCGATGGCAAGCCATGTCCTGAGCCTGTCGAAGGATTTCCGTTCGTCGTCTCGCGGGTGTAGGCATACCAGTCGTCATCGGTCTTGTCGGGCGTTCCCTTGTCATCCAAGACACTGAGGCCGTAGTCGGTGGCCAACCACTTGTGCCCGTTGGCGTCAATGTAGATGTCGCGCACGCTGTTGCCCAGAAGGGGGTCCTGAGGCTTGAGGAATTGGATAAAAGTGCCGTCGGTGGTATTCCAGCGTACAAGACCGCCGGCCCGGGTGCCGGCCCAAAGGATGTCACCTTCCAATTCCAGGACGAGGATATCGTCGCCGTTGGCGTAGGTATACCAGTCTCCTTCGGGGGGGAACGACGCCTCCTCCTGGGCCGTTGTTGACACGGGGCGGACCAGTGACGCTGGTCCCATCGTGAGAATCACGCCAAGGATGAAGACTACGGAGAGCAGAACACGAACATTCAGAGTGCCAGATGCCGTACGGCGTTCGTTCAAATCCGATTCCTCCTGACGGGTTCCCACAAACGAACGCACCTGACACGTCAGGCGCGCACAGTGGAAAACAATGTGTTGGGCAGAACCGAAGTCTAGCAGAGGCAGGTGCTCGGGTCAAGTTGTCGTCCGCTGAATACGACGCCCAAGGGAACGGTGCGTTACGTGAAAATGCCGGCGTGGGTGGCGCGTTGGGAAACTGTCAGGTAGTCGTTGTGGGGTCAAGTATTGGACCTACCCTGTCGGGTTTGGTATAATCTTCTCGATGCACACACGAATCAGCCAAGCTGCCGACAAGATGATGGAAGCCATCGTGCTAGTGGCAGCCCTCAGCATTCCTGCCTTCTTCAACCCATACAGTGCCCGAGTGTTTGAGGGCGAGAAGGTGAGCCTGCTGCGGGCTCTGGCTGCAATTGCTGCCACGGCGTGGCTCATCCGACACCTGGAAGGGCGCGGTAGCGGTTGGCTTCCGTCTTCCTTCTACCTTCGAAAACAGCCTGTGATCCTCGCGGCCTTATTGACGGGCCTGGTGACCACCATCGCCGGCTTCACTTCCATCACGCCTCGTCTCACCCTGTGGGGCTCGTATCAGCGCGGTCAAGGTACCATCACGACTCTGGGCTACCTGGTCCTCTTCTTTGCAACGGTGACAACCTTTGCCAATCCTGATCGCCGCCGGCGGTTGGTCACGGCGTTGTTGGTTGCCAGCGGGCCAGTTGCCATATTCGCCATTATACAATATGCTGGTCTCAACCCGGTGCCCTGGCGTAGCCTCGATCCATCCCGCGTGTTCGGGACTCTCTCGAATCCCATATTCCTGGGGGCTTATTTGGTCATGGTCATTCCGTTGACGCTGGCGCAGATCGCACGCTGTCGATTCGCAACTCAGGGCGTTCGGTGGAGCGGACTGAGTGCCTACGTATTGCTGCTGGTCCTGCAGTTGGCGGCTGCAGTCTTCTCTGGCAGCCGTGGACCCTTGATCGGCATCGTGGCCGGTGTGTTCCTGTTTGTGTTCCTGCTGGCACTTCTCAGTTGGCGACGCCGGTTTGCCGCCGGCCTACTGTCCATCCTGGTACTCGGTCTCGTATTTCTCATCGTTTTCAGTCTGCCGAACACGCCCCTGGCCCAACTTCGAGATGTTCCGGTGCTTGAGCGCTTTGGGCAGGGGCTAGGCGGAGGTTCTGGACGGGTGCGCGTGTTGATCTGGCAAGGCGTGGTGGAACGCTTCGCCGGCGAGCCGACCCGCCTGGCCCTCGGTTATGGACCGGAGTCCACGCACGCCGCGTTGCTCGCGACGTTCCAGCCGGAGCTGCGCCATCTGGAGCCTGAGCGCCTCCCGGATCGGGCACATAACGTGTTTCTGGAAGCGCTGGTGACCACCGGCCTGGTCGGAGCCGCAAGTGTAGTGCTTCTGTTTGCCGCCCTGTTCTACACGGGCTTGCGCGCGTTGGGTTGGATGTCATCTGCCCGGTCACGCAGCCAGTGGCTTGCACTGACCGCGGCCGGCATCGCCCTCGGTCTGGTCGTCCCCCGGCTGGTCGAAGGCAACTGGACGTTCGCTGGCGTTGGCGTTGGCCTGGGTCTCACGGCTAGTCTGGGAGTCTATCTCGTCCTGTGTCTGTGGCGGTCTGGCCCCGGCGGGGGACCTGCACTGAGCGACCGTTCGATTCTCGTCGCCGGCATATTGGCGGCGTTGGCCGGACATCTCGTAGAGATAACGGTCGGGATTCGCGTGACGGCAACGGAGAGTCTGTTTTGGGTGCTGGCCGGCCTGCTGGTGACTTTATCGATTTCGGATTTCGGATTTCGGATTGTGGAAGAGAAATCCGAAATCCGAAATCCGAA
>JBHIAO010000643.1:0-3199 GCA_046758565.1 Anaerolineae bacterium
GTTGTGAGTAACTCAGGGAGCTTTGACAGTAAGTTACTGGTGACAAATAGTTAGGCTCTGGCGACACCCATGATTCTCAGAAAGCAGACAGATGAGCACCTTGAGCATTGCCTTGTTACATCTCGCACCAAGGCTCGGTGACCTGGCGTATAACCGCCAATTGGTCGAAGCGGCCGTCACCACCGCCGCTGGCTTAGGCGCTGAATGGGTTCTCACGCCTGAATTATGTCTCTGTGGGTATCAATTCACGCGCCGCATCGGCACGGATTGGATCGTGCCACAACCCGATCCGTGGATGGCACAATTTTGCCAGGTCGTGGCCCGCCTGCGGGTGACCGTGTTCTTATCGCATCCCGAACGGGACCGGCACACCGACAAACTCTATAACACGGTGTTTGTCATCGCACCAGACGGCACGGTGATCGGCACGCATCGGAAAGTGCACGTTGTCCCCGAGGCCGAAGCGTGGGCGAGTCCTGGGGACCACGTCGTCCCAGTGCTGGTCCCGCCCGTCAACGTCGGCATCCTGATTTGTGCAGATGTCTACACCCCGGGAATCGCGAGGCGCTTGCAGGCGCAGGGCGCCCAACTCCTGGTTTCGCCGGCGGCGTGGGCACCCCGACCCCATGGACCGGACGGGGCCTGGGAACAACGGACACGCGAGACCGGCCTCCCGCTCTTCGTCTGTAATCGTACGGGGACGGACGACACGCTCAGCTTTGTAGAGGCCGAAAGTGTGGTAGTCAAAGACGGCAAGCGGTTGCTAGGGTTTTGTGCGCCGTATTCGACGCTTCTCATCGTGGATTGGAATCTACAATCCCAAGAGCTGGGTGGGCAGGCATACCAGAGGGTGGAGCTCTAAGAACTAGCTGTTGTTGTTTTCTATCATCTCTTTTTGGGATCAGTTTTTGATTCTGGCGTAGCGTCAACTAGTGATTCCCTGTTACCGGCGACGAGCAGTTAGGGTAAGATTCTTACTGGAAGGATGATGTGAATCAGAAGAGGCTTGCCGGCCCGTCAGCCAGCCGGGCTTACAAAATGGCCGGCTCCGTGTACTCCCCGAACACCTGCCGCATCGTGTCCATGATTTCCTGCAGCGTCGCGTAAGACTTCACAGCATCCAGGATGTAAGGCATCAGGTTGTCTTCGCCCTCGGCGGTGGTAGCCAGGGCATTAAGCGCCCGGAGGACGGCCTCGTCGTCTCGCTCGCGGCGCAATTGCTCCAGCCGTGCACACTGCCGGTCGTATCCCTCTGGGTCCATCTCCAGCAACAGGATTGACAGAGGTGCTTTACCCTCGTACTCATTTACCCCAACAATGATACGCTCCATGTTGTCGATTTCGGCCTGGTAGCGGGCCGCTGCGTCGGCGATTTCGCGCTGGAAGAATCCCAAGCAGGACACTGTTGCAATAATTTGCCATTTGTGGTATCATACTCGCATGGAATTCGAGCGCCTGCTGGAGATTGTGGGCGAAGAGCCGGTCTTTGAGACGGGCCTGCTGCTTGCCGGCAATGTGGACCCGGCTAACGTGCGCCGGCAGCTTTCACGCTGGACCAAGGCGGGGCGTCTATACCAGCTTCGGCGTGGGGTCTATGCCTTGGCACCCCCTTTCCAGAAAGTCAAACCTCACCCCTTTCTCGTCGCGAACCACATGGTTCGCGGCTCCTACGTCAGTCTCCAGTCGGCCCTTGACTACTATGGCTTGATCCCGGAGTATGTGCCGGTCGTCATCAGCGTCACCACGGGGCGTCCGGCCCGCTGGGACACGCCGCTGGGAAGCTACGAATTCCGCCATATTAAGACGGGCCTGTTGTACGGATATCAACGGCTGGAAGTGGCGACCGGACAGCACGCCTTCGTCGCCACTCCCGAAAAGGCCCTGCTGGATCTAATCTACTTCCAGTCCGGAGGAGACTCACCGGACTACCTGCAGGAACTTCGCCTGCAAAACCTGGAGCGCTTGGACCCGGCTGAACTACAACGCCACGCCGATTTGGCCAACAGCCCCAAACTACGGCGCGCGGCCGCACACGTCGTGAAGCTGACCCACACTGAGGCGCTGGAGTATGAGACCGTATGAAGGGATATCTCGCCGAACTGGTACGTGCCTCACCCACACCTGCCCACGGGCGAAACGTGGCACGCGAGTACCTGCAGGCCAAAATACTCGACTGTCTCCAGCGTGCTGAGGCGATGATCCCTCTTGCCTTCCACGGTGGCACAGCCCTTCGCTTCTTGTACGCCAGTGCCCGCTACTCAGAGGACCTTGACTTTGCTTTGGAACAGGCCAGGGCGCAGTATGACTTTCGTGCCTATCTACAGGCTATTCGGAAGGAGTTTACTGCGCAGGGTTATGCCGTGGAACTCAAGATCAACGATCAGAAGGTGGTTCACAGTGCATTCGTGCGCTTCCCTGGGCTGCTTTACGAGCTAGGGCTGTCACCGCACCAGAGCCAGATATTCTCCGTAAAGATCGAGGTTGACACGAATCCACCTGCCGGGGCTGGGCTGGCGACTACTGTAATCCGTCGCTACGTGACCCTCCAGCTTCAGCATCACGACCGGGCGTCGATGCTGGCCGGCAAGCTGCACGCCATTCTGCAACGGTCCTACCTCAAGGGGAGGGACATCTACGACCTGTTTTGGTACCTCAGCGATCCCGACTGGCCGGCGCCCAACCTGACGCTGCTCAACAGTGCCCTGCAACAGACGGGCTGGCTAGGTCCTCTCCTCACCGAAAACAACTGGCGGGAGGCGGTGCGCGGCCGGCTGCCGACCCTGCCGTGGGATCAGGTGATGGCCGACGTACGCCCCTTTCTCGAGCCAGGTGCCAGTCTGGACCTCTTGACCCCTGAAAACGTGATGCGGGTGCTCGGACCAGGTTCGTGAGTCGCCACTACAAGCCCTTGAACTGATCCCGATCTAGCAGTTTATCGGAGAATGCACCTTCGATGGACAAGCATGCTGCATTTCGGGTCAGGGGACCCGAGCTCACCACAAGAGATTTCGGATTGCGAATTGCGAATTGCGAATTGTGGAACAAATCCGAAATCCGAAATCCGAAATCCGAAATCCGAAATGGACAGCCCGGGTCCCCTGACCCAGTTCTCCGACAGACTGCTAGCCTCGGAAAATGCTCAGTGGCATGTAGAAGGACACGATCCAGTTGGGCTGGTCCACCACCTCGCTGATCTTGA
>JBHIAO010000644.1:0-3188 GCA_046758565.1 Anaerolineae bacterium
CTAGTGCTGGCACCCCGTGGTCATGCAGTGGACCCTGTATATGAGTTTGCGGGCGAACCGCGCCGGCAGACTGCCAGGACCGAAGTGAGTTTCGATCATCAGTTCCACCTCCCCAATAACCAGGGAATCGAGATAGTCTTTGAGGACCTGGCTGCCAGTCCCTCCTGCTCACCAGAAGACATGGTCGCATCGAGCGTTGCCTCGTACGTGATTCCTGTGGCGAGTGGCATGGATCGTGATGTGGACCTGTTTGTTAGGGGTTCCGTGAATGGTGTCGCCCACGGCACCTTGCTTGTTCATCATGCCGGCGAAGTTTTCCTGGTGGACTTGCCAGCCGCCGCGGCACCAGATGGTTCCATCGATTTAGGATTTGATGCCACCCTTCTCGCAGGGCTTGACTATAGAGTGACGCTGTTCCTGCTTGCTGAATGCGACTCAAGCGACCCTGAACAGCCGGCACCAACAGCCTTACAGGTTGATGACATGGCCGTGGAATTGGGTGCACCGGCCGGCCGGCACAGCCTCTCCGGCCGCGTGTTCGTGGACTACCGCTGTGACCGCTACTTCCAGAGCGGCCTAGACCGGGCACTGGCCGGCGTGCCGGTCACGCTGGCGTTCTCGAACGACGTCAGAGTCAACAGCACCACTTCCGACGCCGGCCTGTTTCTCTTCTCCGGCTTCGGCGTCACGGAGCCAGTGACGATCACCATCGAGCTACCCGAGGAGTTTCACGGTCGAGCTCTGGATTCTTGCTCCTACAGCGGCACGACCGTAACCCTCACGGCGGAGGGCTTCGGACCCTTTGGAAGCAAGTTTCTCACCTTAGGGGCCGAGGTAACGGGCGAGGGCGCCGGCCCGTAGCCCAACGGGTTCATGCACACAGGGCACGCATAGACCGCCAGGCATGTTGAAAACTGAGCACTGCGGGCTCGAGCATTATTGAGCCGCGCACCAAGAAAGGAGTATACCATTGCAACGCTTCGCACGCTACCTACGAGCAACCTGGATACCGGCTGTGTTGACTGTCGCCATGCTGCTTACCTGGACCGGTTGTGCAGGTACAGGTACAGCTACACCGACACCGACGACGACGGACACCATCGAACCAACAGCGACAACTGAAGGCGACGACGACACCGGAATGACCGGGCCCACACCGACGACAGAGGTAATGATCGAGGAGCCTATCGAGCCGGCCGAATGGGATGACAGCCAACACGTATATGTCGCCTATCGCTGGGGCGAACAGACTCCGGATGAGGTTCTCGACGTCGTTTTTGTTCCGGAGGCAGACTACGGCGACATTGCCGGCAACACCCCGGCGGAATTTGACCGCCGGCAGGCGTTCTTGGATGATGTATACGGCCTGATCGATACCGGTTTCTGGCAGAACCAAGGCGTATTACAAAACTGGAAGCTGTACAACTTCTCCTATATGACCACTAACGGCACGATCACCCCACCTTCCAGTGGTGTCTGCCCTACTGTAGAGTGGCCTGATCTGACGCAAGCCCGCTTTGCTGACATGATTGTTATGGTGCACCTGGACGAGGACATTCGAGATTGTGCCAGACGTGGGCGCGTGTCCTCCAAGGGATTACCTGGCGAGGAATGGGTCGTCGTTCACGAAGCTCAGCATGCTCTCTTTCACTTGCCCGATGAATATTGTTGCGACGGCGGATATTACGATCGGCCGCCAATTCTCTATCCCCTGGAGGACACGTGTCACAATGACCCGGTCCCGGTCAACGGAGCCTGGAGCGACTGCCAGGAAGTCGCGAACGCCGCGCAGAGCACGGGCTGGTGGCGCTCCGAGAATCATACGCAAGACGTGATGAGCGCTCACGGCCCTTCGGTTGACTCCAACGACCCCGTGCTGGAATACGGCCCAGCCGATTGGGCCGTAGTTCGGCAAGCACTGAAAAGGCTGAAACCGGTCAGGTACGGAGAGGTTGAAATTGTCGATCCAAGCGTAAAAGCACCCGACAATTTTACCCGTGATACGCCACTGCCGGCATCCATGCCAACGCCTATGCCGGCAACTGTCTTGACTCCGGTTCCAACGCCCCCCGACATTCGCTGGATCGCCCTCCTGAGGTTATTGGTGCAGTCAATAGGAGAATTCGTGCAACACGTCGAACTGGAATCGCTGGAAATCGTGGATAGCTTCGCGCCGAATGTGTTCGGTCTGCCAGGGCCGTGGCGAGTGGCTCTCACAATCCCTCCTCCAAGTGGTGTCGCATTCGGCTACGCCGTTAATAGTGGTAGCCTCGACCTCGAAATCAACGGCGAGCTTTGGTCCGAATTCGATAACTTTGCTGACATCCACGGGGCAACCATTGGCGGCGTCGATGTCATAGTCACAGATTATGGTGATGAACAGGGGAGTGTGGAGCTGGTCGGCACGATCGAGTCATTGGTAGTCGGTGGCGACAACCTGGTGATCGATCATATGTGCCGGCTAGATTCAGAAATGTGTATCGACTTCGAGGATCAGTTTCCGGGTGCCAGGTTCGAGGTTGGCGACGCGTTTGTCGATCAGGGCTTCACAGTTACCGTTCAAGAATATAGCAGTGTACAATCAGAAGATGGATTTGCACTGGTAGAGACTGGTGCTTCGGGTGTGCTCGTTGATGGCTCGGGCCAGTTCCTCTGGCTCAACGGCGTCGACCTTGCGTTCGACCTGGACACTATCAGCTATGGTGTCATGGATCCCCGACGTGTCGAGACCTACGACTCGATTGGAGATGAGGACAATAACTACATCGACGAGGATGTCTTGTGGGAGCTCGTCGTACCACTGTCGGATGATGAGGGCAAAGACCTCCAGGTCGAGAGGATCGACATCTACGACCAGGATGGCGAGATAATTCTCTCCACGGACGTGGAAGAACGTTAGGCGTATTGATCTCAACAGTGGCGCACTGCAGGAGAAATTCGAGCGGCATAACTCCACTCCGCCCCTTGGTGCCATATCGATTCTACAGAATACACTGCTGACGGACGCCAATCTCCAGGGCGCCTACACCGTCGAACCCATCGGCCAGATCAAGAATGCGCCCCAGGCGGTAGCGGTAGAAGGCAACTACACCTAAGCCACGAACAGAAAGGAAACTAGGATGAACTCGAAGTGGCATCGTCATGTATTACCATTCTTGATTGCCATCAGTCTGCTGCTGCCGGCCACG
>JBHIAO010000645.1:0-3176 GCA_046758565.1 Anaerolineae bacterium
CTGAGCCAGTTGAACAATGGAGCGTTTGGTGCTATACTTCATGGGAGCCAACCTCGCGATCTTTCTGGGATGGGTACATTGTACCCTATTTCGCGGGTTGGCTCAAGTCCATTATGGGCAAACCACAACCGCTTTTTCGGCTCTTTTACGAAGCTCCGTGCCCCATTTCACCGGTTGCAGTTGCTCTCAGTTACCAGCACTGATGTTCTAGGGAAAATGCGTTCCGATGCTGGATTTCGCACTGATTTCCCGTACGAATCTGCCCAAAATCCGGCGAAACAGTGCATTTTGCTCCAGATATCTGTGAGAATTCACCCAAAAGGCCGCCGTGACTGGGATGAATTTCTCGCAGGTAACCAGGAGCAACTGCAACCAATTTCACCTACCTGTATGTCCCCAGCGTGTTACGCTCACATGGAGCTACCTATCCGCTTCCCGGGGCTTGCGCAGCGAATCGTCGCAGGGAAGGAGGAGCCCCACTCTTGATGGAGCGGAGTTGGACTCTTGATGGAGCGGAGTTGGACTCTTGATGGAGCGGAGTTGGACTCCGCGTCCTCCGGCCCCACCGTTTACATACAGTTCGGCTAACCTGGTGTATAATATGGGCGTGGCTCAAAACTGTTGGAGTCGAGGCTTTAGCCGGTGTTTTTCCGCCTGAAGGCTCCACTCCCCAACAGGTTTTAGCCAGACCCGTATAACTTGACAACGTTTAGCTTGACATTGTTAGATTAACATAATGTTGCCGCAAGACCAGTGAGGCCTTGAGTTTGGCGTGCAAGTGCGTGCTAAAAGCCACTCTATTTCGCAGTTTGGACAGGCTCGGAAGCGACTTTTTGTAGAACGCCTGTTCAATTTAACAATGTCAAGTTAGTAGCGCGAAATTGCGCCTACCACTACATCTAGTATAGAGCGCAAGTTCGAGCTACTACACATAGCGTCGAAGTCGTAGCGAATGCTGCGAATTCGCGCTATGTTAGATTAACATAATGTTGCCGCGAGACCGGCGAAAACCCTGAGTTTGGCGCGTCAGTGTGTATTGAAAGCCACTGTACTGCGCAGTGTTGGAGGGCTCGGAAGCGGCTATTCGTAGAACATCCGTTCAATTTAACATTGTCAAGATAATATTAAGGAGACATCAGGAGGTAGTCAATGGATAAGGATATTCGAGCATTCGAGCGCTACCTGGAGCGTCGGTATCCAGGCAGTAGCACAGCGAAACACTACATCAGCGATTTGAACCTCTTTCGGCAGCTTGTCGGCAAAGGGCCCCGTGAGGTGACGCGGTTGGACATCGATCGCTTTGTAGAAGATCAATTGGCGCGGGACCTTGCCGCCACGACGGTCAACCGTCGCTTGGCCAGTCTGTATCATTTCTTCGAGTTCCTGGCAGATGAGGCGGAGGATGATAACTGGGGCAATCCGGTTGTCTGGCGACGGCATCGGGTGAAAGAAGGCCAGCCCCTGCCCCGCGACGTGAGCGATGCTGAGGTTGAGCGGTTCTTCGACCATACCACGCATCCCCGCGACCGACTGATGTTCAGTCTGATGTGCCAGGTAGGACTGAGGGTCGGAGAAGTAGCGGCGCTGCACGTATCGGATCTGATGCGCAGCGACAATCCCGCCGCAGGGGGGCGATTGCGAGTCTGTGGCAAGGGGCAGAAAGAACGTGTCGTGCCTTTGACGGCCGCATTGGTCCGGCAGTGGGACGAGTGGTTGGTGCAACGTCCCCAGGTGGAGACGGATGCGGTATTCGTGACCCGTCGCAAGCAAGGGATCAGTGTCCGTGGTATCCAGGATCGGCTGAATCACCACTGTCAGCGAGCGGGCGTGAAGTTCACTTGTCATCAATTGCGCCACACCTTGGGACGTCGGATGGCTGAGGGAGAGATGCCCTTGCCCAGCCTGTCGAAACTGCTGGGACATGCCCAGGTGACCACGACACAGGTTTACATCGCCGGTGCTGCGGTGGAAGTGCGGGCCCACTACGAGGCAGCCATGGAGCGTTTGGGCAGCCAAGCCAGCTCCTGGCCTAGTTCGGCCCCCTCCCAGCCGGTGCAGCCCGAAGCTGATGACGAACGAACGCCGTCCCCAAGCCCGGAGGACGACCCAGAACTGTTCGATTTGAGTTCTTACTGGGGCGATCTGCCCCTTTGGCTGAGCGAATGGCTGGACAACTATCTGGCTCATCAGCAGCGCCGTTGGAAACCCAGTCAGAGGCGTCGACATGCCCACCGCCGTGCACGAGCGCTTCGTCAGGTCTGGCGCTATCTGATAGAGAAACAAGGTGTGGGGGAGTTTGCCGCTTTGACACGGCAAGATGGGCAAGCCTATGTGCAGGCTCGCCTGGAGGCCGGGGTGGCTGCCAGTACCGTGAATCGTCAACTTCGAGACCTGTGGGCCTTCCTGCGTTTCCTCGAGGATCAGGGGCAGCCGATCTCGCCGGGCGTCTTTCGTGTGGCGCGGCTCAAAGAAGTCAAGCCCCTGCCCCGCTATCTCGATGAGATGGCCTACCGACGCCTGGAGAGACAAGTCCTGAGCAAAACGCAGGGCGGCTCCCGAAACGATCATTTGGATCGAACCTGGTTCTACGTGTTGGCTCATTCAGGTCTGCGCCTCGGTGAACTGTGTGACCTGCGACTGGGCGACGTGGACTTGGCCGGGCAGCGGTTGGCCGTGCGCGAAGGCAAGGGAAAGCGAGATCGCATCGTGCCCCTGTCGACGATGACGTGTCAAGTGCTGAGCGACTACCTCGCCATACGAGGTCTCGCCCAGACCGATCATCTGCTCGTCTTTGACCGGGAGCCGATCAAGCCCACCTTGGTGCGAGACCGTCTGAGGCGCTATGGAGCGGCCGTTGAGGTGCCAGTCTCGCCTCATCGCTTGCGTCATACGCTGGCCACCCGGCTTGTCAATGCCGGTATGGACATCGTTTCCATTCAACGCCTCTTGGGACACGAGAAGTTGGACACAACTATGATCTATGCTCGTGTGCATGACACGACCATGGAGCGAGACTTCCACCAGGCCATGACACGCCTGGCAACAGACCAAAGGCAACTGCCTATTCCTGCTCAATTGGAGTCTGGATCGTTGGCCGAGCAACTCTTTTCCCATGATCACGCACCTGTACCCGTACTCGACCAGGCTCTGAACTGCGTGTAACACCGTGGGCCGGC
>JBHIAO010000646.1:0-3167 GCA_046758565.1 Anaerolineae bacterium
AAGACGATCGTGTCCATTCCGGCCTTGGCGCCGTGGGCCGCGACGGAGCCCATCAGGTTCCCGGTGGAGACGCAGGCCAGCACGTCGAACTCGAACTCCAGCGCCTTGGTGGCGGTGACCGACACGGGGCGGTCCTTGAAGGAGAAGGACGGGTTGACGCTGTCATTCTTGATGTACAGGCGGTCGAGGCCCAGCATCCTGCCCAGGTTGTTGGCCTTGATCAGCGGCGTGAAGCCGGTCCCGATGTCGACGGCGTCCTCGGCCTCGATGGGCAGGAGGTCGTGGTAGCGCCACATCGTCAGCGGACCGTTGGCGATGCGCTTGCGGCTTATGGTCCTGGCGATCTCAGCGTAGTCGTAGGTGACCTCGAGAGGACCGAAGCAAAACTCGCAGACGTTCAGCGGCTCTACCGCGTATTCCCTCTCGCACACCCGGCAATGCAGGCACTTGACGTGCGACAATGGGCTGGGTCCTCCGACGTCGATGGACGGCCTCGTTGGAACCTGGGAATCGTAGCAACACCCGCGACTCAATGTCAAGGAAACGCAGTCCCAAGCCCTTCCCGCGCGGCGGTCTTGATGACCCCCACGCCAGCCGATATACTCACCTTAGCTACCTAGCGAGGCCCGCAGATGCCGCCCGAGGCGCGATGGCTCCCACTCTTTCCGCTGAACACGGTGCTCTTTCCGAGCGACGCGCTGCCGCTGCAGATATTCGAAGAGCGGTACAAGCAGATGTTGCAGGACTGCCTCGACTCCGACTCGAGGTTCGGGGTCGTTCTGATCAAGGCGGGGTCTGAGGTCGGAGAGCCCGCGATTCCCCACTCCACGGGCACCGTCGCGCGCATCGTCCAGGTCAACCGAGTCGAGGGCGGCAGGATGTTCATCTCGGTCGCCGGCCAGCAGCGATTCGTGATCAGGGAGATCACGCAGTACCGCCCGTACATGGCCGCGCAGGTCGAGCTGCTCGGCGACGAGCCGGACGCGGATATCCCACCCACGGAGATGCAGGCGATTCGCCAGGTCGTGAGCGAGCACGTGAGGCTGTCACTGGGTCTGAGGGGGGGCTGGGTCCGCGAGGCCCGGGCGCCGTCGAATCCCACGGCCCTCTCGTACTTCATCGCGGGCTTGCTGCCGGTGGGACCTCAGGAGAAGCAGGCCCTTCTGGAGGAGCCGACGGTTTCCAAGCGCCTGGAGGCTGAGCTGGACCTGCTTCGCAGGGAGGTCGAGCCGATGAAGCGCCGGGTGGCCAGCGAGCTCCGGAGCAGGTACAGCCGCCAGTAGGCGGCCTTCGCCGCCCCAGAGGCTGTTCGTCCCCGCAATATCTGACACAGCGGGTCGAAGTCGGTTTGTCCCGGTATGAAATGTCTTCCCATGAAAATAAAGGTTCAAGCGGCTGACAACGAGACTTTATAGCCGAGGCGCTCGATGCGGCGGACCGACCGTCTGACGACGAGTTGGTGGTCACGATTGTCAAAGTAGTTGGCGCCGAGATCGTGATATGCAGTCTTGTTGTTGAGCATGTGGTAGATGGCAACGATGATGGAATGTGCTACGGCCTTGATAGCTCGCTTACTTCCGCGGCGGGGTGCGATGCGCCGGTACTGGGCGGATAGGTAGGTGTTCTTGGTGCGACTAGCAGCCCATGCGGCTTCAGTTAGGGCTGAGCTAAGCCAAGGGTTGCCTTGCCCTGTGCGACCGCTCTTGCGCTTGCCGGCGCTTTCATTGTTGCCCGGGCATATCTTGGCCCAGGACGAAAGGTGCTCAGCAGTGGAGAAACGGCCCATGTCTAGGCCTATCTCTCCCAGGATGTGCTCCGCCGTGCGCGGGCCGATGCCAGGGACGTCGTCCACCAACCGCACGGCTTCGTTAAAAGGGGTGCTCCGCGTCGCCACCTCCTCATCTAGCTGGGCAATCTCCTCAGCCAAGAAATCCAGGTGTCTTAGTTGACTTTGGAGCATCATACGTTGATGGGAACCCATAAGGCCTCGCAAAGCCTCTTCGAGGGCAGGCCGCTTGTCTCGCAACCTACCTCTAGCCAGGGCTGCGAGAGTTTCCGGGTCATCCTCCCCCGTCACCATCGCATCCAACATGGCACGCCCCGAAGCTCCCACTACATCACTCGCTACGCCAGCGAGCTTGATGTTGGCCCCCTCAAGAACCTTCTGGATACGGTTGACCACTTGGGCACGTTGCTGAATCACCCTGCGACGGTAGCGCAACAACTCTCTCAACTCCCGTTGGTCGCGGTCCGGTATGAAGCTGCCCCGAATCAGGCCATGCCTGAGCAAGTCAGCGATCCACTCGGCGTCCTTGACATCGGTCTTACGCCCGGGCACCACCTTGATATGACGGGCGTTGGCAACCACTACCGTGAAGGCATCCTCCAACAGGTTGTATACAGGTTTCCAGTACACGCCCGTACTCTCCATGGCCACGTGGGTTACTTTGTGCTGGGCCAGCCAATCGGCCAACTCCATCAGCTGTGTGGTCATCGTCCCAAACTTACGGACCCGCTTACCCTCTGGGGTTATGGCACACGCCACCACTGACTTCTTATGGACATCCAGCCCACAACACCTCTCGTAGACGACTTCCATATAGTCACCTCTCAACTAGGCTACCGGTTGGCGGGTGACCTATCGTTTTTAGAAATTCCCATGCGTGCTCCCAACAAGCGGGGCGACAATTTAGGGTGCCCTCAGGCCACCGGCTTCAGATTTCGAACCGGGCTCACGGCACCAATGACATACGAGCTCGTTCACCAACCGGTGCGTACCGATTTTCATCCTTTAGGGTGCAGGTGGCAACCTGCATGGACGATTTCGAGCCGGGTCGAGAAATCTAAGGCCTCCTTGAGCAAAGACCGATTGTCCCTTCGCCAAGAGCGCATCGTGGCCCATCCCACAACCGCAGACCCCTCAAGCTTCCCTCGGGGTGACAATGGCCGAGTCCTTCTGACCCCGTGCAGCCACACCGCGACGCGACGAGTTTGGCGCAAAGACTACTCCGACGGCGCCTGCTGCTTGCGGCGGAAGACGTGGCTCCGGGCGGCACGGGCGTCGCATGTGACCTTGATCTGCTGCATATGTTTCTCGATGGTCCGCTCGAACACCGGCTTGGTGTAGAGCTTTCCGGCCAGCCAGCCCAGAAGCGGGATGCGTTTCC
>JBHIAO010000647.1:0-3166 GCA_046758565.1 Anaerolineae bacterium
ATCTGGCGTGTTGCTCATGAATTCTTCTGATTCGAGAACCCCCGTCGTCCTCGCCTCGGCGTCACCGCGCCGGCATAAGCTCTTTGCACTGCTTGGCGTTCCCTTCGTCGTGCATACGGCCAACATCGACGAGACGCCGCTGCCGGGCGAGACGCCAGAACGTACGGTTGTTCGGCTGGCCTATACAAAAGCCCGTGGGGTGGCCAGTCAAGTCGAGGGTCTGGTTGTGGCCGCTGACACCTTGGTTGTTCTGGACGGTGAGATCCTGGGAAAGCCAGTTGATGCGACCGATGCAGTAACGATACTCCGTCGCTTGCGTGGTCGATCGCATCAGGTGTTGACCGGCTCGGCAGTGCTGGACCCCGACTCCGACAAGGTACATACGCTAGTTGTGCGGACCGATGTGTGGATGCGAGCGTATACCGACGAGGAAATTGCGGCCTATGTGGCCAGCGGTGATCCCCTGGACAAGGCCGGAGCATACGCGATTCAGTACCGATCCTTTGCACCGGTAGCACGTCTGGATGGTTGTCCGGCCAACGTCATGGGATTGCCGGTATGCCGAATCGACAAGACACTGCGGGCACGGCGTCTCAAGTTGAGGGCGACGCCGGTGCAGTCATGTCGGCCGGCAGCCGGCGTCTGCGCGATTCGCCGGCTGGTGGTACCAGGCTAGCCGACCACGTACCGCATCCAGAGCCATACCCACAACGCCATCGCCGCAATCGTGGCAGTGATGGTGATGGCGATGCGCAGAATGGATTCCTGTGACCAGCGGTCGAGCTGCACTTTAACCACGCGGTCGAGCAGTTCATCAAGGACCGAACTCGTGGCCACGCCGACGACCAGGGCACCAAACGCAGCAGTGATCCAAGCAATGATGCTCAAGCGTTCTCCTCAGGAGTCTGGAACGGGGGACATGAACATAAAGAGCGACGCACGGAGTTGCAGGGCCGCCCTCGGAATAGCCGGGGTAAAGGCTACGCCTCGTTCTCTGTGTCTGTACGGTATTCGCGAAGCATTCGCGAAAATCGGTCAGCCATTTCGTCCCGGCTGGCTTCCTCGACGCCAATTTGCACGTCAGATGTCTGCTCGATTTCTTCCTCAAGTTCTCCCAGTGCTCGCCGCATCGCCACTTCCATGGCAGTTGGCAGAGGCTCCTCGGACTGCTGCGTAGGCGGGGGTACTGAAGGGCCGAGACCTTTCATGCTCAGGCTGATACGACGCCGCCGGCGATCGACCTTCTTGATACGGACCTCGACATCATCCCTCTTTGAAACCAGTTCGGATGGCTTATTCACAAAGCCTTCCGCCATCTCAGACACGTGGACCAGGCCTTCAGTCTCGGCACCGATGTCTACGAACACGCCATAGTCTCGAATGCTTGTCACTGTGCCTTCAACAACCATTCCTGGTTTGAGATCGCGCAGCCGGTACTTGGGCTTGGGCCTCATGCTAAGACTGATCCGTTCCTGATCAGCATCAACGTCCTTGATCCACAGGCTGACTTGCTGCCCGATAGAGACCACATCAGACACCTTGTTCACACGCCCGTCACTCAGCTCGGAAATGTGGATCAAGCCATCCGTTTCGGCGCCGATGTCCACGAAGGCCCCGAAATCGGCGATGCCCACGACGCGTCCCGTCATCTCGGTGCCAGCCTCTAGCTCTGACAGGTGGATTCTGGGCTCACGCTTTTTCTTCTCTGTCTTGGGCTTCTGTTCTGCAACGACCGCTTCCTGGGGTGTCGGCTCTTCGATGGCCGGCTCCTGCTCGGCGTCAGGTGCCACCGCTTCAGGCTGTTCGGTCGTCTCCTCGACTTCGGAAACAGCTTCGGTTTCTTCCTCCGCCTCCGCAGAGGCTGGGGCGTCCGTTGCGTCAGCTACTGCTTCCACCAGGCTGCTTTCGGATCCCTCAAGATCCGGTGCTTCCGCGAGTTCGACTACTTGTGATTCGTGTGTCGCGTCGGCCTCGTCCACATCCAAGGCCTCATCGGTCGTGACGCTTGCCGACTCGACGGCTTCAACACTCGTGGCGCCGCCGTTCGTATCCGCCTCAGCGGGTGCCTCAGCGACAATCGTTTGTTCCTTCTCTGCCTCTTGACTCACCAACTTGCCTCCTTGTTTCCACAGGTGCCGCGAAGCGCCTCCCCCCGCCGGTTTTCCGACGCCAAAGGATACACGAAAAGGCAGGATCGGTCAAGGTGACCAGGTGTGTCAAGATGGGGGCGACACGATTGCCAGCGTCATCGCCTGTCGTGTCGCCCCGAATCAGATGTATGATCTTCCGGCCGCGCAGCGTGACTGGCCGGCCTTGTCCAGAGAACCAGCTACGTGCGTTCACGCTGCTCTTCCAGGTCAAAGTCCCAGTATCCCGGGCCATCGAGGAAGAAATCGGCGTTCCTCTGCATGTCGTCCGTGTATTCCGCCGGCACCTCCCACTCCGCAAAGATCGCCTCGGGCGGGCAGACCGGAACGCAGGCACCACAGTCGATGCAGATATCAGGATCGATGTAGAAATGAG
The DNA here is from genome assembly GCA_046758565.1 of Anaerolineae bacterium. Taxonomy (GTDB): domain Bacteria; phylum Chloroflexota; class Anaerolineae; order Epilineales; family JAANWY01; genus JBHIAO01. Next base: position 2,524 of record JBHIAO010000647.1, read on the forward strand.
GCCAGTCGGCGTCTCCCTTAGTTCCAGGAATAATGCAGTCGACCGGACAGACTTCAACACACGCGCCGTCACGGGTACACAGTTCGGTAATGACGTATGTCATTGTTCATAAGCCCCCTTTCGAACCAGTCAACCGTGATCAGTTATCGGTTACCAGTAGTCCGTGATCAGTGACCGCTGACAATTGATCACTGATTACAGATTACTGATCGCGGATCTATTTTACCACGGACCGGTGAGACGGCGTATGACTTTCATCATGTGTTCTCCTGGGAGAGGATCGCCTCCAGGCGCTCACGATCGTGAATCACGACCTTACCGTTCTGCGACCCGACGATGCCCGCCTTGCGCCACTTGCTGAATATCCGAAGTGAATGAAAAACGGAGATGGAACGATCGAGTTCGTCCCATCTCCGCTCTCCGCTCGGGCGGTAAAAGGGTGTTGTGAAGAGGAGCAAGTGTCAGCGGCGTCTTCTCGGGAAGAAGATCTCTCCTTCATCTGGTGGGTCTCCCGCGAAGCGTGGACATTCCACCAACTCACTGTGCTTTTCCCGCAGTGCAAAGGTCAAGGGTGAATCTTTCAGGAAAGGGATCTGGATCAATGACTTAAGTTCTAGTTCGGTTATCACGGTGAATCGAATGT
>JBHIAO010000648.1:0-3157 GCA_046758565.1 Anaerolineae bacterium
CTGGAGCTGCAGGTGGTCGAAACGTTCCCCGATGGTGTCGAGTGCCTGGTGATGGTTGGGGGTGAACTGCGGTCAAACAAAGGTGTCAACTTGCCGCAAGCCAGCCTGGACATTCCCGCCATCACGCCCAAAGATCGGCGGGACCTGCGGTTCGCGGTGCAGCAGCGGGTCGACTGGGTGGCACTGTCGTACGTCCGGTCGGCGCGCGAGGTACAGCGATTGAAGGCGCTGATCCATCGCGATGCCGCCGGCGGGCCTCGCCCGAGGGTGATGGCCAAGATCGAGACGCCTGAGGCGATCGTGGATCTGGACGCCGTGGTGGCGGTTTCGGACGGTGTGATGGTGGCCCGCGGTGACCTCGGGCTGGAGATGCCGCCGGAAGAGGTCCCGCTGATTCAGAAAATGATCATCCGGGCGTGCAACGAGGCCGGCGTGCCTGTGGTTACAGCAACCCAGATGCTAGACTCCATGACCCACTCGCTGCGGCCCACCCGCGCCGAGGTTAGTGATGTCACCAACGCGATCTTGGACGGCACTGATGCCGTGATGTTGTCAGGCGAAACCGCAACCGGCCAGTATCCGGTCGAAGCGGTCGAAATCATGGCCCGCATCATCGAGCGCGTGGCGGCGGAGCAGCAGGCGCCGGTGTTTACGCAGTCACGCCATCGTTCCAGGAACGGTTATTCCGTAGAACCGACCCGCGGTGGTTGGATGGCGAGCATCTGGCGACGACTAGTTGAGCGGAGGAGGTAGGGAGCTGGGGTGCAGGGGTGCTAGGGAGCAGAGGGGAGGCGCCGAGGTGAGCAGAATTCAAAGTCACAAGGAACTGGATGTATATCAGTTGGCGTTTGAGGCAGCGATGCGGGTTTTCGAGGTATCGAAAGGGTTTCCTCGGGAAGAGATGTACGCTTTGACAGATCAGATGCGGCGGTCGTCTCGGTCAGTGTGTGAAAACATCGCGGAAGCGTGGCGCAAGCGGCGCTACGAGGCCGCCTTTGTAAGTAAGCTCAATGATGCCGAAGCGGAAGCTGCTGAGACGCAGACCTGGCTCGACTTCGCGGTAGAGTGCGATTATCTTCCCAGGGGGACAGGACAAGAGTTGCAGCAGACCTACGATTACATCATCGGCAAGCTGGTAGACAAGATCCTCAAGCCCGCACCTTGGGTCCTAAGGAAGCATGGGAGCTAGGGAGCGTGGGAGCAGGGGTGAAGTGCGGTGAAACGACTCACCCCTGCTCCCCAGCACCCCAGCTCCCATGTACAGAAAGGGGGTGATATCCGTGTCCGACGATGGTCTTGGTGAGCTTTGCACTGTCCTGAGTTCACCGAAGGGCGGATTGTCGATTTTCAGACTCAGTAGATCCAAATTGCTCCCGCTGGATGACAATCCAGCGGCCAGAAGCGGCGGATTGTCATCCGCCGCGAGCGGAAAATTGGATCCACTGAGACTAAAAAACTCATGTGATAATAGAAAGGAGCGATCCCATCATGGATACGGTGTTGATTTTCGACACGACTCTGCGCGACGGCGAGCAGTCGCCCGGCGCGACGATGACCATTCAAGAGAAAATGGAAGTTGCCAGGCAATTGGCACGCCTGAAAGTTGATATTATCGAAGCCGGCTTCCCCATCGCCTCCCCTGGCGATTTCGAAGCCGTGCGCCGCATCGCCGACGAAGTCGGTACGCCGGACGGCCCGGTGATCGCCGGCCTGGCTCGCGCGGTGGAGAAGGATATCGATCGGGCCTGGAACGCGGTCAAGCCGGCCGCCAAGCCGCGCATCCACGTTTTCCTGGCCACCTCGGATATCCACCTGAAGCATAAGCTGCGCATGACCCGTGAAGAGTGCTTACAGCAGATTCACGACATGGTGACGCTGGCTTGCAGCCTGTGTGACGACGTGGAGTTCAGCCCTGAGGATGCCGGCCGCACAGATCCGGACTTCCTCTACGAGGCTTTGGCTGTGGCGGTAGAGGCCGGCGCTACCACCATCAACATCCCTGATACGGTCGGGTATACCACTCCCGAAGAATATGGTCAGCGTGTCATCGGCGAGTTCTTCAGGCGCGTGCCGGGAGCGGAGAAGGTGATCGTGTCTGTTCACACGCACAATGACCTGGGGCTGGCGGTGGCCAATTCACTGGCTGGCGTCCAGGCCGGCGCGCGCCAGGTGGAGTGTACCATCAACGGCATCGGCGAGCGGGCCGGCAACTGCTCGCTGGAGGAAGTCGTTATGGCTATCCGCACGCGGCAGGACTTCTACAACCTCCGCACGAATATCGACACGACACAGATCTCACGGGCCAGCCGGATGGTCAGCACCTACACCGGCATGCCGGTCCAACCCAACAAAGCCATTGTCGGCGCGAATGCCTTTGCCCATGAGGCCGGCATTCACCAGGATGGCATGCTGAAGCATCACACCACGTACGAGATCATGCGGCCAGAGACGGTGGGCATCCCCAAGAGCCGGCTGGTGCTGGGCAAGCACTCGGGCCGGCACGCCTTCCGCGTGCGCTTGCACGAGCTGGGCTACGAGCTGTCGGACGAAGAGGTGAACCAGGCCTTTGATCGCATGAAGCGGGTGGCCGACAAGAAGAAAAACGTGACCGACCACGACATCCTGGCCATCATCGCTGACGAGTTCTACCAGCCGCCGGAGATTTTCCAAATCGAAGACCTGCAGGTCACTTGCGGCCGGCCCGGCATGCCTACGGCGACGGTCCGTGTCCGCAGGCCCGACGGCAGCGCGTGCGTCGAGGTCGCCATCGGGACTGGCCCCGTCGATGCGAGTTACAAGGCCATCGCCCAGTGCGTCGGTGAGCCCAACACGCTCCTCGAATACGCAGTGAACGCTGTGACGGAAGGTATCGATGCCCTGGGCGAGGTGATGGTGCGTCTGATACCCGAGGACGGCGACCCAGAAGGTCCGGTCTACAGCGGCCATGGCGCCGACACGGACATCATCGTCGCCAGCGCCAAGGCCTATGTCAACGCGCTTAACAAGATGGTGGCTGCCCAGGCAGCAGAAACAACAGCAGCCAAGGCGGAGCCGGCAGTGGCGTAAGAAAAGAGGAACTAGAAGGGAACTAAGGGGAACTAGACTAGAGAGGAACTAAAGGGAAACTACGAGGGAACTAGAGGGGAACGAAGAGGAA
>JBHIAO010000649.1:0-3141 GCA_046758565.1 Anaerolineae bacterium
GCGAGCCTGCGGGAGGTTTGTTGCTTCCAACACGGAATTATGAAAGGGTCTCTATCAATGCTGAACCTTCGTTCGTCACTGGGCATTTTAGCCTGGGCTATGATAACCCAGCTTCCCCTTTTTGTCAATGGAGTTCGAGGCAAGAATCCCCCGTCAGACGCTTACAGAGGCGCCGGCCGGACTCGAACCGGCGATCCGGGGGCTGCAGCCCCGTGCCTTTCCCCTTGGCTACGGCGCCTGGTCTAGTTCCAATACCTTTCAAATAAGCTCAAGTCAGTGCCGTCGGTCGAGTAGCGGAGCGTATCGAGACCAGGCGCGGCTCTCCCAAAGCCGGTACGCCCGCAAAGCCGCTTCGCTTGGTCTCGACACGTGCCTTCGGCCCTACTCGACCGGCGCTCGCTCCGTAATTTCGAAAGGTATTGGGTCTAGCTCCTGAACGGGTGTCACCCTGGATGGACATTGTTAGTTCAGATATGCACGGAGCCGACGGCTGCGACCCGGATGCCGCAGTTTGCGCAGCGCCTGTTGTTCGATCTGTCGGATGCGCTCCCGTGTCAGGCCAAACTTCTCGCCGATTTCCTTCAGCGTGTACTCGCGACCGCTACCCAAGCCGTAGCGCATCGCGAGAATGCGGGCCTCGCGGTGCGTCAAGGTAGACAGAACCGCTTCGATCTCCTCAGACAAGAGCGTGTGATCAATCTCTTCTGATGGACCAGGCAGGTTATCGGCCTTGATGAAGTCACCCAACTCGCTGTCTCCTTCCTCGCCAACCGGCTGCTCTAGCGAGAGGGGCTGCTGGGTGGCATTCAAGGCCTGCTTGACCTGGCTGAGGCTAAGCTCGACCTCTTCGGCAACCTCCTCGGGGCTAGGCCAGCGCCCTAAATCCATCTCCAACTCGCGCGATAGTCGGTTCAAGCGCTGGGTCCGATCCTTCATGTGGACTGGGATGCGGATCGTCCCTCCCTGATCTGCCAACGCCCGCGCGACAGCCTGCCGGATCCACCAAGTGGCATAAGTGCCAAACTTATAGCCCTTGCGATAATCGAATTTCTCTACCGCGCGCATCAGCCCGAGGTTCCCTTCCTGGATCAGATCCAGCAGAGGAACATCGTGTCCCATGTATTTCTTGGCGATGCTGATAACCAGGCGGAAGTTCGATTGCACCAGCTTCTGCAACGCCTCTCGACCCTGCTGGATTTCGGCTTCCAGGTATGTGCGGTCCTCGAGGCCGAGTATGCCGCTGGCCGTGGTAAGGCGATGCTTGGCCTTTTCACCGCGCTCGATACGCTTGGCGAGATCGACTTCCTCCTCACGGGACAGCAGCGGATTTGGGCGCACGTCTCGGAAATAGAGGCCGACAGTGTCATCGGAGTCTATAAACTCGAGAGCGCCTTGTTCCTCCTTCTGCACGGCTGATTCGTAAGAGGACGTCAACTCATGGTCATTATCATATATCTCAATACCCTCATCTTCCAAGATATCAAACAGGGGGTCCAGGCTGTCGAGATAATCCTCAAGCTGAGGTGCAGCTTCAAGAATATCACTGACGGTCAGGTGGCCCTTGTCATGCCCACGTCGCAACAGCTCTTCAACTGGATCCAGTGTCCGAATCTCGTCATTCGACAATTGATGAATCTGGTCCATTATGGTATCCACCGCACTCCCTCGCATCCTTTTCCTTTCAACGTATTTTAAGGCGGTTACGGGAAGAGGGGCCAGATGGTTGGTAGGAAAATCGCCACCAGAATAAGAACAATCAAGTTTAGGAACACTCCTACAGATTTAGGAGTCACTACAAACGGGAAGGGATCTGTGCCCGTGATCAGCCGGGCACCGCGCCTGCGTGTGAAGTAGTTCCAGGCCCACTGGATAAGCACCAAGAGCTTGTTGTCGAACTCGATCAGGTAGCCGATATGCACAAAAATCCAGAGGAGCCAGGCAGGAAGGCCGGCAAACCGCAGGAAGCCAAAGTCCGCCACGGCGGCGTGCCGCCCGATGACGGCCAGGCTGCCTTTGTCGCGATAGCGGAAGGCCGGCATGCGTTCGCCATTAAGTCGGGCCTCGATCAGATCGGCGGCGTATCGCCCCTGCTGCATGGCCACCGGCGCCACGCCTGGAAGCGGCTTGCCGTCCTGGTGGGAGAAGTTCGCCAGGTCACCGATCACAAAGATGTTGGGGTAACCCGCGATGGTCAGGTCAGGCTCGACGACGACGCGGCCGGCGCGGTCCAACTCGGCGCCTGTGCGCTCAGCCAGCACCTCCCCCAGCGAAGAGGCCTTCATGCCGGCGGCCCACAGAACTGTCCGCGCCTGAATCCGCTCAGTTTGATCGCCGCAGCGGACGGTGACGGTGTCACCCTGAATATCCGTTACCAGCGTGCCGGTGCGTACGGTGGCTCCCAATCCCCTGAGAGCTTCTTCCGCCTTGGCGGACAGCTCAGGAGGATAGGGAGGCAACACCCGGTCCTTGCCCTCCAAGAGCAGGATTTCCGCTTCTGTGGGGTCGATGTTGTGAAAATCGTTTTTCAGCGTACTGCGCGCCAGCTCTGCCAGGGCGCCGGCCAGTTCCACACCTGTCGGTCCCCCACCAGCGATTACGAACCGCATCCAGGCTCGGCGCTTGTCCGGATTCGGTTCTCGTTCTGCCGCCTCGAACGCCAGTAAGATGCGGCGGCGGATGTCCAGTGCATCTTCGATCGTCTTCAAGCCAGGCGCCATCTCAGCCCATTCATCATGACCGAAATAGTGATGGCTGGAGCCCGTGGCTACGATGAGCGTATCGTAAGTCAGTTTGCCATAGCGCAGAACGACCTTCTGCCGATCTGGGTCGATGTCGATGGCCTCGGCCTGGATCACCTGCGTGTTCTTTTGGCGATTCAGCACCGCGCGGAGCGGAGACGCGATGTCACCTGGAGACAGCCCACCTGTGGCAACTTGATAGAGCAACGGCTGAAAGAGGTGAAAATTCCGTTTGTCCATCAGAGTGGTGTTCACCGGGGTACGTCTCAACGCCTTTGCAGCATAGAGTCCACCAAAGCCACCTCCGATAATCACCACATGGTGGGAATCACTACGTGTTGCCATAGTTTATCGAACGGTTACGTGATGACGAGTCACGCTCCGGCCTATTGCATGATCCTCA
>JBHIAO010000650.1:0-3139 GCA_046758565.1 Anaerolineae bacterium
CCTTCCGCACGCTCTACGCGCCCATTGCTGGACGATACTTCCTGGAAACCGTGATTGAGGGAGGCACCTTCACTGTGGGCTGGTTTGTGGAGAAGTTCGCACGTGATCTACGCGACCGCGGAGGATCTCTCAGCCCGGAGGAGATACTGGAAGCTGCGGCCGCCGAGGTGCCCCCCGGCTCCCTGGGGCTGATGCTAGTCCCCTACTGGAACCACGCCATGACGCCCTACTGGGACCCGGCGGCCACGGGCATCACGATCGGGTGGACCGGTGCCCACGGCCGGGAGCACTTCTATCGGGCTATCCTGGAGGGCATCGCCTTCGAGCAGCGACTGGTAGGTGATGCAATGATGGCGGCCACGGACCAGCGGTTTGAGGAGTACGTGGTACTGGGCGGTGGCAGCCGCAGCCGACTCTGGTGCCAGATCCTGGCCGACGTCACCGGCGTGCCCATCGTGCGTTCGGCTACGACGGAGGCCACCTGTCTGGGGGCGGCGATCCTTGCCGCCGCAGCCGCGGGCTGGTACCCGGATGCCTATGCCGCAGCCGACGCGATGACGGCCACAGGTGAACGCTTCACGCCAGACCCTGAGACGCAGGCGATCTACGATCGGCTGTACAGCGAAGTCTACAAGCCGCTCTTCCCCGCCCTACAACCCCTAATCCATCGCCTCAGTGAGTTGACGCACAGTTCCTCCCCACCCACGCTCTAACATCCACGCTCTAAATTCTCCCCCTCACGCTCTTGGCGAGTCCGTTATACGTAATAGGTGGGTCGCCACCCACAGGGCTTATGAGTCGTCCCAGAATAACTTCATAGTCTAAGCCACCTTTTCCTTGGGCATAGTCGAAAGTTGCTTCTGAACAACTCCTTAACAACCGATCATGTCTGGCTATCCAACACCTGGGCCATGCCGCGGAAGTAGTCCTCCCTCACCTTGGGATTGGACACCCGCGCATAGCGCTGCGTCGTTCTCATCTGCCGGTGCCCCAGCAGGGCCTGTACTGTCGTGAGCTCGGCCCCGTTGTCCAGCAGTTGACCGGCAAAGGTGTGACGCAGGCGATGACAGGTCACGTCCTCCAGGCCCGCCTGAGCCACATAGTGCTCCAGGCGCTTCTGGATGCCGCGCACCGAGATACCCTGACCTCGTCCTCGTCCGCCGGGCACCACGAAGACCTGGGCGCACTCCGCCCCACCCCGCTGCGTCAGGTAGGCTTCCAGGTTCTGCAAGGCGTCCGGGGCGACGTACACCAGACGGTCACGCCCATTCTTCGACTGCCGGATCAGCAACTGCTGACCTGCCAGGTCCACATCCGGCATCTCCAGCCTGGTCACTTCTCTCACCCGCAGGCCGCAGCGCAGCATCAGGCTGAAGATGGCCCGATCGCGAGCATCGTCGATGACGGCGAACAGCCGCTGTACTTCCTCCCTCTTGAGGCCCCGGGGCAGCGGATCGGGCTGCTTGAGGTAGTGCAGCTGGGGTCGTACCGGCACTACCAGCTCCGGGTCCTCGGTCTGACGGAGGTAGGTGTATAGCCGCGCCACGGCCACCAGGCGACGGTTGATGGTACTGGCCGCCAGGCCTCGTTCTTGCTGCTGCTCGATGAAGCGCTCCACGTCCTGGGCACTGACCTCCCGGACTGGCTTGTCCACCACTCGTCGGAAGTGCGCCAGATCGTTGAGGTAGCTGCGCACGGTGTTGGCGGCATAGTTGCGCCGCTTCAGGTAGCGCCGAAAGCTGACGATGTCATCGGGCAGGGCCGACATGGGCCACCTCCTCATCGTCTGGCAGTACCCCAACACCGTCCTGGACTACCTGGTGCATGGCCGCGAAGTACTGAGTGCGCGTGGTGGCCTCGGCCAGGCGGGCGTAGCGCTGGGTGACCCTAATGGTAACATGACCCATCAATTCCTGCAAGGTGGTGATGGGCACCCCGGCATTCAGCAGTTGGGTGGCGAAGGTGTGTCGCAGATCGTGCACGCGGTAGGGGCGCGAGATGCCCGCCTGCTCCCGGTAACGGTGGAAGCGGGTGCTGACCGTCCGGCCCGAGAGCGAGTGGCTTCGCCAGGTGAAGAACAAGCGCGATACCGGCATCTCGTGGCGGGCCGCCAGCCAGTCTGCCAGGGCCTGGTGGACATCCTGGGCCAGATACACCATGCGCCCCCGGCTGTTCTTGCCCCCCTGGGCAATGACCAGGCTGGCCTGGTCCAGGTCTACGTCGGCCACGGTGAGAGCCAGGGCCTCACCGACACGGATGCCAGTGCGCAGCAGCACCAGAAACAGGGCCCGGTCCATGACGTCGTCAATAGTAGCTAAGAGGGCCTGGACATCCTGGCTATGCAGCGCCCGGGGCAAGGGGTCCGGTAGTTGGAGGTAGTGATCCTTCCACACCGGGTTGGCTCCCTCGTACTGTCCTTGGCTCTGAAGCCAGAAGAAGAAGCTGCGGGCCGTGGACAGGCGGCGGTTGACGGTGCTGGGCGCAAGCCCCCGGTCTTGCTGTCCTTCGATGAAGGCTTCCACGTCGTGGTGGCTGACGAGGGCCAAGTCCGGCCGCCGCTCAGCAGGCAGCGTGCTCAGGAAGAGGTTCAGGTTGCGACGGTCCGTCTCCCGATCCGACCGCTTCTGCCCCCGGCGCTTGCGAGCGCGCAAGAAGGCTTGCACCCAGCAGGCTGTGTCCTGGGGCAGGTCGGGCAGGGGACGGACCTCCGGTGCCGGACGCTGGGGGCGTGGCACTTGGCCTGTCTCCTGCAGGAAACGGCGGAAGGAGGGCAGCCCTCCCCTGTGGCTCGGGGGGCAGTGCTCGACGTAGGCGGGCCAATGGCTGGCTTGCAGTTCGTTCACCGGTCTCTGCCACCAGTGTAGAAAGTCGCGGGCGACGGCCAGCCGGTAGTGGCGACGCCCGTAAGACCACAGTTGGAGATAGCGTTCATAGTTACTTATGATGAGCTTATGCTCTGTCGATAGGGATAACTGGTCCATGAGAATGCCTCCTGTGAGATGTGTGGGTGGATGGCGACCTCATGGATTATACCATACTCCATGTCAATAAGCTAAGTTGGGGCCGCATCTCCTGACCGCACATCCTGGCTCGGTCAGAGATCAACCAGATACCTTAACTTAGTAATATTGATGGTAAA
>JBHIAO010000651.1:0-3134 GCA_046758565.1 Anaerolineae bacterium
TAAGAGGACGCTGCTCAGGGACCACAGGGTCAGCGCTGCCAGCCACGACACCGGGCTGCGAGGACTACGCGTGACGATGTAGAGGCCCAGCCACAGCGAGACGCCCAGGGCGAGGAAATTGACGAGCGTCGTGGCTGGCGGAATGAGCGACATTTCGGACCCTCCCCACTACGATGGCGTGTAAGGGCAGGAGAGGAATGAGAGGTGTTCGCGGGGGATGGATTGCAGCCGTGCCGGCTGGCAGGAGAGCAGGGGTCGGGGCCGGCAGCGGGGGCTGGAAAGGAAGCAGCCAGCCGATTCCGCGCCAGGTGGCCCCAACAGATAGACCTGCAGCGTGGCGACTGGGAACCCTGCAGGCCGCTCCCTCGCGGGTTGGTTTAACACAGCACATCCCCCCCCTCGTTCTGCCGGCGGCTTCAGGGACAAGGTTGCGTTGTATACAAGAATTCTCTTGTATATGAACTTATTGTAGCACACGCGGCATAGAAGGTCAAGACTTGATTCCCGTCGACAGGCTCAGGACAAGTGCCAAATCCGGCGGATCTGGCCTGGATTGCCAAATCCAGGCCGAGCGAATCTGTGGGAAGATGTAACAATCGGGATCGCGATCGCGGGCGTGAGTGCGGATGGCGGCCACAAAGTCGGCCATTTCCTGGGCGGCGGTGGTGCGACCCTGGCCGGCGTAGTACTCGTAGGCATCAATGATGTCCAGGTATGCCCCGTCGAAGCCGGCGTCCAGCGGCCGGTCGGTGTAGCCCAAGATGATGGCCTGCCAGTCCGGATCCTAGTAGCGCACTTTGTAGTTGCCTGGCCAGTCCGGGTTTTCGGCCGTCCAGCCAGGCCGGGTTACCCGGTGTCCATCCGCTTTGCCAATAGAAGCGGTAGTCCTCTGCCTCGCCGATGCTCATATAGGCCAGCACGATTTTCTCGCCGCCAGAGGAGTGTTTGAAAGCGTGGATCTGCGCGCCGGTGAATTCGCCGGTCTCGCTCTCATCGGTCGAGTAGTCCATCACCATCAGGTCGTAGGCGGTGTCCCCGATGTCGGGAAGGCCGAGATTCTGCAACTGGTAGAAACAGCAATCATAACTGGGTTTCATAAATGATTTTCCAGCATCGTAGTGCGTCAATTGAAGTGCGCAGAAGAAGATGAGGGAGCATCCAGGTGATAAGGTGAACAGCAGACGCCCCGGCTCGCCACCGTCCATAGAGACACGGATGTCCCGTAGTTGAGAAAGGAACGAATTCAATCCGTTGATTTCCCAATCTGTTGTAGTGTTTCCACGACGGAGAGGGTGCGGTATCCTACAACAGCTCAACGCCCAATGCAACGGCTTCGCCTCCACCCAGGCACGCAGCCGCGAGACCTGTCCGCACGCCGCGCTGCTGCATGGCGTGCAGCAGGGTCACTACAATTCGGGCTCCACTGGCGCCGATTGGATGTCCCAAGGCAATGGCGCCGCCGTTGACGTTGAGGCGGTCCCAGTCCCATTCCAACTCTTTGCCGTTGGCCACGACTTGGGCTGCGAACGCCTCGTTCACCTCGATGAGGTCATAGTCGGCGATATCGGTGCCTTCATTCTCCATCAGGATGCGGATAGCAACCACGGGGGCACGGAAGATCCACTTCGGGGGTACAGCGGCCTGCGCGTAGGCTCGAATGCGGGCCAATGGCTGGATGCCCTGTGTCTCTGCCGCAGCTCGATCCATGATGACAACGGCGGCCGCACCATCGTTGAGGCTGGGAGCGTTGCCGGCCGTCACTGTCCCATTGGCGTCAAACAATGGCCGCAACCGTGCCAACGCCTCGGCGGATGTGTCTCGGCGCGGCGCTTCGTCGGTGTCGAACACCAGCGGCTCACCCTTGCGGACTGGCACGATTACCGGGGCAATTTCAGCCTGGAAGCGACACTCATCGATTGCGCGAATTGCTCTGCGATGGCTCTCGAGTGCAAATGCGTCCTGCTCCTCGCGACTCACGTCGAACTTGGTGGCGATGAATTCGGCAGCGCTGCCCATGTGCCAGTCTTCGAACGTGCACCACAGTCCGTCTTGTACCGTGGCATCGATGAGTTCAGCGTTCCCCAGCCGATAACCGGTGCGCGCCTGCTTCAGCAGGTACGGACCGAGGTTCATGTTTTCCATACCGCCGGCCACGATCACATCGGCATCGCCGGCACGGATCATCGCCGCACCCAGCGTGATGGTCTTCAGGCTGGAGCCACACACCTTGTTGATCGTTGATGCACCGACGCTGTCCGGCAAGCCGGCGTTTATCGCCGCTTGCCGCGCCGGTGCCTGGCCGACGCCGGCCTGCAATACATGACCCATCAACACCTCATCGACTGTGGCCGGATCGATGCCGGAGCGCTCCAGTGCAGCACGAATGGCGACACCGCCCAATTCCGTCGCCGGAGTCTGCGACAGAGTGCCATCAAACCTGCCGATGGCCGTCCGTGCAGCGCCGACGACCACAACCTCTCGTGTTAAGTTCATACTGTATCTCCTTGGTTTCAGTCATCAGTGATCAGTAACCAGTAATCAGTAGTTGGAGTCTGGTCACTGGTCACCGCTTACCGATTGCTGACCGCTGATCACTGGATCTCGGCTAGGGCCTGCTTGAGGCGCCTGTAAGTGTCATCCAAGGATTCCGGAATTACCCGCGTGTGGCCAATGACTGGCATGAAATTCGTATCTCCAAGCCAACGTGGCACGACATGTAGATGGAAGTGCTCCTCGAAGCCGGCGCCGGCCGCCTTGCCCATGTTCGCCCCGAGGTTGAAGCCGGCCGGATGGCTGGTCCGCGCCAGCAGTTGTGTGCACAGGGTTGTGAGTTCCATGATTTCGATGCGGACTTCTGGATCCAGATCGGCCAACTGAGCCACGTGGCCGTACGGAGCAACCATCAGGTGGCCGTTGCTGTAGGGGTAGATGTTCATCAAGATGTACGCGTGCCGACCCCGATGCAGCAGATAGTTGCCACGATCATCGTTCTCGGCCGGCTTGTCGCAGAAAATGCAGCCTTCCACGCTTTCCCCTCTGAGATACTCAATCCGCCACGGCGCCCACAGTCGCTTCATTTTTCCAATTGTACGTGCCGGCCTTGTCTTTGTCAAGAATTTGAGTTGTGGTAGAAT
>JBHIAO010000652.1:0-3124 GCA_046758565.1 Anaerolineae bacterium
TCCTCTTTGCTGGCCATGCGAGCTAAGTCCTCTTTGCTGGCCATGCGAGCCAGGCCGGCCTCCAAGTCCTCTTTGCTGACCATGTGAGCCAGGCCGGCCTCCAAGTCCTCTTTGCTGGCCATGCGAGCCAGGCCGGCCTCCAAGTCCCCTTTGCTGGCCAGCATCCGAATTTCAGCCGCTAATTCCCCTTTGGTCACCATGCGGGCTGCGACCTGGTCAAGCACTGCCTGAAGCTCGCTGAACCGTTCCGCCAGGTGATCAACTTTCTCCTCCAGCCGGATGATCGCCCCGGCTGGCGAACGCCTCAATTCCTCCACATCCTGCGGCAGCGTTGCAGGCGCGAACGCTGCCCGCTCCTCGCGGATCACTGCGGAGATCATCTCCCGCAGTCCCTCGATGTCCTCGGCTTTCACTTTCTGACTTTCATCCATTGGGTCGTTTCTCCCGCATGTGTGCCATTGCCAGGGTGTAGAGAACGGAAGAGGTGTTCGTCAGGGTAGATTATAGCCTCAGCAGGGGAGGATGTCCAATGGTGACAATTTGTGCATCAACTCCGCACACTGGCGAGTACTCGCTGGATGAACTGGCGATGGGGGATCCCGGTGGCCAAGCCGGCGGCTGCGGCAGCGGCACTGACGAACAGAAACACTGGCGAGACCAGACCGATGACGGGATCGAGTTGCCAGGCCCGGCGCACAAACTTCGTGGTACTCGCGAGGAATATGCCAATGGCGGCGCCGGCCACGATCAACAGGGCACGCCATGCGAGTCCACCCATGATCACTTCGACCAGGCTCAGTGCAAGGCTCAGCCCTATGATCGGCGCCACGACGATCTGCAATTTCTGCGTTTGGGGCGTCCGGGAGTCGCCGGCCACTTTCCCTGGATGCCGGCCGTACACCGTGGCTCGCCACCTGGCGTATTTGAATTTCCGCCGGATGTAAGCCCACAGGGATTGGGGATGTGTGTGATACACGATGGCATCGGGGGCGAACACCAGCTTATGGCCGGCCTCGGCCAGACGAAACGACAGGTCGACGTCTTCGGCGCCCAGCATTGTGGTGTCGAAGCCGCCGATTTTCTGAAATCCATTTCGCCGATATGCGGCCGTAGCCGAGCTGATGAAATCGACGCACCGATGCCGGGCTACGCGGTCGTACCGCTCATCATACTCCAATTGGATAAAGCGCGGCAGCACGCCTTGTTGTCGTGTCTCGACCCGGCCGCCAGTCCCCACCACACCATCCATGCTCATGGGGCTCACCAATCGTTCGAGCCAATCTACTGCTGGCACACAGTCCGCGTCCAGGAATACGATGACGTCGCCGCGCGCGGCCTGAGCGCCGGCGTTGCGAGCGGCCGCGGCTCCGCAGTGGGGTTGTTGGATTAGTCTGGCGACCGTTGATGGTTCGGCTGGGCTCACCACAGGCCGCTGACCGTCGACCGTCGCCGGATTGGTCGGGCTGGCCGTATTCGGAGCCGCAGCGGTCAATTCCTGGCGTTGTAGGGATTGTTCGACAACCTCTGCCGTGCCGTCGGTGGAGCCGTCATCGACCACGATGATTTCGTATTGGTGGCGTGGCAGAGTCTGGTTATGCAGGGCCTGGAGGCCGGCAGCGATGGTGTGCGCGGCGTTGTGGGCCGGGATGACGATGGAGATCATGGAAGGTGGAGAATGGAAATATGTTCCCGTCTTTCTCATCGTAGGCGCTCGTTTCTCCCATCGTCCCTTTTCCCTTTTCCGTTCTCCCCCTTCCATCTTCTGACCAGTCGTGTGCCACCACAGGCCCAGCGCTCCCAGAATCGTGGGCGGGAAGAAAACCACAAAGTAGAGCAGTACGCTGTAGCCTAATGACGTAGTCTTGTCGATGCCGAAAAAGCCCAGGGCCAGGATGCACAGATAGTGGAAGACGCCCAGCTTGCCCGGGGCTGATGGCACGGCCACGCCAACCTGCAAGACCGCCAGGAGGAAGAGAGCGGCCGTGAGGGAGAGATCGATTCCCAGCGCTTTGAAGGTGAAGAAGTTGACGAGGATGCTGAGGGACCAGATGAGGAAGGACCACAACTGGAGTTGCAGGCCCACGCGGGGTGACCGCAGCACGTCCAGGCTGGTGAGGGCCAGACTCACACCGCGCCGGGTGCGGTCCTGCCAGTCGGGTGGCAGAAGGCTGGCCAACCGCTCCACCAGGCTCATGAGTTGCGACTTGCCATAGGAAAGCACGAGGGCGGTTCCAAAGAAAGCGCCGGCAAAGGTGGCCAGGCCGGCCCGCGAGTCCTGGAACCAGGCCGGAAGTGCAACAATGGCCGGCATGAACAGCAACAGGATCAGCACCATCAAGATGTCCAGCCACTTCTCGATGACGATGGTGCCCAGAGTCAAGGCGCGGCTGCGATTCTCGGTGCGGCCCATGAAGTAGATGCGCGCCATCTCGCCGGCCCGGGCCGGCACGACGATGTTGAGCATCTGGCCGATGAGGAGGATGCCGGCCAGCCGGGGGATGCTGAGGCCGGCATGGTTGGGGTGGTACAGCAATTTACTCCGCCTTCCCATTCGAATGTCCGGGCATCCTCTGGTAGCCGTGTTAGGGAGAAATCTGCTTCACCTCATCAGGGGTCGCAACCCGCGTCAGTAAAGTCCAGCACCTCAGCGAGTCGCTCAGACGGCAACTCATCCAAGACCCTGATGACCGCTTCTTTTAGAGAAGCTGCCGCAACGTTCATCTTGTCCAACCTCCCCGATTCGTCACTCACGGCATTCAATCTCACGCCACCGCCTCTTGCTATACACAAAATATTACTTCATCCTGTTCACAAAAGCAACCTATGGAAACGGGAAACGTTAGACAGCACAGCCGGTTCCCCTTTCCACTTTTCCTCTTTCCCCTTTCCATTTTCCATCCTCCATCTTCCACTTTGCTCAGAACGCTCCCCGCCGCTTCATGACGGCGCCGATGGTTCGCCACAGGATCTGAAGGTCGAGCCAGAGGGAGTAGTTCTGGATGTAGTAGAGATCCTCTTCGGTGTGGAGGTGCATGGGCTTGTCACTGGGGCCGTTGACCTGCCACCAGTCGGTGATGCCCTGGGGGACGCTGAAGCGCTGGCGCTGCCAGGGTTCGTATTTCTC
>JBHIAO010000653.1:0-3124 GCA_046758565.1 Anaerolineae bacterium
CTGCCAATCGTAGCCGGTGGTCGGGTTCGACTTGAGGGTCACGATCAGTCTCTGGCCGGCCCGCAGGTTGACGGTGGTGCCGTTGTCACTCTCGTCGATCTTGACCTCGGATGGGCCGGCACATGCAAACAGCAGCAAGCTGAGGACCAGCAAGCCCCCGACAAGGAAAGTAGATTTCTTCATTTTCCGTCTCTCCCTGATATGTGTGGTAGCCGCGTGCCTGTTATGTTCATTTTACTGAACTTTGGCAAGTTTCGTAAGCCACTACATATTGTAGCTGATCGCTAGAAATACCGCAATATGTAGCCTCCAGGCAATGCTCAGTCGCTTTGGCTATCGAACCACTTCTGATCCGCCAGAACCACGGACGTTTCGATCTGACGTTCGGGGACGGTCCAGTATTTTCGCAGTAACCGGTCCTTCTCTTCCGACGAGACCAGTCGGAAACCGCGCTTTTCGTAGAAGCGAATTGCCCAGCCGGCGTCCGCCCAGGTACCGATCAACACGGGGCGAGTTGTCTGTTCCTGAAGGGCGGAGAGCAACTTGCCGCCAATGCCCTGACCCTGCCTGGCCGTGCGGACATAGGCGTGCCTGATAAGGGTGACATCTTGCACGTGTTGTATGCCCATCACACCCACCAGTTCGCCATCTTCCTCATAGCCCCAAAATTCGACACCCTCATCTATCTCACGCCGGAGCTCGTCTTTCGGCATGTAGGGTTCGTTCCAGCAGTCTGCAGGGATGGCTCCTTTGTACGCCTGTGCTGCATCATTGATTATCGAGTAGATGCTATCAAAGTCGCTGTCCTCACATCGACGAATCATGGCCTTCCTCTCTCCTATAGTGTTGAAGGGCGCATTGTTAAGTATAAGAGTTTCTTGCAGATTTGGCTAGTCAAGCTCTGCGAGAATCTGAGGGACTCTCCTGGCCCTCCATGGGGCCAGTCAACAGTTTGCGTCACTGTGGTCTGGATCGAGCTCTAACTTGCCGTCCTTCCAGACAAAGACCTTTCCCGTTACGCGGTCTGGATTGTTGGCGTCCGCCGGGTATTGACGATCGCAGACCACCACTTCGTCGATGTACCGCTCTACGGGACTTGGTCGAGTTTTAAGCCAATCGCCGTGGACGTAGCCCACCAGTTGATATCCTCTATCGACACCGCGCCATCGGAAGACAGACAACCCTACGAGCTGTCTCTTCGGTCCGTGGCTGAGCACAACGAGTTCTAGCCGTCCTTGGGTATCGGCATCCATTGCCAGCACATGAAAGTCTGAAACCTCGCTCGTAGTGAGACCCAGCCGAACTCGTCTGCCGTAGTCGGTTCGAAGCTCATAGCACCGCATAGCAGAGATTGGCAATGTGCGTGGATCCGCATCTGCCGGTCCGCTCACCTGGAAGTGATACACCATACCGTACACAGGCCGTCCAGTTGCCGGACTGCGCTGCTCGGCTGGATCATCGTACAACACGATGCACTCCTCGATATTGTCGTCGTTTGTGTCTAGAGCCACGATCATGCGAACAGAGAATCTGCCTCCCAACAACCCTTGGAAGTCGAAGTTGTTGCACACCGTGGGGACCGGTGTAGGCTCGAGGCTGAACCAGTTCCTAATTCCCAAGTCCCCGTCATCTGGCGAAGTCAGGAGAAGATAGACCAGCAGAAGGAACGCCAGCAGAACAAAGATTCGCCGAGGTTTCATTTGTCTGACCTACCTGAGGCCAATCGTCTGGCAAAGGGCCGGGATGCGCGTGCATATCAGGTCGAATATCCAGCCCTCAGCGCGAAAACCTGGTCGTCCGAATGTCACGCCGGCCGCATAGATGAGGACGGCAAGCAGGAGTACTAGCAGACTCCGAATCAGCCAGCGCAGCACGACACGACCGAATGTGGCCTCAAGGTTAGGTGGCGGATTGGGGGACTCAGGCTGCATCACCCATTCTATGAACTCTGTGATGAGCCCGTAAAGAATGAAGCCGGCAAGAAAGGCGATGCTCAGATTGCGCAATATAACTCCCTTCCTTAAGCCGCCTAATCAGTCTTGAGCCGGCGCTTGATCTTGCCTCTAAGTAATTAGTCGGCTATCGCTTGAATGTCATGCGCAATTCAGTGAAAATGCTTCCAAATTTGGGAAGTACCTCGATGTCAGCAGGCCTGATGCCGGCGAGCTTCGACCAAATCGGCTGGCCTGAGAAACTTCGCTAAATATCTTAAGGTTCACCGCGGTAACTTTTTTGCCATTCTGCCGTTTAGCATTATGTTGACACCGGACTCACTTCAGACACATGCCAATCTAACGACCGTGGGTAGTTACTAACCCGCGCCTCGGGCTGGTGCCGGCGTCAGTGGAAAGCAGGACCACGAGCGATCCTCGGTCACAGGCAAGGAGAAGAGCAGATACACGTGACAAAGCATCCATGCGATCGACTATTCGGGCTTGACAAATCGCGAGGAAACTGGTACAATCCTGGTGTTAGAACAGATGTTCTACATCTTCTACCGAGAGTAGAAAGGACCAATCTATGCCTACGAATCTCTTGCTAATAGCTGTTACGCTGGCTGGTGCGTGGTTTGGTCTCAGCAGTCTGTTCGGACGGCGGAGTGGTCGTGCGGATTACTTCGGAGGGGCGTTTCTTGTGGAAGCGGTGTCGTGGCTCGTGGTATTCGCCCTCGGCCTCACTGCGTTCGTTGGCTTTGCCTTTTGGACCGCCGCCGCAGCCATGCATCCAACTGCCCTCGCCATTCTAGGCATTGGCGTTGCTGCCATCTTGATTGCCTCGTTCCTCAGTGCTCTCCTGCGCGATCCCGTTCGAGCACATAGTAGCCGGCATCCCCAAACTGACAGCAGCTCTTGGGAATCGTTGTGGCGCCAGTATCGTGGTAAGAAGGTTCAGCGTTGGATGAGGTCTGTTGAAATCGAGGATGGGGTCGAGATTGACGGCCGACTGTGGACTGTTGACGACAGCGGCGTCCTCGTCCCTGCGGACGAGACCCCAAAGCCGAGGTCTGGCCGAGACTGGGTCCGTTGGCTACTGGAGTGACTGCCTGTTCGAATTCCCTCCGTCACACCGCCGGCCTGTCCCTCCGCTTCTCCAGCAGTGCCACCGGCAGGACGTCATCCATGCG
>JBHIAO010000654.1:0-3120 GCA_046758565.1 Anaerolineae bacterium
TGATGGCGGCCGGGCTGTCTTTGATTTTCGGGCTGATGGATGTGATCAACCTGGCCCACGGGTCCTTTTACCTGCTGGGGGGGTACATCGGGTTGAGCATCATCCGCCAACTGGATAATTTCTGGCTGGCGCTGATCGTGGCGCCGCTCCTGGTTGGCGCTTTGGGGTTAGTGCTGGAAACGATGTTCCTGCGTCGGCTGTACCGACGGGGGCATCTTGACCAGGTGCTGCTCACCTTCGGTCTGGCCCTCGTAGGCGCCGACCTGATCCGCTGGAACTGGGGCGCCTACGTGGAATCGGTGCCCCCACCTTCAGCACTGGCGGGATTCGTGATTATCCGGGGGAACCAGTTCCCTATCTACCGGCTGACTATCATCGTCTTCGGGTTGGTGGTGGCCGGGGCGCTGTGGCTGCTGTTGGAGCGCACCCGCATCGGCGCTATCGTGCGCGCCGGCGTCGCCGACAGCCAGATGGTAGCCGGGCTGGGCATCAACATCGAGCGGATTTTCGCTGGCGTCTTCGCGCTGGGCACGGCGCTGGCAGCCCTGGCCGGCGTGGCAGCCGCACCTGTCCTCAACCTGTACCCTGGGCTGGACTTCGAGATCCTGATTCTGGCCCTGGTGGTGGTTGTCGTTGGTGGTCTGGGGACCTTGAAGGGGGCTTTCTGGGGTGCGCTGCTCATCGGCATGGCCGATAGCCTGGGCAAGGCGCGCCTGGCCCAGTTTTCGCTGTTTGTTATCTTCGTGATCATGGCGATTGTGTTGTTGGTACGGCCATCGGGACTATTTGGACAGCGGGAGATTACCTGAAGTGGAAGCAGTTCAAGAGCGCGCCCAGGTGTCTCGTGAGCGGGTCCGGCCCCGCAGGCGGTGGGTTGTTCCTCTACTGGTGTTGGTCGGGCTCTTGGTATTCCCGCTGATCTCTCCCAGCTACATCCAGAGCCTGGCGGTAGAGGTTTTTCTCTTTGCGATTTTCGCCATGAGTCTGGACCTGCTCCTGGGCTACACAGGGCTGGTGTCCTTTGGTCATGCGGCTTTCTTCGGCCTTGGCGGCTACGTGTTGGCCTATGTGGCGCGAGGTGTGACGGCCAACTTGCTGGTCACGGTGCCCCTGGTGCTCATCGTCACTGCGATTGGTGCGGCAATCATCGGCTTCTTCTCTCTGCGGACCACGGGCATTTATTTCCTCATGCTAACTCTCGCGTTCGCACAGATGTTATTCGGTCTGGCCGTGAAGTGGACGCCCGTGACCGGTGGCTCCGACGGGTTGGCCGGCGTCCCTAGACCTTACGTCGGGGTGGGGAACGTGGCGCTGCGGTTCGGCAGCAACCTCTACTTCTACTACTTGGTGGCCGTGGCGTTCATCGTGTGCTGGTGGCTGCTGCGGCGAATCGTCGGTAGTCCGTTCGGATACACGTTGCGCGGGATCAAAGAGAACGAGTCGCGGATGCGGGCGCTGGGGTACAACACCTGGCGCTTCAAGATGGCCACGCTTATCGTGGCCGGCGTGTTCGCAGGGGTGAGCGGTGCCCTGTTTGCCCACTTCAACTGGCACGCCGCTCCGGAGAATCTCTACTGGACCATGTCGGGCCAGGTCCTGCTGATGGTGATCGTGGGCGGTTCCGGTTCCCTGACAGGGCCGATCCTGGGAGCGGCGCTGGTGCGGCTGCTGCCCAGCTATGCCAGCACGTACACGGATCGCTGGCAGACAATCATGGGCCTGGTCTTCATTGCCTTTGTTCTGTTTGCTCCTCAGGGCATCATGGGTTTGATCAGGGACTATCAGGCGCGTAGACGAGCGAGGACCGAAAATCGGTCGGCTTGATAGGGTGGATTTAGCGGAAGCTGGGATCTCGAAGCACATTTCTTGAGTAAGGAGGTTACCAGATGCCTTCGATCGAGGGACTTGGGTATCCACTTGTATTTAAGGCCAAAGCCGAATGCAACGCTCCCGTCCGTGGTCAGACCGATAGGATCGGCATCCGCACGGAAGTACGCGCTCTTGAGGGAATGCAAAAGGAAGCCCTCGTGCACTACGGACCCTCTGGGAACGTCTGGCGTATGGTGAGCGATGAAGGACCTTACTTGAACGGCACTGACCTGGCACCGTTTCCCTTGGCTTTTTTCACTGCCGGAACGGCATTCTCCTTCATGTCGGAGTTGCTCAAGCATGCAGAGGTGCACAACGTGCAAATCAAATCGCTCTCGCTGATCCAGGACAATTTTTTCACCATGGAAGGCTCTGCGATTCGGGGCGATATGACCGGTGGGGCCAAGCCGGTCGAGCTTCTAGTGCAAATCGAGGCCGATGCTCCTCAAGAGACCATTGCCAAACTCATCAGGCTTGCTGAGGCGAGCTCTCCGGCCCAAGCTTACATGCGCGACGTGCTGGAGAATACCTTCGCGTTGTGCCTGAACGGGAGCGGATTGCCAGTCCTGCGGGTGTGCCAGTCCCCATTCAGCCTTGCCGAGGATCCCGAGCTAAAGTTTGATACCATCCGGCCGAATCCGGAAGGGGGGTTCCTGCCCGATATTATCACCAAACGTAAAGCCGCTGAAACCCTCTTTGGTGTGGAAGGGGGAGCTGGTACCAGTTTGCAACCCGAGCAGAAGCGGACACTGCACGTCCGCGGCATCACCAAGCTGCTTGACACCGGGTTGAGGCAGGTCGTGGTACAACTGTTTAAACCGATCGGAAGCACGTTCCGGTTCCTGAGTGACGAACGGAGCGGAGTGGCATCTCCCTCGCTGGCTTACCTCTCAGCAGGGATTGGTTTTTGCTACATGACCCAACTGGGCCGATACGCGCATATTGTTAAAATGGACTTGAAATCGTATCGCATCGTTCAGGATAGTATCTTCAAGCTCAACGGCTCCATCATGGATGGGACGTTGTGGGCGACGGCCGAACCGGTGGATACGCATGTCTTTATCACTTCCGACGAACCGTACGAAGCCGTGCAAAGGTCGGTCAGCATGGGGGAGCAAACTTGCTTCCTGCACGCTGCCACGCGAAGCAGCAATCGCACCCGGATTAAGGCTGAAATCAACGGCGAAAGCATGGCGATCGATTTGGCGTAAGCGAGGGCGGAGGAGCGGAGGAGCAGGGGAGCGGAGGAGC
>JBHIAO010000655.1:0-3118 GCA_046758565.1 Anaerolineae bacterium
TGCCAAATCCAGCCCCAACGGGGCTTTGTAGACTGAGCCAGGGGCTTGAGCGAAGGAGCCCCTGGCGGACGCCTTGCTAGACCAGTACAAACGAAAGCCAGATGCCTCGTGAAGGGAAAGGCAACTGGCTTAGTGTACCTGCTCGATGGCTGGCAAATCAAAAACCAGCCACCCGTGCAGGAAGGCTGGTTTGAGCCCTCTCTCCTTTCCAAGCACGAGGAGGTAGGGTCGTTTCCTTCCCTACCCACGACCGCCACAGGTTCGTTGCTTGATTCGCTGTTAGCGGCCCCCCACTACTGATTCGTGGGGTTCGGCCCCCTAGCCATGGGAGTAACAGGGGATGAGTAACGGGTGATGAGTAACTAGGGCGCAACCTACTCGTTACTCGTTAACCCGTTGCCCTAACGTTCCTCCTTTAGGCCTGAGGGCTCGGAGAGTTATTCAGTTTTTCGACGAATATCACCCAGCTAAGCTCTCCTCCATAATGTAATGTCACTACCTCACGCTTAAGTGGATTGTTTCGATTTCTTAGTCGAATACCACCGCCTGGACTGGACAGATCAAAGAGCATATCTCGCAATCCAGACAATTAACGGCAATGAAGGTGATGGCAAACGCCCGGCTCATGTCACCATGACATCGCTGGCCTCGATCGTTTCCAGGTCCCGGTGCACGAACACCGGCATCAGTTCGGCCAGACCTCGATAGAAATCGGAGCGCGCATTGGCTGCCAGCCTCGCGCTGAAGTCGTCCGCCCATTGGGCCAGGTGGTCTTGCAGAAACGCCTGCTCCATTGCCGCCCACTGACGCGCTGCGTCCGCTTCGTCCCGCTCCCAGGCGCTGGCCTCTCGTGCACAGAGATGGTGCATGAACTCCAGCTCCAGCCCGATGTAGTCAGGCAGTTCCCTGAAGTCCGAGCTGACATCGGCCCCCGCACGGGCGTAGAAGCGCTGCACCGCTGCCGTCGCCTCCCCCCGGACCAGCCCCTCGCCGGTCCGGCCGCCGCGGTAGACCGACTCGTAGGGCGTGGTGTAGCGTCGGCCGGGCACCAGGAACAGAGCATCGAACTCCAGCTTCAGCATTCGCAGTAACGCCTCGTTGATCCCATCAGCCAGGGCACGCTCCATCAGGACCACCCCCTCGCCAGGACCGAAGATGGTCGTCAGCGGGTCGCTATCCCCTTCGCCGGCCAACGAAGCCAGCAGTTCCTCGGTGGGGGGCTGGGTGAAGAGGCGGGCCAGGAAGGCGTACACATCAGCTCGGGCCTGAGCCCACTCGGCCTGAGCCGTCGGTGAAGACAGTTCGCTCATAGTCATGTCTTATCCACAGCGTGCACCTCTCCCGGTGCCAAGAGGCACATGGGAGAGGTGCACTACCAGATGTTGTAAGCTCACACCCTGAACCGCACGCTGGGGGTCGTCAACTTGGGATCGGCGAAGTCCTCAATGCTCGTCTCACCCGCGATTTCGGCCAGGTCGCCGAAGTGCAAAGCGTCGCCCATGCAAGTGGTGACACAAGCCGGCATCAGCCCCGCGTCCAGCCGGTGGACACAAAAGGTACACTTCTCGACCAGTTTCGTTTCCGGGTTGAACTGGGGCGCGCCGTAGGGGCAGGCCCACTCGCACCGCCTGCAGCCCACGCACTTCTCCTGGTCAATGAGGACCACGCCATCTTCCTCTCGCTTGACGATAGCCCCCTCGATGGGGCAGGCGGCCACGCAAGCCGGATGCTCGCAGTGGAAGCAGGCCATGCTCACGAACCGGGCGGTGACGTGGGGATAGCGACCGTTGTCCTGAGTGATAACCCGCCGCCAGGCCATCCCCGGCGGGGTGTTGTTCTCCGCCTTGCAAGCCACAGCGCAACTATGACAACCCACACACTTGCGCAAGTCTATGTACCAACCTAACTGCTTTGTCATTGCCCCCCTCCCTTATGCCTTCTCCACCCGGACTCGGGTGTCGTAGAAGGATGCACTGCCGCCGATAGGGTCCTGCAGACAGACTTTGCCGACGGCCTCATCCACCCGCATCACCGGGTTGGGCACCAGGCCCGCGCCCCGTGCCGGCTCCGCCCCTGTGTCTGCGCCGTTCACCACGAAGGAGCGGGAGCCGTAGGCCCAGTGGCCGAAGTGCCAGGAAACGGCCACCACGCCGGGTATGATCTTCTCCGTGACCAGCACTTTGCCTGTCACCCCTTCCTGGTTGGTGGCACAGGTGATCCGGGCCACGTCGCCCGTGACCAGGCCAAGCGGAGCCGCGTCGGCGGAGTTGATCCAGACGCGGTTCTCGGGCCAGATCTGCCGTATCCACTCGTCAACGATAGTGCGCGAGTGCCCGCCCAGGATACTCTTGAAGGTGATCAGGGTCAGCGGGAAGTCGGCGTCCGCGATCTCCTCGCCCGACACGTCCTGGATCGGCTGGTAGATGGGCAGGCCGTTCCATAACTCACCGGTGATGCTGTCCTTGGTGGTCGCCGTCTTCTCGTCGTAGATGCGAGTGATCTTGCCGTACTTCTTGCCCATGTAGTCCCCATCGTAGGCCATGCCCGGATCGGCCACGCGGCAGCCACGGGCCAGCACGTAGGCCGTCTTCCTCCATTCGTCGTCGGTGATGGCGTCGGGGTCCCTGTCTCGCAGCCACTGGTACATATCCATCTCGGCCTGGCTGGCGTCCGGTACCCCGCTCTTCTCACCGGCCACGTTGGCTGCCATCTTGAGGTAGAAGGACTCGGCGGTGCTGACCGCCTGGCCCTCACCGTAGCCGGGAATGCCCAGCGCCTCGGCGATGAGGATCAAAATCTCCTCCACCGGCTTGGCGTCGGGATAGATCTTTTCGATGACCGGCTGGCGCACCTTGCTCAGGGTGATGCGGATGTCGGGCGGGGTATGGGGAAAGCCCCAGCGCTCCAGGATGGTGGTGTCGGGCAAGATGTAGTCGGCGTACATGGAACTCTCGCCGATGATGATGTCACAGGCGATGGAGAGCGGCACTGCGTCGGTGTCCTGGAGGATCTTGCGCTGCTCCTCGCTGGCCGGCACCGACAGGGCCGGGGTGCCCATGTGGGTGAAGAGAGCCTTGATGGGGTAGGGGTACTTGTCGGCGGCGCTGGGCAGGATCTC
>JBHIAO010000656.1:0-3117 GCA_046758565.1 Anaerolineae bacterium
GCTGACGCTTCTTAGCCATCGATCTGACTCCAGAAAGGCTGAACGCGTTCCAGCGGTAAGCCACGCCGGCGCGCTTCCTCTTGCGGGTCCTTCAACTGCTTTAAACCTTCGTACGTCGCATACACAACGTTCAGGATATTGTCACTGCCCAACGACTTCGTCAGAATGTCGCGGATGCCGGCCGCCTCGACGACAGCGCGGACACCACCGCCGGCGATCACGCCCGTGCCCGGAGATGCCGGCTTTAACAGCACCTCAGCGGCTGAAAACCGAGACACAACCTCGTGTGGAATGGTCGTGTTCACCATGGGCACGTCAATCATGTTTCTCTTGGCTCGCTCGATGCCCTTGCGAATCGCCTCGGGCACATCACGCGCCTTGCCGACCGCCACACCGACACGACCGCCGTTATCACCAACGACCACGACCACGCGGAAGGAGAATCGGCGACCACCTTTCTGAACCTTGGCGGTCCGGGCAATATGGACGATGCGTTCGTCCAATTCATCACGTCGATCGTCTCTATTAGCCATATTCTCGACGACTCCCTAGAAATCGAGGCCGGCCTCGCGAGCCCCGTCGGCTACTGCTTTGACCCGACCGTGATACTTGTAGCCTCCACGGTCAAATACGACCCGGCGAATCCCCTTCTCCAAGGCACGCCTGGCCACCGTCTCGCCGACAACCTTGGCCTGTTCTACCGGCCGCATATCATGAATCCGCGTCCGAACCTCCGCGTCCAGCGTCGACGCCGACGCCAGGGTATGGTCGGCCTCATCATCGATGACCTGTGCGTAGATGTGAGCCGAACTGCGAAAGACGTTCAGACGAGGATGCTCCGGCGTACCCTTCAACTTTCGCCGCACACGTCGATGCCGTCGCCTGCGAAGCTCATTTCTCGTTGCCATCCACAATTCTCCAAAGTCCAGTTACCTCAGGTCTTGCCGCAAAATCATTTATGCAACAGATTCTGTTCACTGTTCACTGATTACTGTTCACTGATTAGGCACCAATCTTGCCGGCCTTGCCCGCCTTGCGGCGCACGTATTCGCCGGCGTAGCGAATCCCCTTGCCCTTGTACGGTTCGGGGGGACGAACAGCCCGGATCTTGGCGGCAACCTCTCCAACCACTTCCTTATCAATCCCTTCGATCGTCAGGTTCTTCGCACCCCGCCCCACCGTGATCTCAATGCCATCTGGAGGCGTGATCTCCACTGGGTGAGAGTAGCCAACATTCAGCACCAGATTGTGGCCCCGTGTCTCAGCTCGATAGCCAACGCCTTCGATCACAAGTTCCTTCTTGAAACCTTCCGATACACCCTGTACCATGTTGGCGATCAGGGCCCGAGTTAAGCCATGAAGAGCTCGATGCGTTCGATGATCACTGGGCCGGTTAACGACGATTTGACCATCATCCATGCGAATCTGTATGTCTGGATGGAAAGCCCTCGTCAACGTACCTTTCGGTCCCTTGACCGTGAGTGTGCTTCCAGTAATATCGACCGTTACTTGCTTGGGGATCTCCACAGGCATCTTTCCGACACGAGACATTGCGAAACCTCCTACCGCAGATTGCACAGATTTCACGGATGAGCTTCTGCGTTAATCTGTGTGACCTGTGAAACTGGGCTACCTCCATCCTTTCGACAGCTCAGGACAAGCCCCTCGACAACCTCAGTACAGGTGTCACCAAACATGGCAAATGACCTCGCCGCCAACCCCGGCACGGCGCGCCTGACGACCGGTCATGAGCCCACGTGACGTAGAGATGATCACAATGCCCATCCCGCTTAACACCCATGGAATCTCGCTGCGACGCTTGTAAATACGCCGGCCTGGTTTGCTGACTCGTTTCATCCCGGTGATAACGGGCTCGTTTTCCTCAGTATACTTGGGCCAGACCCTGAGAATTGCCTGAGGCTTCTCATCAACGATTTGATAGTCCTTGATAAAACCCTCTTCCTTCATGATTTGGGCAATGGCTACCTTCATCTTGGAAGATGGCATCGAGAGATACTTGTGCCGGCGCTCCGTCGCATTCCGGATTCGCGTCAGCATATCCGCGATCGGATCTGTTACAACTGCCATTTCCCTCGCACTCCTCCATGCCGGCGGCCCAAGGCTACCGGGACAGACACTCACCAACTTGATTTCTTGACACCCGGAATCTTGCCTTCAAGTGCCAGCCGGCGGAAGCAAATTCGACACAAGCCGAAGCGTCGCATGTAGGCACGCGGCCGGCCGCATTGCCGACACCGATTGCGTACGCGGACCTTGTACTTGCGTTTCTTTTCCCGGGCGATCATCGACTTCTTCGCCACGTTTCTTTACCTAACCTTCCCCTTGTCTGAGCTTCTAGCGCTGTCGGAACGGCATGCCCAGCAACCGCAACAGGCGCCATCCCTCATCATCGGTCTTAGCACTCGTAACGATCGTGATCTCCATTCCTCGCACTTTGTCGATGGAGTCATAATCGATCTCCGGCCAAACCAACTGCTCCTGGAGGCCTAGCGTGTAGTTACCGCGACCGTCGAAGGAATTGGGCGAGACGCCGCGAAAGTCACGCTGGCGGGCTAGCGCAATGTTCATCAAGCGTTCCAAGAATGCATACATTCGCGCTCCGCGCAGCGTCACCTTGATACCAATAGCCTGTCCCTCACGTAGCTTGAAATTGGCAATGGATTTGCGAGCCCGCGTGACGATTGGCCGCTGGCCAGTGATGGCCATGATGTCAACTGTCGCTGCATCCAGCGCCCTCGCATTTTGCAGAGCTTCTCCCAGGCCCACGTTAACTACAACCTTCTCAACGCGCGGCACTTCCATCACATTGCGGTAGGTAAAGTCCTGCATCATCTGCGGGACAACTTCCTGCAAGTACCTTTCCTTGAGACGCATCGCACCTTAATCCTAGTCAATGTATGCGCCGCAGCGCTTGCAGACTCGCACCTTGGTCCCATCCGACGTGCGTTCATAGCCCACGCGCGCCCACTGATCGCAGCTCGGGCACACCGGAGCCACGTTCGACAAGTGGATCGGTGCCTCAAGCTCGATGATGCCGGCCTGCACCGGCCTACGGCCCCCGGTTGGGGTAGGGCGCTGATGCTTCTTGACGATATT
>JBHIAO010000657.1:0-3105 GCA_046758565.1 Anaerolineae bacterium
GCCTCGCTCAGCGCGCCCAGCATGAGCATCATCTGCAGCGACTGTTGCCGCTCCTGGAAAGCACGAATGGCTTCCTGGGCCGCCGGATCGCGCCGCAGCCGGAGTTGGGCCTGGTCAAAAGCCTGGTACCCTGGCGTCTCGGCCAGCACGGCGGCGAACTCCCGCGCCGCCTGCAAAGCCTCGGACTCACTGACTTCTGCCGTTCTCACCGCACTTGCTTGCCGCATTCATCTTCCCTCCACATTGGATTGACCCCGGCTACCGGGGGAGAATGTCAACTATACTGCTCGATTTCAGTTCTTGGAGAACGTCGCCGCCACGTCCTCCGGCCGGGCCGCCAGCCCCTGCGGCAGTTGGGCTCCGCCCAGATTGGCCGCCGCCCGCCCCACCATGGCAGCGAAGGCGCGGAAATACTCCTTGGTGAAGCGCAGGGTCACGTTGCCGTAGTCCAGGTGAATAAGCCCACCAGGACAACGGCTGACCCTGGCGCCCTCACCCCCTTGTGCCAGCACTTTCCATCCTGACATGATTCTCCTCCCCGGCCCTTTCAAGGGCCCTCAATTTCCGCAAGGAATTTGTGAATTAGGAACAACGCGCTCCAGATCAATCCGTTCTCTCTCTCGCCCGGCTCCTTGCTGCCGGCGGGTAGGCTTCGGCAGTGGCGTCCGCCATCCCGACGGGCACAGTGCTCAACTCGTGGCCAAAGTAGCGGCGCTGGAAATAGAACGCCACGTTCACCAGGCCGATCATCACCGGCACCTCCACCAACGGCCCAATCACGGCGGCGAAAGCGGCACCCGATTTGATGCCAAAGACGGCCACGGACACGGCGATGGCCAGCTCAAAGTTGTTGCTGGCTCCTGTGAAAGCTAGTGTCGTTGTCTTGGAATAATCGGCCCCGATCTTGTGGCCCATCCAGAAACTAACCAGGAACATCAACACAAAGTAGAAAAGCAGCGGGATGGCGATGCGCACCACGTCCAGCGGGATCTGGATGATCTGGTTGCCCTTCAGGCTGAACAGCACCACGATGGTGAACAGCAGCGCGACGAGCGTCAACGGGCTGAGCCGGGGAATGAACCGGGTCTCGTACCATTCCCGGCCTTTGGTTCTCAGCAGGATGAGCCGGGTGACAAAGCCAGCGATCATAGGGATGCCCAGGTAAATAAAGACGCTTTGGGCGATCTCTCCGATCCCGATCTGCACCACACTGCCTTGCAAACCAAACAGCGGCGGCAGCACGGTGATAAAGAACCAGGCGTAGGCGCTGTAGAACAGCACCTGGAAGACGCTGTTAAAGGCCACCAACCCAGCGGCGTACTCCCGGTCGCCTTTGGCCAACTCGTTCCAGACGATGACCATGGCGATGCACCGCGCCAGCCCGATCATGATCAGGCCGACCATGTACTCCGGGTAGCTACGCAAAAAGATAATCGCCAGTGCGAACATCAGGACGGGACCCACCACCCAATTCTGGATCAGGGAAAGTCCCAACACCTTTTTGTTACGAAAGACCTCGCCCAGTTCCTCGTACCTGACCTTGGCGAAAGGCGGGTACATCATGAGAATCAGGCCGATGCCGATGGCGATGGGGATGCTGGTCGTTCCGACCTGGAAGCGGTCGATGAAGGACTCGACGCCGGGCACAAAGTAGCCCAGCCCCACGCCGACCGCCATCGCCAAGAAGATCCACAGCGTGAGAAAGCGGTCGAGGATGGATAGTTGCTTGGCCACGCTGGTGCGACCGGCGGTGGCGGTTATTGTCTGTTCAGACATGAGTGGAAACCTCCTCGTTTCAAGAATTTTCTACAGTCCACTGCCGGAGCAGTTCCGGCACTTTGCGGCTGACGTCGTCGCGCACGGCGCGGAAGACGGCCATGATCTCCTCTTCCGTGCCCGTGGCTTTGGCCGGATCGGGGAAGCCCAGGTGAACCCGCTTCCCCTGCCCCAGCCAGACCGGGCAGTTCTCGGCTGCATCGTCGCAGACGGTCACTACCAGGTCAAAAGGAACATCTCGAAACTCGGCTGCGTGTTTGGAGCGTCCCTGGTGCGAAATGCCGATTTCGGCCAGGGCGCGCAGGGCGTTGGGGTGAACGTAGCCTGCCGGTTGTGTGCCGGCGCTGACTGCCTCCCACTCATCACCCAGTTGGGCGTTGACGATGGCCTCGGCCATCTGCGAGCGGGCCGAGTTCCCGGTGCAGAGAAACAACACCTTGCGCTTCATCGCCAGCCGCCCCCGTAGATCCGTTCTCCCAACTCGGCCAGTACGTCCAGCCCCTTCACCTCGTGGGGCAACAGGGGCGTGGCCAGGATGGGTACCCGGAAGCGTTCGGCCATTTCCCCCAGGTAGCGGGCCTGCATCAGCGCCCGCCGGCAGAAATACTCGGTGGTGCATTGCTCCGGCGGCAACACCTGGTTGGCCACCACCAGCCCCGGCTCAATGCCCACCGTGCGCAACTCCTCCACCGCCCGCCAGGCCTCGACGATGGGCGTGGCTTCGGGGTACATCACGAAAGCAAAGGTGGAGCGCTGCGGGTCGCGCATCATGTCAATGACCTGCCCGAAGCGAGCCTTGGCTGCCGCATCGGCCTGCGAAAGCTCGGCTGAGGCGTAGGTCTTGATCTCCAACTGCTGGCTCCAGTCCACCGGCAGCTCCAGCAGACGCAGGGTGTGGCCGGTGGGGGCGGTGTCGAACACCAGCACGTCGTACCGATCCAGCGAGGCGTAGTCAATGAAGCGATCGAAGGCGGCCATCTCCTCGGTACACGGGCTGTCCAGTTCCTCGGCCATGGCCTGCAGCGACTCCGGGGGGCGCCCCTGCTGCCGGGCCTCATCCAGGATGCGGGCCTTGTACGCTTCGGCGGCCACCCGGGGGTCAATCTTGACCGCCCACAGGTTGTCCACCCCGATCACTGGCTCTGCCTCGTCGCCCACCGGCCGGCCCAGCACGTCGCCGATGTGGGCCGCCGGGTCGGTGGTCAACAGCAGGGTGCGGTAGCCCTGACGGGCCAGCCACACCGCCGTCACGCACGACAGGGCCGTCTTGCCCACCCCGCCCTTGCCGGCGAAGAACAGGGTGCGGCCGTGGCCGTTGGCCGGCACCAG
>JBHIAO010000658.1:0-3102 GCA_046758565.1 Anaerolineae bacterium
ATCGCGCCGGCAGACCCGCCGCAAACCGTATCGGCGTACATCGAGTGGGTGAATCGCGGGTATGCCGGCGAGATGCGGTACCTGGAGCGGCCCGACCGGGTCGAGCGACGCCGCGATCCGTCGCTCATTGTTCCCAACGTGAAGTCTGTGGTAGTGGTCGGCAAGAACTACTTCACCCGACAACTGCCGCCCGAGATCCTGAACGATCCATCACGGGGGATCATTGCCAGCTACGCCTGGGGTCTGGATTATCACGATGTGATGACACCCCGGCTGTACCAGCTTCAGGCGTTCATCCAGGAACAGGTGGGCAGCAAGGTCTACGGACGGACGTACGTGGACACCGGGCCGGTGCTGGAGCGGGAGTACGCGGTGCGGGCCGGCCTGGGCTTCTTCGGCAAGAACACCATGCTGATCCACCCACGATGGGGCGCGTGGCTGTTTCTCGGCGAAATCCTGCTAGACGTTGAGCTGGCATATGACAAGCCGGACCCGCGTGGTACCTGTGGCGCGTGTACCCGTTGTCTCGACACCTGTCCTACCGATGCCTTTCCAGAGCCCTACGTGCTGGACTCGCGGCGTTGCATCTCGTATTTCACCATCGAGCTCAAAGGCCCGATTCCGTGGGCGTTGCGGCCATTGATGGGCAACCGCGTCTTCGGGTGCGACATCTGCAACGAGGTGTGTCCGTGGAACAGGCGTTTTGCCAGACCGGCCGAGGAACAGGGGAGCGGGGGAGCGGGGGAGCAGGTGGGCAGGGGAGCAGGGGAGCGGGGGAGAAAGGGAGAAAGGGAAAAAGGGAGAAAGGGGAGAAGGGGAGAAGGGGAAAAAGGAAGAGGGGAAGTGAGTACACATCTCTTCACGCTTGCAGCTTTGCCTTCTGGCACAGAGGACGTGGCGCCTAAGCTGCTGGACCTGATCGCCCTGGACGACGAAGCTTTTCGTGAACGGTTTCGCGGTAGTCCGATCAAGCGGGCCAAGCGGCGTGGCCTCTTGCGCAACGTGGCGGTGGCGCTGGGCAACTGGGGCGATCCGGTGGCGGTGCCGGCGCTTACCCAGGCGCTCCATGACCATGAGCCCCTCGTTCGCGGCCACGCAGCCTGGGCGCTGGGCCAGATCGATTCGGCTCATGCGCAGCGGGCGTTGAAGAAAGTTCTGGTGACGGAGGACGACGACTACGTCCGTAATGAAATCGGAGCGGCGCTCCGAATCGTGGCTGAAGTGATGGAGGTGATCTGACGTGGTAGAACGAGTCGTGGGACTCGAATCAATACAGGAATTCTACGACCAGGAGACCAACAAAGTAGTAGGGATTCTCAAAAAGGCCAATCCTGTCAGGATCATCCGCTTTGGGTCGGTTGCTCGCGGTGAGCCTCGTCCAGAAAGCGATTTGGATTTGTGCGTACTTATTGAGTGGCAGGATGATCGACCAGCCTTTCGGATTGTCCAGTCGTTCTATCGGCTTCTATCGAAACACAAGTATTCCTATCCGATCGATGTTGAGTTTAAGGCTTATCGGCCAGCAGAGTTTGATGAGTTGTTGCGGCGCGGGAACTACTTTGTTGAAGAGATTGCTGCGGGCGAGGTAGTCTATGAACGCGACTGATTTCTTAGACCTGGCTCGTGAGTGGCTTGACGTTGCCGGGGATGATCTGGCCTTTGCAGAACTCGGGTTGTTGAACGGGCCTTTCATGCAAACATGCTTCCAGTGCCAGCAAGTTTCGGAGAAAGCTCTAAAGGCCTACCTGTTTGCCCAACATCAGCCACTAATCCGGACGCATGAGTTGCCTCGCTTGCGTGTAGTATGTGAGGGCTTTGACCAGGACTTTGAGGTGCTCGAGGAGGCGTGCGATATCCTGAACGTCTACTACATTGACACGCGTTATCCCGAAGTGCTGAGGAGTCATGAGCGCTACACTGCGGAGGTTGCTCAGGAAGCGTATGGGCTTGCAACTGACGTTCTGAGCTTTGTCCGCGAGCGAACTGCAATCCTGCTGTCGACCGAGGCACCCGATGAACCCAGGGATGAAGCTGCAGGCGGTACAGACGAGGAGTAAGAGGAAGGAAGACCATCTTGAAAGCAATCGGCTTCTACCAACACGGTCACACCGATCAACTGCAGATCATTGCACTGCCGCGGCCCGAGCCTGGGCCGGGTGAAGTTCTGATCAACGTCAAAGCAGTTGCATTGAACCATCTCGATCTGTGGGTGTTGGAGGGCTTGCCCGGGCTGGACCTGGAAATGCCGCATGTCGGTGGTTCGGATATTGCCGGCGTGATCACCGAGCTGGGCGATGGCGTGACCGGCCTCGAGGTCGGCCGGCGAGTTGTGGTGAACCCGACGCTCAGTTGCGGCGACTGTGAGTGGTGCCGGCGTGGTGAGGACAGCCTCTGCGATCGGTTCGGTGTTATAGGCGAGCATACGCGAGGCGGTATGGCCGAGTACGTCGCCGTGCCGGCCCGCAACGTGATGGTCATGCCGGATGACTTCGCTTTCTCTCAGGCGGCGGCCGTGCCACTAGGGTTCCTCACAGCTTGGCGCGCGCTCATCACCAGGGGCCAGGTTCAACCCGGCGAAGAAGTGCTGATTCTGGGCGCCGGCGGCGGCGTCGCCAGTGCAGCTATTCAGATTGCCAAGCTGGCCGGCGCCAATGTGTATGCCGTTACC
The DNA here is from genome assembly GCA_046758565.1 of Anaerolineae bacterium. Classification (GTDB taxonomy): domain Bacteria; phylum Chloroflexota; class Anaerolineae; order Epilineales; family JAANWY01; genus JBHIAO01. Next base: position 2,669 of record JBHIAO010000658.1, read on the forward strand.
AGCAGCCCGGAGAAAGTGGACAAGGCCCGTGCTCTGGGCGCTGACTGGACTGTGGACCGCACCCAAGAGAACTGGAGCAAAGCCGTCTTCATGGCCACGAACAAGCGAGGGGTTGACATTGTCCTGGAGAATGTGGGCGCTGCCACCTGGTTTGACAGCCTTCGCTCGGCTAAGAAAGGTGGGCGGATTGTCACCTACGGCGCGACAACCGGGGCACGGCCAGAGACAGACATCCGTTACATCTTCTGGAAGCAGCTTAGCATCCTGGGAACCACCATGTCTGCGCGCTCCGAGTTCCATGACGTAATGAACCTGGTGTGGCAGGGCAAGCTGAAGCCGGTAGTTGACAGTGTCTTTCCGATGGAAGAGGCGCAGGCAGCCTACCGTCGTCTCGAGGCCGGCGAGCAGTTTGGCAAAGTGGTGATTGAGATTGG
>JBHIAO010000659.1:0-3091 GCA_046758565.1 Anaerolineae bacterium
TGCTCCGGGCAGACGTCTGCGCACCCGCCGCACAGAATGCACTTGCTCGAGTCGAAGATCGTGTTCACGCCGCAATCCAGGCACCTGCCCGCTTCCCGACACGCCAGAGCTTCCGTGTAACCGCTCTCGACAATCGTTTCCTGCGACCTCAATCGCTCCTGTGGACTGAGCGTCGTTACCGGCACGCGCTTCTGCTTCTCGTAATCCGCCTCACGCTTGTACCCAGGGATTGGAAGGTGCAGCATCACCTGCTTCGACTCGATCGTTTTCCCTGTCAGGTACTGGTACACCGACCGCGCTGCCTTTTTTCCGCTGGCCACTGCATCGATCAGCAAGCGCGGCCCGTGGGCAATGTCGCCGGCCAGGAAGACGTCAGGCGCACTCGTCGAAAGATCGCTCAGGTTGCACTCGACCAGCCCACGGGCGTCGAGCCGAATCTCTCCATTTTTCGGCACGAAAGAGAGGTCCGCACGCTGTCCGATGGCCCAGAGGATCGTGTCGGCCTCGAGCGTCTGCGTCTCGTTTTCGTCAAACGTGGGTGCGAAGCGTCCGGAGTCGTCAAACACACGCAATACCCGCTTGAAGACCATACCCCGTACGCGGCCTGCGCTGTCGCGCAGGATCTCTTTCGGCCCCCAGCGGTGGTGACGTACCACGCCCTCCTCGTCTCCCTCTATGATCTCGATGTCGTCGGCTGGCATCTCCTCCAGGCTCTCCAGCGAGACCATGTGTACCCCACGCACGGCCTCCTGGCGCATCGCCGTGCGAGAGACATCGATGCCGGCCTGGCGGATGACCGATCGCGAGATGTCATAGGCCACGTTGCCCCCGCCAATAACCACTACCTGCTGGCCGAGGTTGACCGGCCGCTTTAGCGCCACGTCGCGCAGAAACTCAATTCCCCCCAGCACGCCTGGACCCGAAACGCCTGGAATGTCAAGGAAACGTGAGCGCTTGGCGCCTACCGCAATGATTGTGGCGCCAAATGCCTTTCGGATCTCTTCCATCGAGATGTCTTTGCCCACTTCCGTGTTGCACTCGAACTTGACTCCGAGCGCCTCGATCACTTCGACCTCGCCGCGAATAAGATCTCGCGGCAGCCGATAGGCCGGTATCCCCACCGCCAGCATCCCCGCTGGAATGGACTCCATCTCGAACACCACAGGCCGACACCCCAAGAGCGCCAGGTCGTGTGCCGCAGCCAACCCTGCCGGTCCCGAACCGATGATAGCCACCTGGGGCCCGTCCTGTATCGGCGCTTCCAGGTCGCGCAACAGACGACGTAACCCCACCAGTTCGTCCTCGCCGCTACACTCCAGCCGTTGTCCGCCGCTCAAAACGCGTTGAAGCAGCTCCAGCGGTCGAAAGCGAGCTGACTCGGTGCCGAACTGTTCGGTCACGAATCGTTTAAGGGCCCGAATGGAGATAGGCTGGTCGATCGTGCCGCGGCGGCATGCTGCTTCACACGGCGCACCACACACTCGCCCACAGATGCTCGCCAGCGGATTCGGGCCGCGCGCTATGAGGTAGGCCTGGTCAAAATCGCCCTGCGCGATGGCGCGCACATATCCACGCGCATCCGTGTGCACCGGACACGCCTCCTGGCACTTGACCTGGCGACGCCAGTAGGCGCTATCTGGAACTTCGATCTGAATCTCAGCCCTCGTATTCACCCACTTGCCAGTGCATGTGTTATTTTGGAGTTGCTGAGCCCAATCATCTAGGCTTTGTGGGTAGGACCAGCAGCCCCTCGATGCCGAATGTGCTCTCCTGACTCAGCTTCATTACGGATCTGTTTCCTGGAGTCAAAAGACCCGATGGATCTTTTGGTTACTTTCAGAAGCAAAACTTATGCCTTATGTCAGATGATAAGAATCTTCAATGAGTCGATTAGGTAGGGTTATTGAGGACATAGAAATGCCGAGAGATTCATTAGTGATAAAAGGAAGTTAATGTCTCTCCCTATTTGAAATAGAAATGGACTGAGGAGTATTATAAGAACAAGAAGAGAGTAGCCAGATTTCATTTATTCCTAATTCTGAGAAAACTGTAATACCTATTTGCAACTATGATAATTTAAGGACAGTGAAATGCCGAGTGCTTAAGGAAAAATAGCAGCCAGCGCTTGGCCCATAACTTGCGTGAAAAGGTGCAATCAATATGGACATAGAAACGCTGAAACTGTTCTGCGATGTGGTCAAGCTGAGAGGCTTTACCCAGGCAGCGGTGGCAAACTCCATCACCCAATCGGCGGTAAGCCAGCGGCTTAAGGCCTTGGAGAAGAGATTTGGCATCGTTCTTATTGAGCGGCACGGCTCCCGGCTACACCTGACCAAGGCCGGAGAGGCTCTCTACAAGGGTGCCGGGCGCATTCTCGCAGAATTCAGGGAGATGGAAGAAGGCGTCAAAGAGATCAGGGGTACAGAAGGAGGCTCAGTCAGGATAGCGGCAATTTACAGTGTTGGGCTGTATGAGTTGGATCCCTTCATCAAGAGATTTTTCAAAGAATATCCTGAAATAAATGTTCAGATCGAATACAGTAGGGCAGCCAAAATTTACCAGGACGTCGTGAACGGCTCCATAGATTTGGGAATTGTTGCCTATCCTCCCCGCAAACCACAGCTCAGCTCCATTCTGCTGACCAGCGACGAGTTGGTGATGATCTGTGTTCCAGACCATCCTTTGGCCCAAAACAGCTCGATCAGTCTGCAACAGCTAAACTCTCAACCCTTCGTAGCCTTCCACCAGGATATCCCGACGCGCAAGGCCCTTGACGAAGTGTTCAAACGCCATAAGATCTCGGTCATCACCAAAGCTGAATTTGACAATATTGAGCTGATCAAGCGAGCTGTGGAGATTGGTCTGGGCATCGCTCTGGTTCCGTCAACCACAGTAAAGTCAGAGGTTGAAGCAGGTGTGCTCAAGGCGTTTTCTATTGAAGAGGGCCCTCTAATGCGCCCGATTGCTATCCTTTACCGGCGTGGCAGGTCCATAGGGATGGCGGTTAAATTGTTTGTCGCCATGCTTACAGGAAAGGGTTTGTGAATGGGGTCAGGGTTGCACAGGTGAATGGGAAAGGGGCTCGAGACAA
>JBHIAO010000660.1:0-3091 GCA_046758565.1 Anaerolineae bacterium
CGCGCGGCGGATCAGATCCCGAAGCACAGCGCCAGCGGCCTCGTCACGCTGCTGCACAATGCCTAGATAGCCAATCGTCAACAGGATCACCTCACGCCAGTTGTCGTCGTCGATCCGGGCGGTCAGGGCATCCACCACCGGCTGGATATCCTGCTGTCCCTTGCCGGCAATAGCTACCGCTGCCAGGTACTCCTGGAATGTCAGGTGGATGAAGCCGTACCCTCCCGGCCCCCGTTCCAGCAACAGGCCGGCATACTCGTGCACGTCCGACAGAAGCTGCCGGACCGCCTGCTCGGGCTCGGGCTCCCCCCGCTGCGCGTAGATTTCCTCTAACCTGCGCCGCACGGCTTCCCGTTTCACCAACCCCACGCCAGGGCTGGTTTCCTGCATCCAAAGGGCCAGGGGGGCCAGCACGCGCATCGTCTGCACCACGTCCAGATCCTGCCTGGGCGGACGGCCCAGCCCGCGCGCCAGGTTCCAGTGTTTCAGCAACGTGTCCACATACTTCTGGTACAATTCCACGCGCCGTTCAGGCAGCGCGACCCCCTGGCGCTTCATCAGGGCCAGGATGGTGAGCAGGAGTGGGTTGGCGGCCAGCCGCTGCACCCCAGGATTGCGATGTACCGCCGCCAGCAACTCCTCCCGCTCACGCTGTGCCTCGAGGGCTGCCACCTGGGTGTCACCGCGCGCAGCCCGCTCCAGCGCTGCGGTCCACTGCTCGACGAATTGGACGATGTCCTCATCCTCGAAGTCCGCCAACGTGCATTCGGCCAGCCCCTCAACGGTCGGACGCACCTCGCGATAGCCCACGATGCGGCTGGTGAGGATGAATTTGTTGCCTCTCTGTCGTTGAAAGGTGAAGAAGTCCACCACGCGCTGCACCACCAGGTACCGCTGAGCCAACTCTCTGACCTCATCCAGGCCATCCAGCAGGAGCAATGCCCCGCCTTGATTCAACGCCGCATCCAGCATGGGGCCGATGGGAAGATCTACACCTAGATCGCGGTAGTATTGCTCAATGAAACGATCCAGCGGGACATCCCGCGTGGCCAAAGCGTTGGCATAGGCCGACAAGGGCAGCAAAACCGGCAGCCAGGCCCCCAGGCCTGACGCCTCTCCGTCTCCCGACGCCAGCCGCAGCGCCAGGTACTTGAGGAACGTGGTCTTGCCGGCACCCGGGTCGCCCAGGATGATCAGGCCGTCGTGTTGGCGGAGCAGGTCCAGCACCTCCTGCGGTTCGCTCAGGCGGTGACCAATGGCCTCTGCCTCTTCGGGGCTGACCTTGCGCCCGGCCAGGCGCAGGTCGCGAGCCCAGGTCTCCCCCTCGGGTAACTCGATACGCGCCTTGAGGGGGACGTACATCTCGACCAGGGGCAGGCGCAGGGGGACCCGATCGGAGACGCCCATCCCTTTGAAGTCCAGGTACCGGTAGCGGTCCACCAGGTGAGTCAGGTAGCGCTCGGTCGCCTGGCGCAGTTCCTCGGGTGGCGGTCTCCTGGCGATCACCTGCCACAACTGGTCAGGGTCGGCAACGAGGATCACGTCACCGTGCACATCACGCCCCACAGCCATCTGCCCGCCGGCTACGCCGCCACGGGTCGCAATCGTGGCTTGGTCGCGACCGTGAACGGACTCTGAGGACGGCAACGTCCTATCCGTGCGCTCTTGCCACAAACGGATCAGCACGAGCACTCCAGCCCCTGCCCAGAGAATCAACTGGACCAGGTCCGCAAGGCCCTGGATGGTCTCACTGTTGGCACCGACGAAGGTCAGTAGCGGTGGCATCCACCGTTGGGATGAGGCTCCCAGGATGACCAACCCAACGACGACCAGAGCCGTCACAATCCACCTTCTGCGCCTCACGGCTCATCCCTCCCTGCTGCTCACACGCCGCCGGTCGCCATGGCCCGACGGCGCGACCAACTGACCCAACACCGCCTTGCGCAGGCCTACCGTGTTGCCGTAGCGCACGTGGTTCACCCAGCCCTGCACGCTGGCGGTGACTTGCTCCAGCGGGATGTCGCCGGCCTCGTACGCCGCGATCAGGGTGCTCAACTTCCGCTGATAGTATACACCCTTTCGGCGTTTCAGTCGACGCCGGTTGGGAAAGACACTGAAGCCCAGAAAGGGGATGCCTTCACCCACCGGACGGGGGTGCGCACCCGGGTGGATGGTCAGCCGATAGCGGGCCAGCCGCTCCACGATGGCTTCACGCCATGACCATAGCGTCGCCTTGTCCTCGGCGAAGAGGAGCCCATCATCCACATAGCGCACGTACCCCTTACAGCGCAACTCCCGCTTAACGAAGTGATCGAACGGGTTCAAATACACATTCGCCCAAAACTGACTGGTTAGATTGCCGATGGGCAAACCGCGTGGGCGATTCACCGCAAACAGGTCGTCGCCGGGGAAGTAGACCATTTCGTAGGCTTCGCTCAGCACCCCCTCGCCGCTTTCCAGGATGCGATCGATCAGCCAGAGCACGTCCGGGTCGGTGATCTTGCGCGCCAGGATGTCCCGCAGGATGGCATGATCGATGCTCGGAAAGAACTGGCGCAGGTCGCATTGCAGGAAGTACGGGTAGCGACGCGCCAGTTGCTGGACGCGGTCCAGGGCACGGTGGGTGCCCTTGCCCACGCGGTTGGCGTAGGAATCGGCGATGAAGGTGCGTTCGAAAACGGGCTCGATCAGATTGCACAGCGCGTGGTGCACCACCCGATCGCGAAAGGGGGCGGCGGAGATCAGCCGGCGTTTCGGCTCGTGGATATAGAAGCTGGCATAAGCTCCAGGGCGATAGGTGCGGGTCTGCAATTCTGCTTGCAACGCCAGCAGGTTGTCCTCCAGGCGATGCTCGAAGGCCGCCACGTTGGGCTGGCCGCGCTTGCCTTTGGCGGCGCGACGATAGGCCAATAGCAGGTTGTCCCAGGAGTATAGCGACACGAACATCCGTTGTCATATGCCCAGCCCGGCCCGCCCAGAGTTCCGCAAACAGCGCTCCACTCTGGGCTACGAGTTTCGCCGCTCTATCGAGCTCAGGCGGTGAACTTCCGGAGGAAGTGGCGAAAGTCGAAGGCCGCGTCCAGCAGCCGGC
>JBHIAO010000661.1:0-3090 GCA_046758565.1 Anaerolineae bacterium
ACGTTTTACGTTTCACGTTTTACGCAGTTTGGTTGCGGCCAAAGGCTGCGTTAAGAATTGTGAATTCACAATTCACAATTATCTATCTTTCCAGCGGCCAGTCAGGTAGCACGTAGGGAATTCGTTTAGGGGGCGGTGCCGGCTCGAGCAGGTATACATCCACCCATCGGTACCAGAGTTGCAGGTTGTCCTCATCGAAGCCCAGGTCGATGTGCCGGCCACGAATCTTGCTGCCGGTGTCGCCGGCCACGGCCGTGCCGTATCCTGGCACGTACAGCTTCTGCCGCAAGTTGATGACCCGCGGGTCGACGGCCACGATCCCTCGGCGTGCTTCCCAGCCCAGCCGGGTAATGCCGTAAGCCGGATGGTCTCGCGACTTGCCCGACGTCGCTGCTGAGTAGGAAGTGGCTAATACACGCATCTTCCGCCAGTAGCGTTTGGGCCCGTCCGGTGTGTCGACGGTTCGCCACTTGATATCTGTGCCATAGGCGATGATCTCAGGCGTTGGGTCTTCCTCCACCCACCAGTTGGCAGTGTCCCTCGAGACTTCCTCGCCGTTTTCGTAAACGATGCGGGTTCGCCGGCGGCGCACGCCAGGGTCGCCGGCCTGGATCAGGCGGTGTGCGTCCAGCTCCAGCGTCGGATCAGCCTGCCAGACCGTCTCGAAGGGGATCGGCGCTTCTTCGTAGACGAACTCCTCCGTCACCCGGCGGACGTCAATCGTCTGATCGCCCGCCAACGGCGCATCGACGCCTGGTTTCGTGTAGTCAAGTTCGCCCAGTGTGATGCCTTCCTGTGTCAAAATGCCGGCCACGGTCTCTGCACGAGTGCGTGTTCGAATCTCCCGCCCATCTACCAGGATGCTCACTGGCTGTGAGCGCCGGATCGTGACGGTAAGGCCGGCGCTCATCGGGGTGTCCAGAGGCAGACTGACGGCGTCGGCCACGTACACCGGGATGCCCTTTTCGGTGAGTGCCTGGCCCAGAGTCGGTGCAGTGGTCCAGAGTTGTGCCCTGAGGCCATTGTCGGATAGTGAGAAGGGGACGGCCCGGTGAACTCGAACTTCGACGGGATGGTTGTTGACAAATGGCGTCTCAGGTACCCACGTCTGGTTGTTCACCGACACCCGATCAAATGGCCTCAGCCCGATGCCGGCGTCCAGGAGCACGGCAGCCGGCGATGCGGCGTGAGTGTACTGCGTCCTGCGCGTGCCGTCGGCGATCAAGGTCACAGCGCGAGCACGCTGGATGCTGATAGCGGCTGTCTCTTCGAGCGGCGTATCGAGGGCAGGCTGTACGATGTCCTCCGGTCGCAGGACGATGCCCCGATCGTCCAGGAGGCCGCCGACGGTGGTCTGGTGGGTGCGCACGTGAGTTGTCTGTCCGTCGATGGTGAGGGCGATGGGCTGGCCGGTCCATCGGTAACCCAGGACCATGAGGCCGGCGGCTGCTAGCAGAGCGATCAATGCCAACAGACCAGGCTGAATCTGTCGCCGAAGGGCGTGGACAGGTTGACGAAGGTGTGGCTCGATGACGGCCGTTTCGGACGACACCGGGGCGTTCCTCTCCTCAGTAGTTCAGTGATCAGCGATCAGTAACCAGTAGCCAGGAACTGATCACTCAGAAGAAGGCCGTGCACCCCCTGTCGATAGGAATCCTACCGGCTTATCCTGGCTAGCCAGCTCGGGTCAGGCACTCCTGCGGCACCCGGAAGGGACCGCTTACCGCTGCTTCCTTCCGGACCTGACGGGGTTCACGGGCTTCCGCCGCGCAGGACCCAACCTTCAATGCCGCTTGGCCGAAACAGTCCCGGCGATTCGCCACCTCGAGGGGGAATTCGACCCCGCGTGAGCGGTTTTCGGGTACAGGGCACCGCTAGCGCCCCGTCTAGCACGGCCAGACGGAATCTTACTTGAAGGTTGTCCGAAAGTCAAATGAAACGAAGGGGAACTAAAAGGAACTTGGGCGAATTAAGGGGAACTACAGGGGGGCAAGAGGAACTGGACCGTAATGAGGCGGGGGTGGCCGGCGGTGGCCGGGAAGGGCAGGTGTTACACCCGAGCCGGGCTAATTACCACCGTGAGGGGCGCTGAGGGTCTGGTTATTGTTGCGTGTCATGCCTGAAAAAGTGGCTTACGGCAATGCAGCTATGATGTTCCGATATTCCTCTTCCGTGAAGGCCTTTAGCGTCTCGGTGCGAACACTGCCCCCTGAGCCAATGGCGAGAGCGAGCTTGGCGACGGTTTCGTCATCCGGTGCCTCAGACACGACGACCATGTCGTACCGGCCCATCACCAGGTAGAACTCTTTCAATTCAGCGCCTGCCGCCTGGAAGGCCGCCTTGGCCTGGTCCAGCCGGCTGGGGCTATCCTTGATGTTCTCGATCCCTTGCTGCGTCCAGTTGAGCAAAATGATGTATGTGGGCATCCCGTCCTCTCCTTTCTCCCTCAGCGCCCCCAAGTATTGTAAGCCCTGAACTTGATTGTGTCAATGGGTGCATCTGAATCCCCGAATCATCAGCAATCATCGACTTGCGGAGAGACGTAGTTGTTGGTACAATAGACGCCGGCCCCGTTATTGTAGAACGCGAGGCAACGTCATGTTTGTTGAACGTTTGAAACCTGCCCGGCACAACTGAAGCAGCCTTATTGGCGAGGAGGGGGGCATGCCGGCCGACACTTTCACTTGCGTACCACACTTGCAGAACCAAGCCGCAGTCCTGCATGGGCTCACCATGCCGGCTGCGGTTGTTTTTGCTTGGAGGAAACAGAATGGCATCACCATCCATTGATGTGCTTGGAAGTGTGAGCGGGGTGGGACCGGCCACCCTTCAGTCGTTCCGCGACGCCGGCTGTCGCACCCTGGCTGACCTGGAGGGCGTCACCATCGACGATCTGACGGATATACCCGGCGTGGGGACCGCCACGGCCCGTGCTATCCTGGAGTTCCTCCAGAGCCCGGCCGCCGGCGACCCCGTACGCGACTACCGCCACGCCGACCGGCGCACCAACAACCCGCCGGTGGGCATGGCCGGCTACGAGCCCCAGGTGCGGGAGCGACCGCAACAGCACTACGCCTACGACCCGCACCT
>JBHIAO010000662.1:0-3089 GCA_046758565.1 Anaerolineae bacterium
GACGACACCCAGTCCAGCCGCAACCGATCGGGGGTGATGCCAACGTAGCCCAGCAGGTTGCGCAGCAGCGGGACGCGCTTGGCGGTGCGGTGGTTGCCGCTGGTGTAGTGGCAGTCGCCGATGTGGCAGCCCAGCACCAGCACCCCGTCGGCGCCGGCGCGGAAGGCCCGCAGGATCATCTCCGGCGACACTCGCCCTGAGCACATCACGCGGATGGGCAGGATGTTGGCCGGGGAGGGCAGGCGGGCGATGCCCGCGTTGTCCGCTCCAGCGTAGGAACACCAGTTGCAAAGGAAAGCGATGATTCGGGGTTCAAATGGTTCGCTCATGATGGATTTCCTTGATTCGTGATGCTACACCACCAGCGCCAACAGCCCATCAATCTGGGCCACGATCTCCTCGTCGGTGAAGTGCAGCGCAGCGATGGCCCCGGCGGGGCAGGTGGCGACGCAAGTGCCACACCCCAGGCACAGGGCCGCGTTGATCTCCGCCTTCTCATCTCCGTTGCGGGAGATGGCAGAGTAGGGGCAGGCCGGGATGCAGTCGCCGCAGCCCACGCATTTCACAGCCTCCACCACGGCGATGGTGGGGGAGATGGTGACCTCGCCCTGGTTAAACAGGCACACAGCCTCCAATGCCGCCGCCCCGGCGTGGGCCACAGTGTCCGGCACGTCCCGCGGCCCCTGGGCGCACCCGGCTAGGAAGACTCCCGCCGTGCTGGTCTGAACGGGGGCCATCTTGGGATGCAACTCAGCGAAGAAGCCGTCGGGCGTGCGGCCCAGGCCGAAGAGGGCGGTCACCCGGTCGGTGTCAGGCTGAGGCTCGATGGCCGTGGCCAGGATCACCAGGTCCACGTCGGCCGCCACCAGCCGCCCCAGGTTAGCGTCCTCACCCTTCACCTGCAGCCTGCCGTCGGGCAGCACCTCCACCTCGGCCCCCCGGCCGCGCACGAAGGTGATGCCCTCCTCCTGCACCCGCTCGTAGAACTCCTCGTAGGCCTTGCCAAAGGCCCGTATGTCCATGTAAAAATCGTAGACCTCGGCCCCGGTCTTCTCCCGCACCTGGTGGGCCTGCTTGAGGGAGTACATGCAGCAAACGCGGGAGCAGTACCGGTGGGCGTGCTCGTCCCGGCTGCCGACGCAGTGGATGATGGCCACCCGCTGCGGCTTCTTCCCCTCGACAGTGAGGATCTCGCCAGCAGTAGGCCCGCCCGCGCTGCTGAGCCGCTCAAACTGCAGGCCAGTGATGATGTTGGGCGACAGGCCGTAGGAGTACTGGGGAAGCTGAGTGGGATCCCACATCGAAAAACCCGTGGCGACGACGATGGCCCCCACGTTCAAGTCCACGATCTGCTCAGTCATGTTGTGGTCAATGGCCAACGGCCCGCAGACGTAGACGCACTGATTGCACTCGGAACAGATGCCGCACTGCAAACACCGCATCGCCTCGGCGATGGCCTCTTCCTCGGTCATCGGACCGCAGACCTCGCACAGACTGTGGATCCGCTCGTCCGCCGGCACTTCCGGGGCGCAGGCACGCGGATTATCTACGATCTCTCCGGCGGCCCGCTTGCGGACGATGTCGTCCTCGGTCAACTCAGCCACCGGCAGTTGAGGCTCCGGGCCGGGCATCGGATCGCCCCGCAGATAGGCATCCATCGCCCGCGCGGCCTTGTGTCCGGCGCCGATGGCGTCTATCACGAAAGCCATTCCGGTCACCGTGTCGCCGGCGGCGAAGATACCCTCCACGCTGGTCATCATCGTGTTCTCGTCCACAGCGATCAAACGGCCCTTGGATGTACGCTCGACGCTCTCAGGTATGCACTTCAGATCAGGCCGGGCGCCGATGGCTGAGATGACCACGTCGGCATCCATCAGGAACTCCGAGCCCTCAATGGGAATCGGGCGGCGCCGGCCGCTCTCATCGGGCTCACCCAACTCCATCCGAATGCAGCCCAAATCGCAGACGTTGCCCTCCTCGCCGGCGACCACTTTCACCGGCGAGACTAGCCAGTCGAAGATCACGCCATCCTCTTTGGTCTGACGGACCTCGTCCTCTCGGGCGGGCATCTCCACCTCAGTACGACGGTAGGCGATGCGCACCTCAGGGGGATCACCGCCGCGTTCATCGGCCTGCATGGTGCCGATGCGCAGCGCCGTGCACGCCGCGTCCATCGCCACGTCACCGCCGCCCAGCACGACTATCTTTTTACCCATCAAGTCGGGGTGGCGACCCAGGCTGGCGTCGCGCAAGAAATCAATGGCCGAAAGCACCTGGGGCAGGTCAATGCCAGGGATAGGGAGCTGTATCCCGGCGTGGGCGCCGATGCCCATGAAGACGGCATCGTAACCATCGTCCTTGAGCGCCACCACGTCGTCCACGCGGGTGTTAAGCCTTAGGTCAATGCCCAGGTCAATGATCTCGTCAATCTCGCGCTGCAACAGGTCGTAGGGCAGGCGATACTCAGGAATGCCCACGCGCATCATGCCGCCGGCCACCGGCAGCGCCTCGAAGACCATCACGTCGTGTCCCTTGAATTTGAGATCTTGGGCCACGGTCAGGCCAGCCGGACCAGAGCCGACGATGGCTACCTTCTTGCCTGTCGGTTCAGGCTTTTGCTCTTCGGCTTCGATCTTGGGCTTGAAAGCCTCAGCCACTTCTTCGGGATGATCGAAGGCCCAGTCGGTGACGAAGCGCTTGAGCCGCATGATGCTGACCGGCTCGTCCACCTTGTCGCGCGAACAGGCTGTCTCACACACGTGGTTACAAACGCGCCCGCAGACCGCGGGGAAAGGGTTATCCTCTTTGATGGTGCGGTAGGCATCGGCGAAGCGCCCCTCACGGATCAGGGCGATGTAGCCTTGCGCTCGCTGGTCGGTGGGACAGGCGTCGCGACAGGGAGCAACGCCCTGCTTGTCTATCACGAATGCAGGCGGGATGGCCTGGGCGAAGGGGCGATAGATGGCCCTGTGGGTGTCCAGTCCCTCGTCGAACTCGCTAGGCACCTGGACGGGGCAGACGGCGACACAGTCAGCGCAGCCGGTGCATTTATCCTCGATGACGTAGCGTGGGCGGCAGCGTACCTGCAC
>JBHIAO010000663.1:0-3084 GCA_046758565.1 Anaerolineae bacterium
TTCGCAGGCCGGCCAGCAGATCGGTTCGCAGGGCGACGTAGCCCACCCCGACGGCCGTCGTCAGGCTGGAGAGTATGGCCACGATGATGACAATCAGTATCCAGCGTGGCGAATGTTCATGCGGGTGCACGTGCTGCACATTCATCTCCTCATCCTTTTCATAAGTGATTCACAGGGGTTCCGTGCCGCTGCCCCCGCACTTTCAAGCCCGGCGACTCCCTTGGCAGGAGCAACACAGCCCCTATTTCCATCAGAACTGTTGGAGATTTGATGAGCCAGGTGAAGGACTTATTACTGAAGAGGCGCGCAGCACCGTCGAGCCGGCAAAGCTGGGGCCTGCGGTGAGGCGGTGAAAGCCCACTGCACTATTCCCTCACCTCAATCAAGTTTGCACGACGGGCTTCCACCGCGTAATATTGCGCTGAAAGTAAGGCGGGCTTTGGCGGCGGCTGAGAATACGAAAGCCCGCGCCACCAGTCAGGAGGTGACAGGAACAGCGGCGCGGGCCCGTCTAACCTTTCTGTCGGGGGGGAGCCCGACAGTGATCAACATGATACCACGCCGGCGGCGATCTGTCAAGCTGGATGGGCCAGCGTCAGGGATGTGTGCAGGCAAGAGGAGACGGAATCTCATTTGAACTGCCCACGTTTTCTACCAAACGGTCGGTTGACACATCAAAAGCCGTCTGCTAGAATCATCTGCGTTAATCATCGCAACGGAGAAACTACATGATCAGTTTTCAACATGGTCTGCACAAACCAGATTCAGCGGGTGGTAATTGCGCGGAACCTGCTGAAGAGAGGGCAGCAGTTGCTATTGCAGTAGACTTGAAGACCCGCGTGAAACGTGAAACGTGAAGACTTCTGACGCAAACCATTCCTCACGCATCACGTTTCACGTTTCACGTGCGCCCTCAGCATTTTCAAGAAGCTGTCACTTAGTTCGTAATTGAGATTCTCCAGGAGGACGTATGAACATCGTTGTGTGTGTCAAACAAGTGCCCGATACGGCGGCCAAAATTCAGGACCGCGTGACAGACGGTCGGATCGACCTCGAGGGCGTCGAATGGGTCACGAATCCTTACGACGAGTACGCCGTCGAGGAGGCGCTTCGACTGAAGGAAGCTCACGGCGGTCAGGTGACCCTCATCACTCTGGGGCCCGACCGGGCGTTGCAGGCCCTCAAGGATATGCTGGCCTTGGGCGCCGACGGAGGCATCCACATCAAGGATCCGGCGCTGGATAACGCCGGCCGGCGCGGCGTGGCTAAGGCACTCGCAGCAGCCATCCGCAAGGTCGGCCCTTCGACAGGCTCAGGACACCACGACGTCGACATGGTGTGGACCGGCTGGAAGGGCGTGGACGAGGACCATGGTCTGGTGCCGGCCTACCTGGCCGAGGAACTGGGCTGGCCTCATCTGTCCTTCGTCACCAAAGTGGATGCTGATCCTGATGCTGGCCGCGTTGTCGTCGAGCATGAGATTGAGGGCGGTAAGGAGGTGCTTGAAGCGCCACTTCCAGCGGTGTTCTCAGCCCAGAAAGGTCTCAACGAGGTGCGCTATGCCTCACTGAAGGGCATCATGGCCGTTAAAAAGAAGACTATCCCCGAGTGGACCGCCGCCGATCTGGGTCTGGACACATCAGAATTGCAGGGTCCTGAAGTCGAATTTGTCCACGTCGATCCGCCACCGGAGCGACAGCCAGGACGGATTCTGGAAGGGGCACCGGAAGAAGCCGCCCGAGAGCTGGTGCGGTTGCTTCGCGAAGAGGCGAAGGTGATCTAGCGTGATGCGTGATGCGTGATCCGTGACGCAATTCACGCACCATGCAACATGGATCACGCCTCACGTTTCACGTTTCACGATGGGAGAAGAATAGGATGGCAAATGACGTTCTGGTAATTGCTGAACAGCGAGATGGGGAACTGAAGAAAGTCACGTTCGAGATTCTGGGCAAAGCGGAGGAACTGGCTTCGGAACTGGGTGGACAGGCAACAGCCGTCGTGCTCGGAGATGGCTTGGCGGCCACCGCCGGCACGCTGGCCCAACACGGTGCCAGCAAGGTATACGTCGGCGATGATCCGGCGCTGGGCGAGTATTCCCCCGATGGCTGGGCCTCTGTCGTCGCAGACCTGGCCAGACGCATGGAACCGGCTGTCATCCTGGGACCGGCCACGGCCTTTGGCAAGGACCTGATACCTCGTGTGGCCGCTAAGCTGGCAGCCGGCGTCGCGTCCGATGTCACCGGGCTCGAGGTCAGCGACGGCCGGTTGCTCATCACACGGCCCATCTACGCTGGCAAGGCCATCGCCAGGGTCCGTGTGAACACCGACCCCCAGGTGGCGACCGTGCGCCCCAACACCTTCCCCGTACCCGAGCCCGACACGGGCGCCGCGCCTGACGTGGAAGAGCTAGACGTCGCTGGCTACCAGGCCATGGCCGTCGCCAAAGCCCTGATCACGGCCGGCGGCGAGAAACTGGACGTCGCCGAGGCCGACATCATCGTTTCGGGTGGTCGCGGCATGGGGGGGCCCGAGAATTACCACATCCTGGAAGAGCTCGCGGCCGTCTTGCGGAACGCCGCCGTCGGCGCTTCGCGTGCCTCGGTAGACGCCGGCTGGCGTCCACACGCCGATCAGGTAGGCCAGACAGGCAAGACTGTGTCGCCAAGTCTGTACATGGCTTGTGGTATATCCGGTGCGGTTCAGCACCTGGCCGGCATGAAGACCTCAAAGTACATCGTGGCCATCAACAAGGACCCCGAGGCTCCCATCTTCAAGGTGGCAGACTACGGCATCGTGGCCGACCTGTTCGACGTCGTGCCGAAGATCACTGAGGAAGTGAAGAAGCTATACGAGGAGTGAGGGCCCCGTCACCGTCCCCAGCGCTGATACGCGACTAGGCCCAGCCCGACGACAATCATAAGCACCGCCTGGCCGGCCCCGCTGCCGGCACTAACCACCGCCCGATAGAGCATCGCAGCACCGACTGCAACGAATGCCAGGCTAATCACGATCGCTGCTCGCCGGAACCCTTCAGCGACGCGCCGTCGTCGCTCGCGCGTAAAAAGATTCCACACCACCCAC
>JBHIAO010000664.1:0-3064 GCA_046758565.1 Anaerolineae bacterium
GTGCGGACACTTGAGCGTTTATTTGCCGAGACTATCGTTGTGGCTGCGCCCGAGCAGGCGTTGCCTCCACTGCCGGTGATGCTGGTGCGAGACGAGGTGGCGTATCAGGGACCGGTGGGTGGGATTCACTACGGACTGAGGGCAACGAGCCGGGAAATCGGTTTTGTGACTTCGTGTGATGTGCCGTTCTTAAATCCCCCCTTGATCTCATATCTGACAAGGCAAATCTCCAGTTACGACGTCGTGGTGCCCTACTGGCAGGGGCGTTTTCAACCGTTGCATGCCGTCTATCGGCGCGTCGTGGTGCCACTTTTACAAGAACAACTCGAACGTGAGGAGCTGCGCCCGATCTCTCTCTACAAGAGGGTCCGTACCCGGGAAATCAGTGAAGAGGAGGTCCGCCGTTTTGATCCCGAAGGCCTCAGCTTCCTCAACATGAACACCCCGGAGGACTATCAGGCTGCCCTGAGACGCTGGCGAGACCTGCACAGATCTGTGTCAAATCTCTCTCTCACTTGCACGGTCGAGCTGTTCGGTGTCGCCCGTCTGCTGGCGAAGACCAAGGAGGTTTCTCTTGCCCTCCCGCAGGAGGCTACTCTCTCTCACGTCTTTTTGGCCCTGGCCGAAAGGCTGCCGATCTTAATAGGCCCAGTGATCAACCTTGACAGAAACAGTCTGACCGGGGGTAACGCCTGCAACATTAACGGGTTAGACTTCGTGAGGAATCCTAGCGTCAAGGTCAATCCCGGGGATAACATCTTTATTATTTCCAGCGATGCTGGAGGCTGAGCCATGTACGGATTTCACGATCGATTGCTCCACATTGACCTGACCACCCGAGCCTACCGTTGGCGCAACCTCGGAGAGCCCCGTCTGCGGGCATTCCTCGGCGGCATTGGCCTTGGCACCAGCCTGCTCTATGACTTCGCCCCGGCAGGGGTTGAACCCCTATCTCCAGCCAACCCGCTGATCTTTACCAGCGCACCTCTGGCTGGGACCGGGCTGACCACCACCGCCAAGTTCGCCGTGGTCACCAAATCCCCGCTCACCGGGTTTATTGCTGATTCCCTCTCTTCCAGCTTCTTTGCCCTGGAGCTGAAGCGCACCGGTCTCGACGCCGTGGTGATTACCGGCCGGGCTCCCTCTGCAGTGTACATTCTCATTAGCGACGGAAAGGTAGCGGTGAAGCAGGGAGAGCACCTGTGGGGAAAAAGCGCCGGCGAGACTGAAGCTCTCATCCGTTCTGAGCTCAAGGATACGGGGGTGCGGGTAGCGGCCATTGGCGAGGCCGGAGAAAACCGCGTACGCTTTGCCACTATCAGCAATGAGGGTCGCCACGCCGGCCGTGGGGGTGTTGGTGCGGTGATGGGTTCAAAAAACCTAAAGGCGGTTGCCGTACGCGGCCATGGCGGAGTCCGTGTGGCCGATCCGCGCGCGGTGGAGACCATTGCTGAGTCGATGCGGCACCGAAGTCTGGGCACGTTGACTGCCAAGTACCGCCAGATCGGCACCGTGGCAAACCTGGCGGTATTTAACCGTCTTGGCACCTTGCCCACGCGCAATTTCCAGCAATCGACCTTTGACCACGCCGAAGCCCTGAGCGGGGAGAACCTGACGGAGAACAAGTTCAGCCGTAGGCACGGCTGCGCGTCCTGTACCATCCAGTGCGAACGGCTGTTCAAGTCTCTGGCCGGGGAGGAGCAACGCCTGGAATACGAGACCCTCTTTGCCCTGGGGCCGTTGTGCGGGATTGAGGATCCGGAGGTGGTGCTCCAGGCCGCGCATCTCTGTGATCTCCATGGCCTCGACACCATTAGCACCGGTGGCACACTCGCCTGGGCGATGGAGTGTGCGGAGAAAGGGCTATTACCTGGGGCTCATAACTGTAGCTTACGTTTTGGTAATGGAGACGCCATCCTGTCACTCATCCCGGCCATTGCCAAGCGCAGCGGGCTCGGCGCCCTCCTTGCCGAAGGCTCAAGGCGGGCCGCTGATCAGGTTGGTAAAGACACGATGCGCTGGGCCATGCACGTCAAAGGGCTGGAGTTGCCCGGGTATGAACCACGCAGCCTGAAGACTATGGCCTTGGGTTTGGCGGTGAGTCCCCGCGGGGCCTGCCACAACCGCTCGGGCGCCTACGAAGCTGACCTCTCCGGACAGGTGGATCGTCTGAGTGCGGACCCTGGCCGGGGTACTCTGGTTGTCGCCTCGGAAGATTTTGCCGCGGTGCTGGACTCGCTGATCGTCTGCAAGTTCCTGCGCAAGTGCTTCACTGACTTTTATGGCGAGGCCGCAGAGCTGCTCAGCAAGGTCACTGGCTGGCCTTGCTCTGGCGCTGAGCTGCGCCGGGTCGGCGAGCGGGTCCATGCGCTCAAGAAACTGTTCAACCTACGTGAGGGTTGGTGCCCGGAGGATGACTGGTTGCCCCAGCGGCTGCTGAGTGAGGCTTTGCCCACTGGCGTGGCCCGGGGTGTAAGCTTGACCGCTGGCGAATTACGGGAGATGATTCAGGGATACTACAAAGCGAGAGAATGGGACAAGAACGGGTTTATTCCGGAAAAGAAGCTAAAGGAGCTGGGGATGCTGACGTTTCACCGTGGCCCTGTCGTTTTAGAGGAGACGGAGACCCTACCCCGTCTCTCTCTGTCTTAACCCGAGGAGAAGAGTAGGGGAAGAAGGAGAAATGGAAAATGCCAACCGATGAGACCCGTCGCTTGCTGAAAGTGTTTGGTGTTGCAGTGACGGCATACGAGGATGCGGTCGAGAAGGGAGCATCGCTCGAAGAGCTGTCCAAGACTGAGGCGGAGGTCCGCACCCGCCTCGAGGAGGTCACGGCGCTCATCGATCACCTTAGGACCAAGAAGAAATAGCCGGCAATTTCGCTGCGGGAAACTTGCCTCAGAAAACGCGGCTGTCCATACCTCATATTATAGCCCAGTCGATCGAGCGGAGCTTAACGGATATAAGCTGAGATCGGGTGTTAACGACCAGATGGATTACGATGCCGCTCGAGCTGTGGCGGAGCCTTGGGGCGGGATGAGACGAAGTCAACCCCTCTTTGGGC
>JBHIAO010000665.1:0-3064 GCA_046758565.1 Anaerolineae bacterium
CAAGGATGAATCCTAGATTTCAGGCCTTCGAGGTGAACATGGATAGATCGCAGCTTCTGAAACGACTTGACAGGGCGTGGCAGGCACTCAAGGCGTCATACACCGGACTGTCAGACGCAGAGCTGATGGAACCCGGTGTCACGGGTGCCTGGTCAGTCAAAGATATCATCGCGCACGCGACCTGGTGGGAAGAGGAGGCGCTGACGCATCTGCCGCTCATCCTCGCAGGCGGGAGGCCGCCGAGGTATTCCGTGAGGTACGGTGGCATTGATGCCTTCAACGCCCAGATGACAGAGCAGAAGAGGAAGCTATCGCTCTCTGAGGTGCTGCGGCAGCGGGACGATACTCACCGCCGGCTCATCGACTTCGTACAGAGTGTGCCAGAAGATCAAATTGCCCGGGAAACGCGCTTTCGTCGTCGTTTACGGCTTGATACGTACGGTCATTACCTGAAGCACGCCGAGGCGATACGGAGATGGCGAGAGCGGCGGTCAGTGGGATAGGGGAGAGTCAAAGTGGTTGCAGAGTGTGCACAGGTTCGGAGCATATTCGCCGCCCTTGATCGCCGAAGGTCTCCTGACCGAGGCGACACGGGCTCGGTCGGGGACCTTCACCCAGCGCGGGTCTTGACCATGCTTGACATCTCGGCAAGAGTATGACACTGGAGATCATCTCTGTCAATGTTGGATCAGCTCATGGACTACACACCACAAGAACTCATGGTCGTTTCGGCGGCTCGCGAAATTCAAGACAACGAGATTGTCTTCGTCGGGATGCGGCTGCCGCTGCTGGCTTTTGGTCTGGCCAAGGAGACCCACGCCCCCAACGCCGTGGGGCTTTTTGAAAACGGCCTGGTCCGCAACCGGCCGTCGCCGGAGTTGCTGTACACTATGTCCGACTCGCCCAATGTGGCCGGCGCGCTGTGGTGCACCCGCATGGTCAACGTGATGGGCTTCCTGGGCCGAGGCGAGGTGCATCTGGGCTTCATCGGCGGGGCCGAGATCGACCGCTACGGCAACCTGAACACATCCTACATCGGGGGGCCGGACCACGTGCAGGTGAAATTGCCAGGCAGTGGTGGCGCGGCCGACATCGCCTGTCTGGCCCGCCGGCTGATCATCATCATGGCCCACGAGAAACGCCGCTTCGTCCCGCAGGTCGGCTACGTCACCTCGCCGGGCCACGGTGCGGGGCAGGGTTGGCGGGAGCGCGTGGGAGTGCCCGGGGGAGGGCCGGCGGCCGTCATCACCACCCTGGGCGTGCTGACGGCGGATCCGGACAGCCGGGAGCTGATGCTCCACTCCTACCACCCCTTCACCACACCCGAGGAGGTGCGAACGAATACCGGCTGGGACCTGCACCTGTCACCCAACCTGCACAAAACACCGCCACCAACCCCGGAGGAGCTGGACATCATCCGACGCTATGACCCACAGGGGTTCTGGACGCGGTGAAACGTGAAACGTGATGCGTGAAACGTGATGCGTAAAACGCAAAAGTCTGGCAACAACAGAAGCCATCACGTTTCACGTTTCACGTTTTACGCTTCACGTTTTACGTTCGAGGGAGAGGACTACATGGCTATCGACTATCCAATCATCGACATCCACACCCATATCAACCCGCTGCACATGCTGAACGAGGGGGCGGAGCGGTTGTTCCGCCGGCAGCACAGCAACTTCGACAAGCTGCGGGAGATCGTCACCAACCCTGATGCGCTGCTCCGCATCATGGACCGCAACGGTGTGGAGAAGATGGGGATGGTCAACTACGTCGCGCCCGACGTCATCGGCTTCACGCCCGAGGCGAACGACTGGGCGGCCCGATACGCCCGCCACGCTCCTGGCCGGCTGATCCCCTTTGGCTCTGTTCATCCTCGCTTCTGCGGGAACGACCTCGCCGACGAAGTGGATCGCCTGGCCGATCTGGGGATCCGTGCCCTGAAAGTCCACCCGCCCCACCAGTTGTTCTACCCCAACGCCTACCGCGACGGCGGTGGCCTGCCCGAACTGGCCCGTGTCTATGAGCGTGCCGAGGATCTGGGCATGCCGGTCATGTTCCACACCGGCACCTCCGTCTTCCCGCTGGCCCGTAACAAGTACGGCCATCCCATGCATCTGGATGACATCCTGGTGGACTTTCCCAATCTGAAGATCATCATGGCTCACGGTGGCCGGCCTCTCTGGATGAACGAATGCTTCTTCCTGCTCCGCCGCAGCCCCAACGTCTACATGGACATTTCAAGCATTCCTCCCCATCGGCTGGTGGATCACTACTTCCCACGGCTGGAAGAGATCGCCGATCAGGTGCTGTTCGGCAGCGACTGGCCGGGACCGGGACCGAAAGACATGCGCACCAATATCGAGCGCTTTCTGGACTTGCCGCTGTCTGACGAGGCGAAGCGGAAGATTTTGCGGGAGAATGCGTTGGAGCTGTTTGGATAGCTAGATGGTTAGATGGCTGGATGGCTAGTTAGCTAGTTGGCTAGGAGCTAGCCAGCCATCCAGCCATCTAACCATCCAGCCATCTGACCATGGAGACACATTATGCAAGTTGGCATCGGATTACCCAACACCATACCAGGAACAAACGGCAACCTTATCCTCGAATGGGCTCGCCGGGCCGAGGAGGGCCCGTTCTGCACCCTGGGTGTGCTGGACCGCATCGTCTATGACTGCTACGAACCCCTGACCACTCTGGCAGCAGTCGCCGGCGTCACCCAACGCGTTCGACTGGTCACTATGGTCGTCGTGGGCCCCCTGCGCAACACGGCTCTGCTGGCTAAAGCAGCCGCCACCATCGACGCGCTGTCCGGTGGCCGGCTGACCCTGGGCCTGGCCGTGGGGGCTCGAACGGAGGACTACGAGGCGGTCGGCGTGGATCACCGGGGGCGTGGCCGGCGCCTGTCCGAGCAACTGGCTGCTCTGCGGTCCTATTGGGAAGACGAGACTATCGGACCCAAACCCGTCCAGCTCGGCGGCCCGGAACTGCTGGTGGGTGGGCTGAGCGACCTGGCCTTCGCCCGAGTGGCGCGCCACGCCGATGGCTACGTCCACGGTGGCGG
>JBHIAO010000666.1:0-3057 GCA_046758565.1 Anaerolineae bacterium
TGGGATGTGAGATGTGGGATGTGAGATGTGGAGGTGTGAATGATGGAATTGGAAGGTAAAGTCGCAATTGTTACGGGCGGCACGCGGGGGATTGGTCGGGCCATTGTGTTGGACCTGGCCGCCAATGGTGCCGATGTTGCCTTCAACTACCGCCAGAGTGCAGGCCTGGCGGCAGAACTCGCGGAGACCATCCGGGGCATGGGCCGCCGCGCCCTGGTTGTCCAGGCCGACGTGTCCAGCTTTGCCGACGCCCAGGCGATGGTGCAGAAAGTGCTGGACGAGTTCGGCCGGCTGGACATCCTGATAAATAACGCTGGGATGAACTGGGACGGCGTGGTGTGGAAGATGACTGAGGAGCAGTGGGATCGGGTCATTGATGTGGACTTGAAGGGCACCTTCAACTACACACGGGCCGTCACCCCTATTTTCCGCGGGCAGGGGTCCGGCAAGATCGTCAACATCACTTCGATCAACGGCCTGCGCGGCAAGTTTGGCCAGACCAACTACTCGGCGGCCAAGGCGGGGGTGATCGGATTTACCAAAGCCTGCGCCCGCGAGCTGGGCCGCTACAGCGTCAACGTCAACGCCGTCGCGCCGGGCCTGATCGAGACGGAGATGGTGCAGCAAGCGCCGGAGAAGGTGCGGGATATGGCCCTGGCGGAGATCGTGCTGGGGAGGCTGGGGCTCCCGGAGGAGGTGGCCTATGTGGTCACCTTTCTTTGTACCGAGAAGGCTCGTCACATCACCGGTCAGGTCATCCAGGTGGATGGAGGGCAGTACATCTGAAATCCAAACTTCAAACTCCAAACCCCAAATCTCGGGATGCTCCAACACTATGGGAGGACGGTATGAGCTTTGAATACATTCGCTTTGAGGTGAGTGGCGGCGTGGCGCGGCTGACGCTGAACAAATCACCGCTGAACGTGCTCGACATCGCCATGATGCGGGAGATCAACGCCGCGCTGGAGGGGCCGGTATGACCGAACAAGAACTGGCGCGTCTGATTGCCGAGGGGGAAGGTCCCTACTTGGAGTTCAAGGCGCCGGGGACCAAGCCTGCTACCCTGGCCCGCACGCTAGTCGCCTTTGCCAACACCGGTGGTGGCCGGGTCATTATCGGGATTGACGACACCACCCGTCAGCCCACCGGCATCCCCGACGGAGAGGCGACGTTAGACAGCATTTACCGGGCGGCCAGTCTCGACTGCTGCCAGCCAGCGGTCAGCATCTCTGTCGAAGAGCGCACGTACCAGGGCCAGTCGGTCTTTGTCGTCACCGTTCCCTACCAGCCTCGGGAGATGTTCACCACCAACGGTCGGGTACTGATACGCCGGGGAGGCGAAAATGTGCCTGCTGCTTCCTACGAGATCACTGCCCTGGCAAGTCGTCGGGGGCAGTTACATTACGAGGCCGAGGTGCCGCCTGCGGCTACGCTGGACGACCTGGACCTGAGCCTGTTGGAAGCCTACCGCGCTACCTACGAGAAGAAGCGCGGCCGACGGCTGACACTACTCGACCTGAAACTGTTGGAACATCTGGGGGCTGTCGTCTATCGCGAGGGCGAACTCCGCCCCACCGTGGCCGGGCTCCTCGTCTTCGGGCGCGAGGTATGGCGACTCATCCCCCAGAGTCGGTTGAGCATCGTCCGCTATCCGGGGCTGACCATCACCCGCAATATCCTCGATGCGCGGGAGTTCGAGGGGCGAGTGCCGGACCTGATTGACCGGGCGACCGACTACCTGGGCGAGCGAATGCAGGTAGGGGCCATCCGCGACGCGCGGCGTTTCGGACCCCGGCGTGAGGACGTGCCGGAGTATCCCCTGCCGGCGTTGCGGGAGCTCATCACCAACGCTCTGGCGCACCGCGAGTACCAGATACGTGGCGCGCGGGTCCTCGTCAAGTGGTTCAGCGACCGCCTCGAGGTCAGCAATCCCGGAGATCTGATGGAGCCGATCACCCCGGCCACTATCTACACCACCCGTCCGGTACACCGCAACCCTAGCTTGATGAAGATGCTCTACGGCTACGGCTATGTGGAAGGGTACGGTGATGGCCTGCCGATGGTGCGGGCATTGATCGAGGAACATCCCCTTCGGCCACCTCTCCCGCGCATTGAAGAGGTGCCCGGTAGCGTCGTCGTCACCCTCTACGCGGCCGACCTGAGTAAACTGGCCGGGGAGGAAAGGGCGGCCCGTTGGGCGGAGCAGGGGTTGAACGAGCGCCAGATTGCGGTTATGACTTTCCTGGCGGAGCACGGCCAAATCGCGACGAGAGAATGTCGTGCTCTATTGGGTGTGTCTGAACGTACAGCACGGACTGAGTTGAGCAGGTTGGCAACCATGGGATTGGTGGTTGCCCGAGGGCAGGGGCGTAACCGACACTATACCTTGCCTTGATGTTGCCGGATTCTTGCCGGATTCCTGCCGGATTAGCGGATAATTATCGGACGATTCTGTGGAGGAGTTATGGAATTTCAACACATCACTTTCGAGAAACGAGACGGCGTGGCGCGGCTGACGCTGAACAAGCCACCGCTGAACGTGCTCGACATCGCCATGATGCGGGAGATCAACACCGCGCTGGAGGGGCTGAGCGACGACGCTGGGGTCAAGGTGCTGGTCTTTGAAGCGGCCGAGGGCAGCAAAGCGTTCTCGGCCGGGGTGGACGTCTCCGAGCACACCGCCGACAAGGTGGAGGAGATGATCGAGGTCTTCCACCGCATCTTCCGCCTGCTCGATGGACTGGAGACGCCGACGGTGGCGGTGGTGAACGGCGCGGCGCTGGGCGGCGGATGCGAGCTGGCGCTCTTCTGCGATATGGTCATCGCCTCGGAGAAGGCCAGCTTCGGCCAGCCGGAGATCCAGGTGGGCGTTTTCCCGCCCATCGCGGCCGTGGCGCTGCCGGGCATCGTCGGCCCCAAGAAGGCGCTGGAGATGGTGCTGATCGGCGACCGCATCCGCGCCCCCGAGGCCTTGCAACTCGGACTGGTCAACAAGGTCGTCCCGCCGGAGGAGCTGCGAGCAGCAGCCGACGAGTTCGTGGACAAGCTGACCAAGCT
>JBHIAO010000667.1:0-3055 GCA_046758565.1 Anaerolineae bacterium
CTCTCCTCGGCATGAGGTCGCACTCGACTTTCGTAGTAATGCTCAATATTCATGGTTGCGGAACCAGCGGCGCTGAAAACCGGACTATTGGGGAATACGTAAAAGATCGGTACCCCAGCGGCAGTGGCAATATCCGCGGCGTGAGCAGGACCGGCCCCGCCGTAGGCGAACAACACTGCGTCCCGAAGTAGGAAAGAGTGCTTTTCGGCTTCGACGCGAATTGTGGCCGCCAGATTCTCAGCCAGTACGCTCCGAATGCGCAGCGCGGCCCCGTCGACGCCTAGCTTCAACGGAGAGGCCACGGCTTGCTCGATCGCCCTGCGAGCAAGTTCTGCGTTGATGCGCCGGCGACCGCCCAAGAAATTGTCCGGTGCGATCAGGCCCAGAACTACATCTGCGTCTGTTACTGTGGGTGAAGTGCTTCCCAGGTCATAGCACGCTGGGCCGGGCACAGATCCAGCACTCTCCGGCCCCACAAAAAGCTTGCCGTCCTGCACCGAGGCAATCGAACCTCCACCTCCTCCCACACTGAACACCTCGATCATCGGCAGGCTCACACGAACTCCGTCAATCTCAGCGCGGAAAGAGAAATGCACGTTCCCGTTCTCGATGAAGGCAACATCCGTGCTGGTGCCTCCCATGTCCATCGTGATGACCCGGTTGAAGCCATACCTCCGTGCAATGCGGGCCGCACCGAAGACGCCGGCAGTCGGGCCGGAGTTGTAGGTGTTAAGCGCTTTGGTTTTGGCTACACGGGCGAGGCCTCCGGTGGAATGAACAACGAGCAGCGGGCACCGAAACCCTTGTGATCGCACAGCGTCATCACAACGGTACAGATAACTGACCAGTCCGCGATGCAGGTAGCCTGATAGGACTGCGCTGTTCAGCCGTTCCGCATCGGTCCCCCGCGGACTGATCTGATGAGAGAGCAGAAGAAAGGGCGTACCGAGATAATAGGGTGGGAACCACGACCTGAAAAAGCTCTTCGCGCGAAGCTCGTTGGCAGGATTGAGTGTTGCATGGCGGAAGGCCACCACCAGCAACCGAGCCCCATTATCGAGCAGTTCCTCCGTGGCCGCGCGAAAGCTATCTGCGTCGACCTCAACCTTCACGATGCCGTTGGCATCGACCTCCTCTTGAACGCCCTTGACCAACGCCTTGTCCAGGAATATTGCGACTGCTGTACCCCCATTTTTCTCACTGTAGAAATTTTCTTCGGCGCCTTCCGTGACCAGCAGGCCGATCTTCGCGCCTTTCCGTTGAATGATGGCGTTGGTCGCGGCCGTCGTCGAGTAGCGGATCACCTCCGTCGCCTTGAGCAAAGCTGCCGTGTCCTTCCCCAACAGCTTGGCGCCCGCCTCTATGCAATCGACAAAGCACCGGACCGGATCGTGCGGAGTGGTGTCAACCTTGACCGTGACGACATTACCGTCGAAGTGAAGCACACCGTCGGTGAACGTCCCGCCAGTATCAATGTCAATCGAATTCACGTATTCCTCTCAAGCGAATGCTTGCACCTTTCAACTTCCACTCGCTGCCTGAATCCGTTGCACCTCAGGAATCCTGGCTTTCAACTCCAGCAATTCCTCCACCGGAGTTTCCGCAGGCAGGTCGCCGGCCGTCGTAACCGGGACCACGTCGGATGTGCACGTCGGACCGACACGCCCAACGACCAGGTTGCATGCGCTTTCCTGCGAATACAGGGTAAAGATGCAATGAGCGTGCGAGCTCGCATCGGGGTGGTCAGAGCCTGGCTCCTGGAAGAAAAGCAGGGTGGACCCGTAGAAATCCACCACCTTGCGAATCGTCTTATGCGATGACAGAAGTTCCGGCGGGGTCGTACCAGTTACACGTTCGATGAGCGCGATGCCATCAGCTCCCGACTCGAGCGCGGATCGAACAGCACTCACAATGACCCTGGAGGCATATGCGCCATCGACTGAGTCTCTCTGGGTGGATGATTCGGACATAGTCCTCAATTCAGAAAAGAGCAAACCTGGCCCGGCCAGAGCTGCGAAGATTAACGCGTTACTTGGCAGCTGGTGTCTCAGGATTCGAATCGCCTCGAGAACAACGCTGAACTGCCCCGCTCGCAGGATGTCTTCGGCTGAACGCAATCGCACTCCGGCTGGTTGGCCTCTAGGTGACTGCTCCTTCCCTCGGTTGAGACAGGCGGCAACCAGCAGAGACGCATAGTACAAGCAGAGCACCCCGTCATGGCCCACAAGTTTTTGCGTTTCTGCAATCGCTCGAGCCAATCCAGTAGGGGACATCAACAACTCATCCAGACTGCGCCCGCCGACACGGGCCGTGAAAGAAGTTAGAATCGGAATAAACTTTGGAAGCTTGGTCGCCATTTCCCCCACTATCCAAGGACCCTAATCATTGCAGACCCCTCAGCTCAGCGGACGACGACGGCAACGGCGTCAGCCTGGCCCAGCGCTCCACAAATGGCTGCAATACCCTTGCCGCCGCCGCGAGAACGCAGCTCCTTGATCAATTGGAGGACCAGGCGGGCGCCGCTCGCCCCGGTCGGGTGCCCGAGCGCGACCGCTCCTCCGCGAGGATTCATCCGCTTGAGAATCTTCTGCTCGCGGCTCTTGTCGCCGTCGGCCAGGCACTTGGCGCTCACCAGTGGCACCGCCGCAAACGCTTCGTTCACCTCAAGGGCATCGACTTTTTCCGGGTTCCAATCCAAGCTCCGCGCCAGTTTTTTGATGACCAACCCGGGGGCGACGGCGATCTCGCGCGGCGCACAGGCAAGGCTGGCAAGCCCGCGGATGATCCCCAACGGCTCAAGTCCTCGCTCCTCAGTCCCAGTCCGGGTGGAAAGCAGCAATGCCGTCGCGCCGGTATCGAGTCCGGGCGCATTCCCGGGCGTCACGGTCGGGCTGCCGTAAACGGTCTTAAGCTGCGCCAGTGACTGGGCGGTTGTATTCGCACGGGGAAGCTCGTCGTGGTCGAGCCTTGCCTTGTAGTCATCGAAGGAAACTGCCTCTACATGATCGTTGTAGAAACCGTCCGCCCTGGCCTGGAAGTACTTCTGGTGAGACGC
>JBHIAO010000668.1:0-3055 GCA_046758565.1 Anaerolineae bacterium
ACGATCTCACGGTAGTTGCTCCAAGCGATGGGATCGGGTATCCACTTTGGCGGGTAGGTGAAAAGGTCCTTCTGAGCTGTGAGGGAGGTAGACAGCATCCACAGGAAGGGTACCGTCATCAAAATGCCGCTGCTCAACAGGAAGGCGTGCAGTAGCAGGTGGCCAACCCGGGTGCGCCAATCCTGACCGGGCCGGCGGGTCGGGGGCACGGCCCTTCGGCTTTGCTCAGGACGAGTCTGGAGACCGGCCCCAGCGGTTGTTTGAACAGCCATGCCTCTAGTCCCTCCCCGCCTCGTAGTATACCCAACGTCGCTGGTAGTACATCTGTACTGCTGTTACAGCGAATATGATGACAAACAGTACCATCCCGATGGCGGCTGCATAGCCCATCCGCAACGAGGTGAAGGCCTTCAGGTAGATGTAGTAGACGAGCGTAGTGGTGGAGAAAGCCGGCCCACCCTGCGTCATGACGAAGGCCTCGTCGAAGACCTGAAAAGCCCAGATCAGGGACATGACCAGCACAAAGAAGGTCGTGGGCGATACCATGGGAATGGTGATATGCCTGAACTTGGTCCATGCGCCAGCGCCGTCCACCTCAGCCGCCTCGTATAGCTCCTGTGGGATAGCCTGGAGCCCGGCCAGATAGATGACCATGGTAAAACCAACGTTTTTCCACAAGTTCAGGCCCATCACCGCCGGCATCGCCCAACGGGTCGAACTCAGCCAGGCCGGCGGATGAACCTGAATGCCTAGCGTGTCGCCCAGCCAGAAGATCATTGAGTTGATAAGACCGAAGTTGCTGTTGAGCATGAACTGCCAGATCAGGGCGACGGCAATGAGGGAGGACACGACGGGCATGAACAAGAGGGTGCGGTAGACGGTCAGGCCCCGGATTTTCTGGTTCAAGGCCGCGGCGAGAAATAGTGAGAGAACTACACGCAGCGGCACGGTGCCAAAGGTGAAGTAAACTGTGTTGAAGGCCACCTTGCGGAACTGCGGGTCACTCGTCAGAAGCTTCTGAAAATTCTCCGCGCCCACGAACACTGGTGGCTTGAGCAGTTCCCAGCGGAAGAAGCTGAGGGCCAATGCCGCGACAACGGGAAACGCAGTGAACACAAGGAAGCCCGTGATATTGGGTGCAAGGAAAAAATACGGCTCGATGCTCCGCTTCAGTCGCCACCAGTTGATGGCCCGCTGTTCGGCCGCCGGCGGTGCAACAACCGCGCGGCCAGCTACACCTTTATCCATTGCCATCGTCAGTCTTCCGTCATTTCACGAAAGCCGTGGTGCGTGATCCGTGATGCGTGATCCGTGATGCGTGATCCGTAAAAAGCCCTCACGGATCACGCATCACGTAGTCATGTGCACCACGAAAATAGTTCGCCAGATGGCTAGCGCCGTGCGAGCCAACTAACCATCCAACCATCCAGCTATCCAACCATCCACCAGCCCTAACGTGGTTATCACTTCGGATAGCCGGCTTCTTCGAGCGCGGCGTTGACCTGTGCACACAGTTCCGACAGCACCTCGTCAGGCGTTGCCTCCCCCGTCCAGATCCGCTCCAGGTTCGGTTGCACAATCGTACCGCGGATGTCTGCCCACTCGGGGAACAGCGGGTTCCCAACGTATCCGCCGGCTTCTGCCTCCACAACCAGCGCTGACGTGTTGATCGGCAGCACCTCCTGGAACACGGAGCTGGCCGCTACCGACTTCAACGCGGGCACGATCTGCCCCGACGCCGTATAGATCGGCTGCCCGCCATCTGCCGCCTGCAGCCACTTCACAAACGTCCAAGCCGCCTCCTTCGCGTCCGACTGGGCCGAAATACCCCAGATGGCACCTCCGGTCCCGTTCGCTCGTTGTCCGCCCGACGGCACCGGCAGCGGCGCGATGTCAAAGTCTTTCTCAGCCTCCACGAACGCCGACACCCGCGACGCGTTCTGGATGATCATGGCCACCTGATCCGCGATGAACACCCCGCGGTCCCGTCCCTGTGCCTCCATGTCCGCGTTGGGCATCAGGTACCCTTTCCGGTACAATTCGTTCATGAACTCGATCCCATGCTGCGACTCCGGGCTGTCCAGCATGCACTTCGAGGGGTTGCTGAAGTTGTGCTCGGCGTCGTCCACGATCGACCCGCCGGCCTGGGCCAGCCAGTACCAGTACTTCCCCTGCTCCATCCCCAGGGCGTACCGCGACACCCGTCCGCTGGCGTCCTTCACCGTCAGCTTCTCCGCAGCGGCCAGAAAGCCCTCCCAGGTCCACGTCTCGTCCGGGAAGTCTACCCCTGCCTCCTGGAAGATGGCCTTGTTGTAATACAGCACGTTGGGTGGTACATCCCGTGACAACCCGTAGATTTGATCTCCGATCGACCCGTACGCCAGAAGTTTCGGCCAATAGTCGTCCAGGTCCACGTTGTCCCGCTCGATGAAACTATTCAGCGGTTCCAACACCCCCAGCGAGGCCCACTTCTGGGTCCACGGTCCACCCACGAACATCACGTCAGGGATGTCCTCTGGCTTTCCCGCGGCAAACAGCGTCTCCATCTTTGTGAAGTAGTCGGCCCACTCGATGTGCATAATCTCCACTTCGATCTCTGGATGCGCCTTGCGGAACGCCTCCAGCGCATCCTCGTGGGCTGCCACCTCATCTGGTGATCCCCAGAAAGACCACGTGATTTTGGCCTTCGCCTCTTCTGGGGCCTTTGGCGCTTCTTCTTCAGGGGCCGGTGCCTGGGCAGGCGGCGCCGGTGCGACGCACCCAAGCATTACCAGACCCAGAGTTAACAGCACTGTCGACATTAACCAAAGACGTTTCATGATGCTCCTCTCCTCCTTATGCAGAGTCATATACACCCGTAACTACCCACATACCTGGCAGGGGGCGGCTCTAGGGCGTTCCCCTCAAGTTCCCTTAGTTCCATTAGTTCCCCTTTTTGTTACCCGTGGAGGCGTCACCCCCTTTTCCAACATTATAGATCAAGAACCATGAGGTCATGAGCTACCTGTACCTCACCGCCAAAGGCGCTCGCTGCCTGGGACGCGATAAGCGCATC
>JBHIAO010000669.1:0-3055 GCA_046758565.1 Anaerolineae bacterium
GACCTGGCAATTGACGAAGCTCTGGCTGTCATCCAAAAGGCTCTCCGGGAGGTCAGGGCACACCCGTGAGGATGATGACATCTCAGTGACTGCAGTGCTGAAAGTGATTCCTTGACTCCCCTGAAAAAAGGGGTGTGCCTACTCAACTTCATGCGAATGTGATACAATAGCACAAACTTCTATGATGATCTAAGGAGCTCCAGATGTTTGTGCGAAACGACCAGCACCTGCAAATGCCTATGTTCAGCAGCATCGATTCTCTGCCGGAAAAGCTACAGGAACGGCTGGAAGAATCCTGGGCCGGCACCTTCTACCGCGAATACTTCGTGCGGGTAGACGAAGAGCCCTTCGGTGTGCTCTACTCCGACGAACCATCTCGCCCGAACATTCCAGTCAACGTCTTGGTAGGATTAGACACCCTCAAGTCGGGCTTTGGCTGGAGCGACGAAGAGATGTACGATCATTTCTGCTATGATGTGCAGGTGCGCTATGCCTTGGGCTACCGGGACTTGCGTGAAGGGCATTTTGAACTGCGCACGACGTACAACTTCCGCAAGCGAGTCACGCAACATATGCAGGCGACGGGAGAGAATCTATACGATCAGGCCTTCGAGCAAGTCACCGACGAACAGGTCACCGCGTTCGAATTGAAGACGGACAAGCTGCGTGTGGACAGCACCATGATTGCCAGCAACATCCGTGAGATGACGCGCTTGCAGTTGTTGGTCGAGGTGCTGCAACGGGTGCACCGGATGCTGGACGAGAAAGACCGACAGCACTACGGGGAAGTGTTTGAGCCCTACCTGAGAGGGAGTTCCGGGCAATACATCTACCACCTCAAGGGAAAAGACGTCGCTGAACATCTGCAAGGCATCGGTAAATTGATGCACCGCTTGGTAGGAGAGTTGGCTCCCCGTTACGGCGAAGAGCCCACCTATCAGCTGCTGCAACGTGTGTTTCGGGAACATTTCGTCGTCGACGAGTCCGCCCTGCGCCCCAAAGAGGGCCAGGAGTTGAGTGCCAGCAGCCTACAATCTCCGGACGACTGGGAAGCCACTTACCGTCGGAAGCGCGGGGAAGACCACCGTGGCTACGCAGCCAACATAACCGAAACCTGCCATCCTGAGAACGACTTCCAGTTGATCGTCAAGGCGCAAACGGAACCGAACAACACCGACGATGCGGCTATGCTGGACGAAGCACTGCCCGGTCTCAAAGCGCGCACGGATGTGGAGCAAATGCACACCGACGGTGGCTACAACAGTCCCCAAGTAGACACGACCATGCGGGAGCAGGGAGTCGAGCAAGTCCAAAGCGCCATCCGTGGGCGTAAGCCCGCTGAAGAGAAGCTAGGGCTGGACGATTTCGATTGGGCGACCAACGCCGACGGTCAGCCGCAACATGTGACCTGTCCCCACGAACAGAGGGCGACGGTTGGCCCTGGACGTAAAGCGAATCGTTACCGCGCCTCTTTTGCTGCTCCTGACTGTGCAACGTGTCCATTCTACAACCAATGTCCTACCCATCCTCTCAAGCGGACGGCAGAACGCGTGTTGCGTTTTTCCCAACAAGAGGTGGACCTGGCCTTACGTCGCCAGCGGTGTGCCGATGCGCGTGCCACCGGGCAGAACTTGCGTACGGCCGTGGAAGCCACGGTTAGATCGATCAAACACCCTTTTGGAAATGGTAAGGTGCCGGTACGCGGTCAGCCCCGCGTCAGTATGATCGTGGTCGGATCAGCCGCTGTGAGTAATGTGCGGCGGATACACCGTTATCAAGTTGCGCAAAGAAAGGCCGAGGAAGCAGGGCAAACAAATCAAAAAGGGACAAGGTGTGATCACCGCCTGCCTGCTGCTTCTCTTTTCGCTTCTTTTTTGGCTCAATTGCGAAGTTCGTTGTACTCGCTGAGCATTTCTCGGCCTGCCTGGGCTTACGGATTCTAGAGTTTTTTCAGGGGAGTCTGATATAATCATGAGTAGCCCCCTGGTGTGGTACAATGCGACATCAATCCTGGACGGACCAGGAGCCACATCAGGGATGTGGCGTGTCATTACTCACAGCCTAAGGAGGCTACTCATGTCCAATCTTATCACATCTTCCGCCTTTGTGCCAGTCGACATCGGCAAGAACGTTCACTGGTTCGCTGTCTTGGCCGGTCTCGACCTCACGCCCATCGTCGCCGCGCGCAAGCTGCGCGCCAACCGCGCCGGCTTCGAGGAGCTGGCCGGCGTGCTGGATGGCTTGCTGCAAAGCGGCCAGTACGTGCGCATCGTGCTGGGGATGGAGCCCACGGGCATCTACCACGAGGCGCTGGCCCGCGCGCTGGATGCGCGCTATGCCGACTTCCACGACGCGGCCGCTCAGCCACAGCTCGACTTTCGCTTCCTCAACCCGCTGGTCGTCAAGCGCCAGCGCGACATCCTCTCTGGCGCGCGGCAACGCAAGACCGATCGCATCGACCTGGACGCCATCGCCTTGTGCCTACGCGACGGCCAGGGCTATCGCGCCCGCTTGCCCGGCGGGGACGAGATGCCCTTTGTCCTGTGGGCCAGGGCCTATCGCACCGCCCAGCGTCAGCGCCGCCGACGGGAACTGGCCATGCTGACCCAGATCGACCAGCTCTGGCCGGGGCTGCTGGTCAACGTCAAGCGTTTCCAGAAGATGCATCCCGAGCTGGAGGCACCGGTGCCGCTGGTCAAGTCCCATCCCCTGGAGCGCCTGTCGGTCCAGGCCATCCTGCAGCACTGCCCCAACCCGCACGACTTTCTGGCGCTCGGCCAAGATGGTATTCAGGCCTTCTTACGTCAACACGTCGGGCGCTGCGGTCCCAAGACCGCCGGCAAAGCCTTCCACATCGTCTCTGAGGCGCTGTTGCCGCCCCACGATGTCGCCGCTATTCTGGCTGTCCAACTCCAGGCCGAAGCTCAGCGCTACTTCGATCTCCTGGCCCACATCGATGCTCTGGAGCAGCAAGCCGAGATCCTGGTCCCCAATTCACCCGCTGCCGTGCTGCTCTCGCTGCCCGGCATCGGCACCCGCCTGGCGGGGCGCTATG
>JBHIAO010000670.1:0-3053 GCA_046758565.1 Anaerolineae bacterium
ACGGGGAACATGGAAGTGCACCTGGACCGCGAACTGGCGCAGCAGCGACTCTATCCGGCAGTGGCTATCGACCGCTCCGGAACCCGCAAGGAAGAGTTGTTGCTGGATCCGGACACGCTCGATCGGGTTCGCCGGCTGCGGCGCCGGCTGCAACACATGAGCGACGCCGAGGCGTTAAGTCTGCTGCTCGGTGCGCTCCGCAGTCATCCCACCAACGACGAAGCGCTAGATGCCCTCATTCACTAGGTGTAGTCGTCTGGTGAGGTCCGTGTTCACACACCAAACAGCGAACGCACCCGACCAATGACGTTTCTGCGCTCGCCACCAAACCGCCGTTTGATCTCACGCACGCCGGGCTCGATCAGAATTTCGCCGTCGGGGAAGCGGAGTGTCGGAACGCTGGCATATCCGCCCGTCTGTGCCAGCACGAAGGCTCGGGCTTCGGGATCGGCGTTGATGTCCACCCACTTGAAGTAGATACCGTGCTCTTCCAAATAGGTTCTGTCCCAGAGCGAACTGGGGCACCAATTCGTGCCATACACAATCAATGGGTTGTCGTTCCCTGCCTTGCGGTCATTGTCCATCTTCTCGGGCATTAGTGGTGCCATCCTCATCGTCGCTGCCAAGCCGCTGGCGTCGCTCATCGGCGTGGATGCACCGGCAATCTTGACCCTCATAGGAGTAGGGCTCCTCTTCTACGCAGCCTTACTCTTCTGGATTGCCGCCCGCGAACCGATCAATCGCCGGCTAGTCCTCATCGCAGCAATCCTGGACACAGCCTGGGTGATCGACAGCGCGATCCTCCTGGTGGCCGGCTGGTTCTCACTCACTACCGCCGGCAAGTGGGCAATCGCCCTGGTCGCCGAGGTGGTCGCGATCTTTGCCGCGCTTCAGTTCTACAGCGTCTGGCAGATGCGCGAGAGGCACATAACCACGGGTAACCTGTCCAAAGGGAATCGTGCTATGAATGAATCTATATCACCTGCGGATGGATAGCCTATGGCCCTTTCCGTCGCGGGGAAAGATGGGCGTGGACAGCAATAGCCGTTAGCCTGATAGTTTGGTTCATTGGTGATGGCTTTGCATCAATTGTAACGGGTTTTGCCATCCATGGCCTGCTAAATGTGAGCCTTCTGATGGCCTGGGTATTCCCTTATTGGCAACCTATCGTGATTTTCACGCATCTAATCAGTAGACAGGAGACCAAAGCGAAACGAGCTGCTTGCGCCGCCTTCCCGAATCTGCTAGAATCGCGCCGTGAAACGGCGAACGCACCTCCAGCGAATCCATCTGACCGCCGGCATCCTTGCGGTCCTTTGTGCCGTGGCCCTTCTCCTGGTCACCCAGGTCAACGCATGGCAGTCGCAAGACTCTCTCTGGTCGGGCAATGTGGCGATTTCCGATCCCCAGGCCATCCCCCAGAACCCAGATGTGGCTGTGGATGATGCCGGCCGGGCCTACGCCGTATGGTACGATGCCCAGGCTGGTGCCGGCCGGGGAATCTATGTTGCCTCTCGGCCAGCCGGCGGTGCCTGGACGCCACCAATCGAGGTTCCAGGCAGCGATGCCGGCAATGCCAGTTGGCCAACCATCGCGGCCGCGGCGCCAGGAGCAGTGTGCGTTGCATGGGCGCGTGGGCTCCCCGAAACCAGGGCTGACATCCTCTTCGCCTGGAGTATGGACGGTGGGATCACCTGGGAGGGGCCGGTTCAGATCAACGTCGATTCTCAAGACATCGCCGGCCAGCCTGATCTCACCGTGGATGCCCACGCCAACGTACACGTAGTCTGGTCAGACCTGGCAAGCTTCGGCGACAGGCACAGCCGCGATATCAAGTGGTCGATGCGATTCGCCGGCCTGACTACGTGGACCGGGCCGGCGGTGGTGCACCCAGACGTCGAGGTGATCACGGAGCAGGCGCGGCCGGCCATCACCGCCGATGATGCCGGCAATGTGTATGTCATCTGGGAGGATGCCCGCCACGGTCCCGGTGATCCCCAGGCCATCTATGCAGCGCGGCTGCCGGCGGGAACTATGATGTGGGAGCCTGGCCGGCGGGTCGATCACCGACCGGGTGCGACCAACGCCCGGCCGGATATTGCTGCGGCCCCAGACGGCACCGTTCACGCCGTCTGGGATGCCGGCACGGCCGGCGAGGTTTACTCCGCAATGCTGCGACCAGGGGCTGAGACATGGGGTAGCCCGACGCGCATCAACGGCGTGTGGCAGGTGCTGTCTGGCCGGCCCAGCGTGTTGAGTGGCAGTGCACCGCGCATCGCTGTCGATAGACGTGGCATCGCCTACGCTTTGTGGCAAGACAGCCGCAACGGCGAGACGGATATCTACGCGGCGGTTCGGTGGCCAGGTGGTATGCACTGGGGCCGGAACAGGCGAGTCAACGACGATGAGGGGCCCGCCGCACAGGAGGCGCCGGCCATCGCGGGCGGCGAGGCCGGCCGAGCTGTGGCGGTCTGGATCGATCAACGCCAGAATTCGTCGGGAACCATCACCGCTGCCGAGCTTCAACTAACGATCCACACCGTTCGCCTGTCGTTTCTTGTGCGGTGATCAGTATTCAGTGAACAGTGACCAGTAATCAGTGGGGTGTGTTTCATATCAGTTGAAATAGAACAATGAGGTATCCAACAATTAATGCAGAACAGTGAATAATTAATGGTTAATGGAGGGGGGCTGTGGCGAAAGGAGATGACATCGAAGAACGACTGGTTGAATGAATCACGAGTCTGGCTGAAAATGATCATCCGCAGTCAACTGTTGCCAGTGATCGCTTAGACGATCTACTGGACGAATGCGATCAACTGTGTCGCATCATGAGCAGCAGCATACAAACGGCGCGTCGTGACACCAAGAATTAACTATTCATCATTGTTTGTTCACTATTAATTATTGATGCCAAGTCTAACTCATTTGAAACACACCCTAATCAGTGACCTCAGTAAACAGAGACTGATCACTGATAACTGACCACTGGCACTAGCCGCCGCCAAGCAATGGCTGTCCACTGAGCCACCTGGCGAGATCGAAGTAGGAGA